>NZ_CP048222.1:7369382-7692196 GCF_010119975.1 Rhodocytophaga rosea
AAAGCCAGGATGTAAGTTGTGTCACCACTGTGAGGATGGTGACACAACTGAGAGGTGGAGTATTTTGATTATTTCAGATCTGACAGAAATTCATATACGCTAGCAATGCAAAATCAAGCAAGGTGCAGTACACTATATTATTTCTTTTTTCCTTCCAGCAGCCATCCTACATATACTATCTTCCATTGTCCGTTCTGCTTTTCCAGAAACCGGGTTTCCCGGCTGAGTCCAGGCATATCCATCACCGGCTCTCCGGTATCAGTGCCATACTGGTCGAACGTGACCCAGGCTGCATCCTGTAATATTCTCATATTGATGTTCTCTCTTTTTACATTCTGAGGGTTGGGTTCCGGAAATTCATCCATATACCCTTTGGTTCTGGACCTCTTTCTTCCCATCCTTTTACTACCGTTACCCCACCATCTTTCCACCATCCCATCGTCCGGATATAAGGTTCATGAACCCAGCAGGCAGCCCATTTCTCATAATCTTTATCCCAGAATGCCTTAGACTCATTTTCTATTACCTGTAAAATTTGTTCCCTTTCTTTTGGATAGTCTATAGTGTTGGGCTGGGTAGGTTTACTATTAAAAGAGGCCAAAGCGGCTAATAAGCCAAGACAGGTTACCAAAAGTGCAACGAAAGTTTTCATTTTTATTGATTGTTTTAGGGTTGATTAATTGCTTTTTGTTATTCTGTAAATATTGCAAGGGTAAACACCTCAGCATTGTTCTTTCCTGTCTCGCTAAAGAATATCCTTTATAACTGGACTATAAAATATCAGCTGACAGGTGATAATATATTTGTGACTGATTGAAATCGGCGTATACCTAATCATTAATGCTGCTGCCTGGTTTTGAAAGGATTCTCAGCTCATGTCTGCTGATATTATAAAGATAGATCAGGAAATTTTTTGTGATAACACCGGTCTCTCAGATATTACCACGTATGTAAAAAGGCAAAAAGTAGAGAAACTGTGTTATTAAATTATAATTGAGAATTTCTATTCGATTCACTCGACAGGAAAGTATTATTATGATGCCTGCTGTTTTACATATTCAGAAGGCAGCAATCCGAATTCCTCTCTGAAAGATTTTGAAAAATAAGACATGTTGCTGAATCCGGATAAATAGGCAGCTTCCGCTATCTGAAGGCCAGGTTGACCTAACAGGTCTGCGGCTCTTTTCAGCCGGATGGACCGGATAAAATCAGACGCCGACTGGCCGGTAAGGGCCTTGAGTTTCCGGTGGAGCTGCATCCGGCTCATGCCTATCTCTTTTTGAAGCATTTCTACGGTAAAGTTCTCATTCGCAATCTGATCTTCAATTATACGCACAGCCCGCTCTAAAAACTCAGCCTCCCGGTCTGGGATGGTCGGGGAGGTAGGTTGTAAAATTACTTCCCTGCTATATTTGACCCTCAGCCTGTTCCGCTGGGTGAGTAAACTGTTAATTATTGCCTGTAATTCTTCAAAGATGAATGGCTTCACCAGATATTGCTCTGCACCGGTAGAAAACCCTTCTCTTTTTGATGCGCCATCATCTTTAGCCGTAAGCATAATAATAGGAATGTGGCTAGTCATAGGGTTCTCCTTCAGGTACCGGGTTAGTGACATTCCGTCCATAACCGGCATGGTAATATCTGTAATGATCAGGTCAGGAACAGTTTTTATGGCCATACGCAGTGCCTCCTTTCCCTCTTTTGCCAGCCTCACCTGAAAGCTTTCCGCTAATTGCTGCCTGAGGTAATTTCTGAGTTCATCATGGTCTTCAACCAGTAAAATAGTTGGTTTGCTCGCATTTTCCTCCTCTTTTTCAACAGTCATTACACAATCTAGAGCCTGTACAGGTAAACTCAATTTTTCCTGCGACTGGCTTATCGTGATTCCTGTAAACGTGTGAGGGTAATTTTGCATAGGCTCATAAGCCAGGGGTAAGATTACTTCAAAGCAAGTGCCCTTACCTTCAGAACTTTTGAGGCTGATCGATCCTTTGCATAGATCGACCAATTCCTTTGTAAGCGCTAGTCCGATGCCGGTTCCCTCGAAAGACCTGGTTTGCAAATTGTCAATCTGGTAAAAACGGTCGAATATTTTATTTTGCAAATGTGCCGGAACGCCCAGTCCTGTATCAGTTACTACCATTTTAAGCTTATGATCCAGCTCAAAAGCTATCTCAATTTTTACTTTTCCACCTGGAGGAGTAAATTTAATGGCATTCGAAAGTAAATTATATACAATCTTCTCCAGTTTATCGGCATCAAAAGGCACCATAAGTTCCTGATCTGGAATGTCAATGATATACTCTATGCCTTTATTTGCGGCAAGTGCCTGAAAAGAACCGGCTGTATGGCTTAGGAAACTAATAATATTTCCATTGGTGAGTTCTACAGAGAGCATACCTACTTCGGCCTTAGCAAGGTCCAATAGTTGATTCACCAGTTTTAACAATTGGTGGGCATTCCGTTCCATCATCATCATTTCCTCTAATGAAATTTCCTCTTCTTTCTTCTGAAGCGGCGCCAGAATCAGGTGCAATGGCGTACGGAATTCATGAGAAATATTAGCAAAGAACTTAGATTTGATCTGGTCGAGTTTTTTAATGTGTTCGGCCTCCAGTTGCAGAAGTTTTGCTTTTTCTGCGGCTTCATCTGCCCTAGCTTTAGCTATTTTACTGCTGCAAATGGCTGCAATGGTTTGCAAGGCTTCCAGGTGGTGCTGCCGGAAGAAACCTTTTTCCGGATGCTCAGAATCAATCACACCGATCACCTTATCGTGGAGAAGTAAAGGCACAGTTAGTTCAGCATAGCGTATCTGGTCATCTACCAGATAACGGGAGTCAAGGGATGTGTCTTCAATCAGTTCTGCCCGGCCTGTCAAAGCCACACTTCCTACAATTCCTTTCCCTAATGGTATCTGAAGGGGTTCAAAGATGGTGTAATCCTGTGGGTTTTTAATGCCGTAGGCGGCTTTCTGCACCAATACGTTTTGCTGTTCATCCAGCAGGTAGATCACACAATCCACAAAACCCAAGCGGGAAATACAATTCTTGGCTACATCCCAGAGAATTTCCTCCACCGTATTTTTTCCGTAGAGTGAAGCTGCAAAATAATGAATGGTTTCGTCTATGTTCCGGCGGAACTGCAAATTCTGTAAAAGGGAGTATTGTTCATTCTCCAGTGAAAGTTTCAGGTTTTTATGTTTTAACTGATAGCGGTTGAGAAACAATATACCCATCAGGCAGCCGATCAGAAAAAAGGCAATCAGCCATAGCATAAGCATAATTAGTCGATTTAAATATCCTTGTTGCGGGTCCGGAAGGAAGTTTTGCAGGCCAGGTTATTAACTTTTGTCCTCAATAGTGACCGGCCTGCCAGGTAGGGAAGTTCTTCACAATAGGCTTTCCCAGGTGTATATGTCTGTTGATACAATAGTACCAGTACATCGCTTGTAGGAGAAATCCATATAAGAGAATTTTACAAAGCTTGTCCTGGCCAATCAAGGCAATTGGTTTGCTGATCAGCTTAACTTGATTTTCTGAAAATGTTTGAAGAAAAAGCTTTAAATAAATTCTCTTTCCAATACGCTGACTATGGCCGGAAAGGAAACAAACTATGAAGCACCTAATTGCCGCTTGAAATCTGCATGGTTCCAGGTGATGGTTATCTGGTCGATCAGGTTTTCATTATTTAAATGGAAAATGAAAATATGATCACTATCAAAAGAAAGGCCTTTGCTGGGAATATCCGCAAAATCTTTTGCCTGGGTTCCCCTGATCACCACCTGGCAACGAACCGTATCTTCGCCTTCAGCAATGGCGGCATCCAGGGTGTTATCAATATCCGGAAAGCAATCTATGAGTGCCGTCCAGATACCTTTGCCCAGTTGGCTGATGGTACCCTTGCCATTTTCACCCAGAGGGATAAAATGAACGGTGCCATCCGGTTCGCATAAGGAGAGCATCTTGTCAATATTCTTTTGCTGGTAAGCAAACAGGAATTCAACACAGGTATTTTTTAAGCTCAGGGTTTGTAGTTCTTTTGTTTTCATAAAAATAAATGTATTAGGTAGAATTTAAAATATTATTGGTTTTACTTGATTTGCTGAATTGTTATGTGTTGCCATTTAAACCATAGCTGATGCATTTAGGAATTAGCTGATGAGCACAATATGCAAGTTCCACTGTTTCCACAACCAATGGCTGCATATGGTTTTTAATCCCTTTTTATATACACAAAGATAAAGCGAATCCCTGACCGGGTATTGTAAGAATGCGGCAAGTTCATTGTAAAAATGCGGCAATTTTTATTTTAGCGTCTGGGAGACAGGCTTCCCACCAGGTGAACAAGTTCTTTGTTTTCCTCCAGATATTGCTGGGGCGTCCTTCCGGTAAACTCGATAAAATCTTTAATAAAATGAGACTGATCGTAGTAAGTAGACTGATTTAACAGCAAAGGCCAGTTCACTTTTTGTTTGCCTGCAATCTGATGAAAGAGATAAGCCATTCGCCGGATGCGGGCATAATATTTAGGGCTCAACCCCACTTTTTTAAAAAATTGACGCTCGAAATTCCTCCGGGACATGTATACTCCTTCCATCATCTCTTTTACATTCAACATGCCATTTTTTAACATAATCAAATCTGCCGCTTTGTCAATGAAGTCGGGCCTGGGCTGATTGGTTTGATAATAATGTAGGGTAAATGATTCGAGTAACTTTACCTTTTCGATTGCCTGGGAAGCACTGGCTAACAATGCTTTGTATTTGTGTATTAAAGTGGCTGGAAAAACCTGAGTCAAATCAATCCGCTCCTCAGTATATTGGTAGGTAGGCAGGTCAAATAAGGTGGCAAGGGCTGCCGGTTTCAATACAATGCCAGCCTGCGAAATAGTGCCTTGCAAAAAAAGTTTATAACTGTAAATAGCCTGTCCGGCAACAAATTGCTGAGGAACCAGTAATTTTTCGTACTTTTTATTTTGCAGGTAATAAGGATCACCGCCGTTAAATACAATGGAACAAAAACCACTGGGGGGTGATTCTACCATCAGATTGTCAATGGGTTGATTCTGGGAATCCCATATAAAGTAGCATTCTACAAAAGGTGCTAGTTCACTGCAAGGACTATATCTTTGATAGATCATGACAGATCCCGGAGAGAATAAATAAACGCAAAAAAGGCTGTTCAGAAAAGAAGACTAATATAAAGTAACAAAAACTCCTTTGAATTCGCTAACTAAACTTTGATTGTTTTAAACAGGGGTTGAAAAGGATCTATTATAAGGAGTAATGCCTGGTTTACTTTCCACTATTGTATCAATGCACACGGCATTATTAAGATAAGGATGCAGATGGTAAGCCAATGCCATACAGTAGTATTTTACTGTTAACCATTGCCGGTATTTTGTACTATATCATTACAAGTTATGATATACGAAACTAACAAATAAGCCCGATGAAACCTGAAAAAAAATACGGCCTATACCTGCTATTATATATCTTTTTCTGTGCATTATGTCTGCTACTGGATAGCTGTAGTATGAAAATCATCGCCTTTATAACAGTAGAATCTGAATTTGTCAGTTCTAACTTGCTATCTTTGAGAGGAGGATAATAGGTATATTTAGTGATAACGCGGTTCAATTCCCAATGCTTACCTCTGAAACAGGGGTAGGGGACTTATCTAGGATTCATGCTCATTAATTTTTCTAAGAGTATAGGATCATTCTTCTATAGTTATAGGCGGGTAGAATTTTCAAAAAGATGAATACTTTTCCTCTCATTCTAAAAATAGGTTTACTATTATAAATGTTCGATTTTCGCCTGAAAGTATTCTACACAGTTGCCAGGAGGCTTAACTTTACCAAAGCTGCTGAAGAACTACTCATCTCACAGCCGGCTGTTACCAATCACATCAAAGAGCTGGAAAGCCAGTTTAACCAGGCTCTTTTCGAACGCAGAGGCAATAAGGTGCTGCTTACAGCTGCCGGAAAAGTGCTGCTCAAACATACGGAGGCCATACAGGAAATTTACCGGCAAATAGAATTTGATCTGGGCCGGTTAAACCAGTCTTTTCAGGGAGTATTGCATGTAGGTGCCAGTACATCCATCGCCCAGTATGTCTTGCCCCCGTTTTTAGCCAGGTTTCACAGGCTGCACCTGGAAGTAAAAGTGGAGCTTTTTAATGGCAATACCGAACTCATTGAACAGGCATTACTCGATAAACAGATAGAAGTGGGAGTCATCGAGGGAAAATCCAAACGAAGGGAATTGCATTACACCCCTTTTTTAAAAGATGAAATTGTGCTGGTGTGCAGCAGTAAAAATCCGTTGGCTAAAAAAGAAGAAATCAGCCTGGAGCAACTCACGAAGATTCCTCTTTTGCTCAGAGAGCCTGGGTCTGGCACACTGGAGGTGATTGCAGATGCCTTAAAACAAAAGGGTATACGCCTGTCGGACTTACTTGTAGAAATGCAGTTGGGAAGTACAGAAGCCATCAAGTCCTACCTGCAACATTCTGATTGTATAGCTTTTTTATCTTTACATGCTATATTGAAGGAACTGGAAAGTGGAACGATCAAAATTATAGAAATTAAAAAGTTTAGTATTCACCGTACTTTTTACTTTATCACTCCCCAGGGACAGGAAGGTGGTTTACCTGCGCTGTTTATCCGCTTTTTGCTACAGAATCATAATCTTTAATTATTTAATTTTTTCGGTTACAAGCTTAGCGGTAAAATGAGGTTAGGCTTTTTATTCATAAATACTGCATAATTTTAAGTTTGTTTTGACGATGTTTTCTCGTACACCTGCCTCGTCTTCTTCAATCTACCTTTTCTTTCTAAGCTATTGCTATAACTTTAAGTTATTAAAGATAAAAAAATGCGATTGGGATACGATACGCATCCAACCTACCTTTGAACCATAAAATAGTATTGTGGGAGTATTCCATTTTCTAAAAGGGGTAAAGAATGATTATCACTTGAAATGATAACTCAACAACCATATTCCCCATTTGGAAGCAACGGGTTTAAGAAATACACTATAACCAAATCAACAAAGCTCATGGATTTTAAGCAGGGATTAAAAAGGGGACCGTTTTCTGAGAAACAAGCCACACAATTGAGTGAAGCCTTATCTGGATTGGATGCCGAAGGTATTCAATGGCTGAGTGGCTATTTTACAGGATTGTCTCAAGCTTTTCCAGGAGGTGTAGCAGCCAGCAGTAGTATAGCGGCAAATGGCTCAGCTGTTTCTACGCAGAAATTAACGGTTTTGTATGGCACACATACTGGTAATTGTGAAGCGTTAGCCCGAACCCTGGCCACTGATGCCAAATCGCAGGGTATAGAAGTGGAAGTTTTTGATATGGCTTCTTTCAAAACCAGGGACCTGAAAAAAATTACCAATCTTGCTGTGCTGGTAAGCACCCATGGAATCGGCGAACCTCCTATGCAAGCTGAGGAACTCTATCATTTTCTGCATAGCAAAAAAGCTCCGGATCTTTCCCATATTCAGTATTCTGTACTGGCTCTTGGCGACAGCAGCTATGTGGACTTCTGCCAGACCGGAAAAGAATTTGATGCCATCCTGGAGAAATTAGGCGCTCAGCGCATAAGCCCCCGTATAGATTGTGATGTGGATTATGAGGACGATGCAGTGGCCTGGCAACAAGCATTACTGAAAGTAATGGCTCAACACTCGAACATAACTCCTGCGGCAGATATAAAAGTTACGGGAGAAACTGTGGCAAGTCAGTCTGTATATTCCAGAAAAAACCCGTTTGAGGCTACCATTCTTGAAAAGATTAACTTGAATGGAAAGGGCTCTTCCAAAGAAACCATACACCTTGAAATGAGCCTGGAAGGTTCCGGATTGCAGTATGAACCTGGAGATGCACTTGGGGTATATGGCACCAATTCTCCTTCCCTGATAGAAGGTGTGTTAAAAGCTACTCATCTATCAGATATGCAACTGGTACAAGGTCATAATGGCGAAAAAACTCTTTCTCAGGCGCTGACCTATGATTATGAACTGAGCCCCCTTTCATCGGTGACTTTGTCAAAATATGCCCAGCTTACCGGAAGTACCCGGCTTCAAAATATCCTGTCGGATAATGAAAAGCTGCTGAGCTATCTGCATGGACGTGATCTGCTGGATCTCCTGAAAGAGTTTCCTTATAAATTATCTGCCAGCGATCTGCTGTCTGTTCTGAGGAAAAATAATCCCAGAATGTATTCTATTGCATCTTCCCAGGCGGCTGTTGAAGAGGAAGTACACCTGCTAGTTTCAGTAGTCCGCTACCAGGCCTATGGAAGGCATAAAGAAGGGCTTTGCTCAGCAACCCTGGCAGACCGGTTTAAAGTAGATGATAAAGTGAAAGTGTTCGTAGATAAAAACACCCGCTTTAAACTTCCCGACGATCCCGATGCGCCTATTATTATGATTGGTCCTGGCACAGGCGTAGCGCCTTTCAGAGCCTTTATGCAGCACCGGGAGGCTTCCGGACATCAGGGAAATTCATGGCTGTTCTTCGGCGACCGCAACTTTACTACCGATTTTCTGTATCAAACAGAATGGCAGCAATACCTGAAGGCAGGCATTCTTACTAAAGCAGATGTAGCCTTCTCCAGAGACCAGCAGCAGAAACAGTATGTGCAGCATAAAATGATGGATAATGGAAAAGATTTGTATGACTGGCTGGAAAATGGTGCCCACTTTTATATATGCGGCGATGCCAAGCAAATGGCCAAAGATGTCGATCGTACGTTAAAGACCATCATTCAACAACAGGGAGGCATAACCCTGGAAAAGGCCGAAGAATATGTAAAATATCTGCAACTGTCGAACCGCTACCAGACAGATATTTATTAGGACAATCAAATTAGCGCAGTGTTTTTTACTAAGAAACAATCAGCAGCATGCAAGAGCAACTGGAAAAGCAGGAATTATCTGCCGATGAATATATAAAAGAAAAGAGTGATTTTCTGCGGGGCACCATCAAGGAAAGCCTGAGCAATCCCTTAACCGGCGCTTTGCACCCCGACGATATAAAGCTAATCAAGTACCATGGCTCTTACCAGCAACATGACCGCGACCTGGAAAGTGAGCGCAAAAAGCAGAAGTTGGAGCCTTTGTATCAGTTTATGGTACGGGTACGGGTGGCCGGAGGTATTACCACACCTCAGCAATGGCTTGCCCTGGATGAACTTTCGGATACATATGGCAATGGCACCATGAAACTTACTACAAGGCAGTCGTTTCAGTTTCATGGGATTTTAAAACGCCACCTTAAGCCTACCATTAAGGCTGTAAATGAAACCTTATTAAGTACTATTGCTACCTGCGGAGATGTTAACCGGAACGTGATGTGCACGCCCAACCCTTACCAGTCCCGGGTGCATGAAGAGGTGTATTATATTGCGGTCGGGTTAAGTGAATATTTCAAGCCGAAAACCACCGCCTACCACGAAATCTGGCTGGATGAGGAAAAAGTAGCCGGTACTCCTGATGAAGAACCCATATATGGGGAAACATATCTGCCCCGGAAGTTTAAAATTGCCTTAGCCATTCCGCCCAGAAATGACATTGATGTGTTTGCTAATGATCTGGGTTTAATTGCTATTGAAGAAAATGGTGAACTGAAAGGATTTAATATCTGTGTGGGCGGAGGCCTGGGCAGCACTTTTGGTGAAAAAGAAACCTATCCGAGGCTGGCAGATGTCATAGGGTTTGTGCCCAAAGATAAAGTTATAGAAGCTTCAGAAACGGTAATCACCATCCAGAGAGATTATGGTAACCGTGCCAACCGGCGAAATTCCAGGCTTAAATACACCATCGACAAAAGAGGGCTGGAATGGTTTGTTCAGGAAATGAAAACCCGTTTAGGCTGGGAATTGGAAAAACCAAGGTCCTATCAATTCCAAACCAATGGCGATCAGTATGGATGGCTAAAAGGGAGTAATGGCAAATGGTTTTATACCCTGTTTGTGGAAAATGGCCGGGTAAAAGATGAGAAAGGATATGGGTTGAAAAAAGCACTGAGAGAAATAGCTCTTGTGCTGAAAGGAGACATGCGCCTTACCGGAAATCAGAACCTGATTATTGGCAATGTAGACGAACCAGATAAAAGCACCATTGAAGATATTTTAATGCAGTATGGAGTACTCAACCACCCCAAACTAACCGGACTCCGGCGAAATTCTATGGCCTGTGTTGCACTGAATACCTGCGGCCTTGCCTTTGCCGAAGCAGAACGTTATTTACCTTCTCTCATCGATAAACTGGATGTAATACTGAAGAAACATGGTCTGGAAAACAAGGAGATCAACATACGAATGACCGGATGCCCCAATGGCTGTGCCCGCTCTTCACTGGGAGAAATCGGCCTTATTGGCCGAGCTGTGGGAAGGTATAATTTGTACTTAGGGGCCAGCCACAACGGAGACAGGTTAAATTCCTTGTATAAAGAAATGCTTTCTGAAGAAGCGATTATAGAAACACTTGAACCTATTATTGCATCCTATGCCCAGGAAAGGGAAGGAGGGGAGCATTTTGGTGATTTTGTTATCCGGAAAAATATTATAGAAGCTACCGACAGACCTGGTTATTAGATACTCCACATATTTATTTTTGCTTTTCATTTACTAAGTTTAATTACTATCGGCTAATTTTGTTTTGCATCAGACTTGAAAATTTGAAACGGTTTATAAAACACTAGCTTTTCTCTTAGACCTGCCACACATAGGCGCATTCTTCTCTGGTCACTTTTGATCTAGATATAGAAACGGCTATTTCTTGAGTTCATATGTAAGCTTTGAGCTACTACACCTACGCTTGATTCATCTATTTCATTTATGAACCTAAGGGATTGTGTTAATCTAAACAGCCTGGTATACAGCCTATTCAAAAGTAATAAGTTCATATTGAGTTTTTTATATATTATTTGCCATGTATTGTTAGTTCTTCGTTTTCTTTTTTCTTGACACCCAACTGGATTTCCAGTTGTTCGAGAGGTACTCCTTTGGTTTCAATAAAAAAGAACCAAACCACAAAGAACTGAAGTACCATCATCACACAACCAAACAGGAATGGAATGGCTAAACCTATGCTGGAACTAGCTACAATGGGCGGATACACTTGTGCCGCTATCGCACATAAACTCCAATGAGTAAAACTTCCCAATGCCTGGCCTTTGCTTCGAACTTTATTAGGAAATACTTCACTAATGTATACCCAGATCACTGCTCCCTGGGAAAAGGAAAAAAAGAGAATAAAGCAAGCCACTCCCCACGGAAACAGCTCAATCAGATTCCTGGTCCAGGCAATATATGCACACAAAGCCAAAGGAATAGCAGAACCCCAGGAACCGATTAATAAAAGTTTTTTTCTTCCAATTTTATCAATGGTAAGAAGTGCGACTGTAACGGCAATTACATTGGCCACCCCAATGAGTATAGGCTGGAATTTTCCACCGAAGGATGCTCCTATTTCATTGAGTGTATCATTAAGATAATAAAGAAAGCCGTTTACAAATGAAAGCTGGTTAAAGGCAGCTACAGCCACTCCCAGAAAAATAGGATACGCATATTTCCGCTGAAAGAGTTTTTCAGTAGTATGGCTGGTTGAGGACTTTAAAGAATTTTGTATTTCGGTCATCGCCTCATTTACCTGTAGTTCGCCCATTTGCAGTAAAATACCTTTGGCTTCCTCATTTCTTCCTATAGACATTAACCAGCGTGGACTATCAGGAATGGTAAACAGCATGATAAAAAATAACAATGCCGGAACACCACCCATCGCAAACATGAGCCGCCATTGCATGGTAAGTACATCCGTATTGAGCAACTCAATGATAGCATTGGAGAAATAGGCAACCAGAATGCCTAAGCATACATTAAACTGAAATAATATGACCAGTCGTCCGCGTAATTTTGCCGGCGAGATTTCTGCCAGATACATGGGAATAATGGCAGAGGAACCGCCAATACCAATACCGCCAATAAACCGTGCGATAGCGAGCGACCAGAAATCCCAGGCTATGGCGCAACCTATGGCTGAAATGAAAAACAGTGCCGCCAGTACTTTCAGATAATCCCGTCTTCCCCAGATGTCGCCCGGCTTTGAACTGATTAGTGTGCCCACAATAGTACCGATCAAAGCGGAAGAAACTACAAAGCCCATCGCCCAGTCGGAAAGGTTAAACAGCGTTTTAACGGAAGAGGTAGTGCCTGCAATTACGGCTGTATCAAACCCAAACAGCAAGCCACCCAGCGACGAAACGATGGCCGCTCTGATTAACGGTCCGGTTACCTGATACCCTTTATTTTGTTGAGATTGATTCATACCTAAATGAACGTTATCTTTTGATAGTTTCTATATGATTGGAATAGTCAGCAGCAATACTTTCTGCCAGACAAAGAGCGGCTATATCACCAATGTTTTCTGAAAGAGACGCCGGAACAATACGGCAAGCTTTACGGGATTCTTCAATAGCTTCTGTCTGAATTACCGCTTGCAGATAAGGCTCGAGCAGTGCCTGTGCTCTGCCATAAATACTACCCATAATAATAATTTCAGGGTTTAAGATATCAATCAGGATTGAAAGTCCGGCACCCAGATACTGCCCGCAAGTCCGGTAAATATCGATGGCAACCGGATCTCCCTGGTAAGCAGCTTCTGCTACAATTTTGGCCGTGAGAAAAGGCAGTTCTTCCAGGCTTTGGCAGAATGATACCTTCTGTCCCATCTGTAATTGTTGCCGTACTTTTATCTGGGCAAGCTGGGCAATGCCACCTCCACTACAAAAACCTTCAAAAGACCCTTCTTTTCCGAACCCGACCGGCCCTAGATTAGCCAGCCGAATATGGCCAACTTCTCCGGCCAGATCCGATGTGCCCGAATAGAGTCTTCCATCCAGAATTAGCCCGGCTCCCATACCTGTTCCAAAGGTGAGGAAAATAATATTAGAAAAACCTCTGCCTGCGCCATGCTTCCATTCGGCCATCGCACAAGCATTGGCATCGTTCTGTAACAAGGTTTTTTTGCCAAATCTTTTTTCTGTGAGAGAAACAATAGGAATATTATCCCAGCCCGGCAAGTTGGGAGGAGATAGAATCAAGCCTTTCTTACTGCTTAACGGACCTCCGCAACTGATACCAATGCCAGCAATATTTTCTGCAGTTATTCCTTGTTTCACCAGAAGTTCGTCGGCTGTATCAAACAAGCCTTCTATCATCTCATATACTGGCTTGTTTGTAGGCAACACTTGTTTGTCTACAATCTGGAGGTCGCCGTTGGTAAGCGTTGTGCCCAGAACCACTGCACATTTGGTTCCACCAATATCAAAACCTAGTAGCATCGTAATTTAATTAGTAAGGGTGAGGGGCGAAACCTTAATCGCCTTGAATTTTACATTGCCATGTTTGGCATAAAACCACAGTACATTGCCTTTTTGCTCTGGTAAGCGGTTCACTATACACCTTCTATTGTCTACATCTACGTCTATGATTCCATCTTTCATAATAATATCTACTTTCAAAGGCTTGTCCAATCCTTCTACCGAATTTATTTCTGAGTTATGCAGCTTAACAGTCTGATGGCTGGCCGAAAAAGAAAGATTATATCCTGTAGAACCATTTTCATTGGAACGCAACAATAATCCAAATTCCTCATTGGTGCCGGTAGGCTCAATTTCAATGGTGATTCTGCCATTAACTGGTATGTTCTCAAAGTGTGCCGTACCTACGCCATTGGGTGCATGAATCGAAAAGCTGTTTTCAGATAATTCCTGCACCAGCGAATCTTTCATTAGTTTCAATGCGACAGGCGAGCTTTTTTCCGGCAGCATTTCAGGCGGAAATTTGGTTCCCAGTGTCCCGTTTGGCAATTGTACCAGTTCCCGGAAAACGGCATTCCCTCCAAACATTTCGTTGGTATTATCTTTATTTTCCTTCCGGGAAGGAACCCAGGCCGCAACGATTCGCCGGTTGTTTTTAAACTCTGCTGTTTTAGCTACATTCGACCAGTCTTCCACCAAGGCCTGATCATCTGGCTGTTCCCAGGGACCATAGGGATTTTTTGATTTTACATAATAGGTATCACCGGCATCACCATAGATCAGATAATACCAGTTATTCCATTTGAAGTAGTCCGGGCATTCAGGAACAGACCGTTGACCGGTTAAAATAGGTGGTTTGATATCCCACTTTTTTAAATCTTTAGAAACCATATGTACCAGACTACCATCCCAGTGATGAATAGCAGATTGATTACTCCGGCTGGAGACGAATAAGTGGAAAACGCCCTCTTTGTCTACGAATACCTTAGGATCTCTGAAATCTCTGGTGCTGTATCCTGGGGCAGAAGTATAGAAAGGATTGGGTTTTTGCTTGGTGAAGTGTATGCCATCGTCGCTAATGGCGTAGCTGAGTTGCTCATTTACTTTTCCATCTACGAGCAATCTGGTGGCATAAAAAGCATAGAATTTATTATTATGATGGACCACTGAGCCGGTACAAATGGATTTTTCCCATTCCTCATCAATGCCCAGCACAACCGGATAATGTTTCCAGGTTTTTAAATCTTTAGTAGTGCTTACTGCCCATTGATGCCCGCCTAAGCCATTGAGCGCCGAATGGTGGGCAGAGTCCAGTAACCAGTACAAATAATAGGTACCATTGTGGCTGAAAGGAATACAATCGCCTACAAACAGTTCGTTTCCCTTGGGCACAAAATACTGCATATTATTTACCGGCTGAACATCCGGATTATAATTCACTTTAAATTGCCCAATGGCTTGTTGGACACACACAATCAGGAAGAATACTATTACTTTTTCTTTTAGCATATGGAGTATAGGTTATAGGCAATGAATAGTCAGATACATTAATTTTACTTGAATCATATCCACCAGAAACGTTCAGGTGGATATGATTAGAAGCATGGATTACCAGCCCTTGTTTTGCTTGTACAATCCCTGGGAAAAGTTAATCTGTGCTTGTGGAATTGGGAAATATTCGTCTCTGTTTTTCTTAAAGAAAGCATCTTTTAGGAAACTAAACGTGGTTTTCTCTTTGGTAAAATAAGCATTCAGCGTTTCGGCGGCAATTCCCCAGCGGACCAGATCAAAAAAGCGGACACCTTCGGTTGAAAATTCTAACCTTCTTTCCCACTGCAAGGCTTTCCGGGCAAAATCCTGTGTCCAGTTGCAATTTACCCCATTGATATAGGAACTCACCTTGTAATTAGAGATAGGGCTTCCATTGTTGCGGACTAATCTGCCTGTACTATTGGCAGCCCGTTCCCGGATCTGATTGATCAAAGGTAATGCCTGATCTTGTTGACCTAATTCGATATACGCTTCTGCCAGCCAGAGCAACACATCATCGTAGCGGATAATATCTGCATTACGTGAGGTACCCATAAACGGCCCTAATTTCACAAAACAGGAGCTATTATAATGTTCCAGTGCTTTCATACTGGTTAAATACCCATATACTTCAGGCACCCGTCTCCAGCTCTTGGTCGTAACAAAATTGGGATCGTATTTCCAGGGGTGGGTAGGAATGCCAATGGTATGATCCATCCTGGGGTCAACGGTCTGGCTCATAAAATCAATGGTGCTGAGATCGTTTACATTCGCCCAGGTATTGATTTTATAAAGGAATTCGTTATTGTAGGTATCCATCATAGGCAGTCCGGTAACCTGGTCTGTTTTGAAGGCATTGAGCATGGTATAACTGGGATTGAGGAAATCACAGCATCCAAACTGAGGCGCCATATTATAGGCAACGCCGGTAGCGAGTTGAATTTTACCATTCTGCGTACCATCATCCTGCGAATATTGCACTGAGAAGATAGATTCCGGCCCATTTTCAAAGCCACACAAGAAGTTGTCTGCAAAATCAGGCGACAGACTTCTGCCTCCTTGATTCACAATATTATTGCATAAGGTAATAACTTCCTGCAACCTGGCCTGATTGATATTGACTACATTGTTGTTATCATCCTGCTCATAGGCCTGGTATAAGCGGGTTTTAGCCAGATACGCCCAGGCCGCTACTTTGCTAGCCTGTCCTACTTGCTCTTGAACCAGGGGAAGGTTATCTACGGCAAACTGAAAATCTTCGGCTATTTTGTTCCATAATTCATCGCTTATAAAGGTGTCGTTGGTTAAGGTATTTAATTGTTCTTTGGGCAAAGAAGCATCTACCCAAACCGGATGTTTGTAGAGAATTTTCAATATAAAATGCCAGTGACCCCGTAAAAACCGGCATTCGGCCTGACGCATTTTTAAGTTCGGATAATTGGCTTCTGTCATGTTTTCCATGCGCCGGAGTGCATCATTAGCCCTGCCTAAATTTTCGTAGAGATAAATCCAGATGTCGTTTATTTGCCCGTTGGTAGGAGCCAGCAGGTTAAAGGTTTCCATGATGTGCTGGTCAAAATTATCTCCGGTTCCGCCACCCCCTTTATAGGCATCATCGCTGCGGACGCTGCCCCAGATCCAGGGTACTGAGGCCATCTGAGATAAGAAAAAATCGTTGCTCAATGTGGCATAGGCAGCAATTACCATTTTATCTATTTCTTCTGGGGTATTGAGCTGCTCAGAACTTAGTACTCCTTTGGGTTTAAAATCCAGGTAATCTCTACACGATTGTGCGACCAGAGACACGATAGTTAGTAAAATTATGATAGTCCGTTTCATAACTTAAAAATTGAAAGGTGGTTTAAAAAGATAGGTCGACGCCAAACGTTACATTCCTGGTGAGAGGATAGGTTAAAAACGGATTCTCAGGATCAGGGGCATATATCTTATTTACCCCTTTGTTATCCTTGAGTGCAAACAGGTTTTCGCCCATTACAAACATCCGCAAGGTTCCAAGCTTAACTGCATCAAGAATACCTCTGGGGAAAGCATAGGACAATTGCAAGGTTCTGAGTTTAGTATAACTGCCATTCACAAACAAATAGTCAGAAGAGCGGAACTCATCGTTGGCATTTACCAGGCTCAGGGCAGGCAGTGGCGAACCTGGATTTTGCGGGGACCAGGCATCAAATACACCAGTTCCGAAATTCATTCCGTTGTTGACACGGGTAAAATCGCCTTTAATTCCATCGTTGGTCAGTTTTCCCAACACACCCTGAAAGAAAGCCGAGAGTGTAAAATTTTTGTAGCTGACATCAAAGCCTAACCCATATTCAACATCCGGCAAGGTGGTTCCCAGCCAGGTTTGGTCCAGTGCATCTACTTTTCCATCGCCATTGAGGTCTTTGTAGCGGATTCTGCCAATGCCTTTTCCAGGCTGCGCCGCATGTGCAGTTACTTCTTCTTCATTCTGGAAAAGGCCATCGGTTACATAGCCGAAAATAGACCGTTGTGAATGCCACAGAATGGTTTGCTCCACATTACCAGGATAGGAACGGATCACGGATTCCGGCAAATTGGTTATTTTATCCCGGAAATGAGCAGCATTTCCATAAATTGAGTAAGTAAAAGGACCGCTGGTATTTTGATAGGCAAGCGATAGTTCAAAGCCGTTATTTTTGGCAGTAGCGCCATTTATCCATCGGTTGCCTCCTTCACCAATTACTGCCGAATACGGAGGTCGAATCAGAATATCTTTTGTATTCCGGGTAAAGTAGTCAATGGAACCTGTAATGCGGTTTTTAAAGAAGCCGAAGTCTATCCCTATATTGATTTCATCGGTGGTTTCCCATTTTAAATTATCATTCCCCTGCTGCAGAGCCACATAGCCGGAGGGCAGAATACCGCTATTGTTTCCGTTGATGTCATAGGCGGTTCCGATGGTTCGCCAGGCCCCATACCAGTCCCTGAAATCCATGGTACCATAATTCGGTGCATACAAGCCAAACCTAGCCAGGTTTCCTATTTTCTGATTGCCCACTCGTCCAATGCCAGCCCTGATTTTCAGATTGGATATAACATCCACAGAGCTCATGAACGCTTCATTACTGATTCTCCAGCCAATGTTAGCTGCAGGGAATAATCCGAACTGCTGATTTTTACCGAACCTCGAAGATCCATCGTAGCGGAGCGTCACTGAGGCCAGGTATTTGTCGGCTAAATTGTAGTTGACTTTTCCAAAGTAGGACAATAATTGATAGCCGGTTCTGCTGCCTCCCGAACTCGCTGTGCCGGTTCCGGCATCCAGTTGAAAAAAGTCAAAATCCTGGGTGGCAAAATCTTCTTTCCTGGCAACCGTCGTTTTGTAATCTTCTTTTACGGTTTCTAGTCCCACCAGAAAATTGAGTGAATTAGCCCCCAACTGAAGGTTATAATCTGCAGTATTAGTCCAGGTCAGGTTGGTACGTTCGCCATGAAACACACTGAGCCTATTTACACTCTGGGTCAGAAATCCTTCTGTATATTTTTCTTGAATCCACCAGTTATTGGAAAAAGTATAATCCAAGCCGATACTTGATCTTAAAGTAAAATTGTCGAAAGGAATTAATTCGGCATATACATTTCCAAACAGGATCAGGTTATTGTCTTTATTATTGCGGTTGATATACATCATGTGCAGCGGATTATTCCGGTCGCTCATTCCAGATCCCAAGGGGCCAGCCCACGTACCATCGGTTCTGTATACCGGCAAAATGGGGTTCTGATAGGTTGCCAGATAATCCATTCCTGCGCCACCCAGATCCGTTGGTTCGGGAGTTTCCCTGGTTTTGGCAATGTTCAGGTTCTGGCCGATCCGGAACCGGTTGTTGAACATTTTATGCGAGGTATTGAGCCTCATGTTCATTTTAGAAAAATTTGAATACTCTTTAACCCCCTTATTATGCAAATACCCGAACTGTAACAAAGCAGATGTTGACTCACTTCCTCCGGATAAAGTCAGGTTATTGTTGGTTACAAAACCAGTGCGGTATACTACATCCTGCCAGTCGGTTCCCGGAACCTGAGCCGGAGTCAGGGAAGAAGGATCTCCGCCTATCCATTGTACCGGCGTAACATTGTTTAACACCGCATTTGCTCCTGTTCCTGTATAATCAAATGCATATAAAGCGCTGTGAATGGAAGGATCAGTGCCGTCGTTGATAGAAGCCTGCCAAAGCGCCCTGCCTCTTTCTATAGTATTGGCCGCATCAATTTTTCCGAAACGGTTCTGAAAAGAAGCCGATGAACTCAGTTGTACCTTGAGTTTGCCTTTTCCCTGTTTGGTGGTGATAATAATTACGCCGTTAGAAGCCCTGGCACCATAAATAGAGGCAGCTGATGCATCTTTTAATACCTGAATAGATTCAATGGCATTAGGATCAATATTTTGGAGTGGAGAAACATTTTTAGTCGTCGAACCATTGGCAGCACCCCGGCCTGAAATTACATCGTTGGCGGTTGTAGGAACCCCATCTATGATATACAGTGGAGAATTATCCCCTAATGTATTTAGACCCCGGATCAATACCTGCCCAGTCTGGCCACTGGGTTGCCCGCTGGATTCAATGTATAATCCCGGCACTCTTCCTTGCAAGGTCTGCAATACATTGGGCCTGGGAATGTCTCTCACTTTGTTAAGATCTACTACTGCCACCGCACCCGTTAAATCAGACTTTTTTTCTGTACCATATCCGGTAACTACTACTTCTGATAAGGTTTGCACATCGGCCTGAAGTACTACATCTATGGTGGATTGATTACCCACTGGAACTTCTTTTCCGAAATAACCAATAAATGAAATGATCAGCACATCCTGTGCAGAAGAAATGCCTAGGGAATACCCTCCATTAGAATCAGAGGTAGTTCCTGAAGTAGTGCCTTTCACAATGATATTTGCCCCTGGAAGCGGATTTCCCTGTTCATCTTTAATGGTACCGCTCACAGTCCGTAGCTGCGCCAGACTCACCTGTGCCAGTAAAAGCAGACACACCATGAGAAGCACCCTGCTCATACGCCTGTGGTTAAGTAAAATATTCCTTTTCATATTTATTAGATTTTGGTTGGGGTGATTAAATAGTTTTATGGATACTTTACATTTTGTTTACATTATATTTATTAAAACTAACATTTAAGTGTACTAAAGTATATATTTGATTTACATTTGCAATAGAATAAGTAAAATATTTTATAGAAAAATACAAAATAGAACTTTTTTAAGCCGAAAAATTAGATTTTTTGTAGGAAATATATGTAAATGTAAAGTATATGTAAATATTTTTGGCTTTTAATATTCTTTACATTTTATTTACATTTAATTAATAATTTTGAAAGAACTTAATTCATATAATGAGCGCCAAAAAGGTTACAGAAACAATTGCCAGATTCAGGAATGATATTTTAAATGGGACTCTTCCCTTTGGAAGTTTGCTTCCTTCCGAAAAGGAACTCGCTGCCGAAATGCAGGTTTCCCGGCCTACCGTAGCTAAAGTCTACAATGCTTTACAAAAAGAGGGCTTGCTGAAAAAAACACCTGGGCAAGGAACTACCGTGGTATTTAATGGGGAAAGAAAAAAATACACCTTTGGCTTATTATTGCCTGGGGCAGGAGAGTCAGAAATTTTTGGTGCCATTCATGATCATTTCCTGGCCATAGAAAAGGAAAAAGAGCCAAAATTTTTGTGGGAAGGGGCGATTGCCAACCATGCGCAGGTCAGGCAAAATTCTATCATTAAAATATGTGAAAGGTATATTGAAGAAAACGTGAGTGGTGTTTTCTTTGCGCCTTTAGAAAGAACAGAAAATGCAGCAGGGGTGAATAAAAAGGTTTGCGAACTATTTGACAAAGAAAATATTCCGGTCATTTTAATTGACAGAGATATATACTCGTTTCCCGAACGCAGCCAGTATCCTGTAATTGGCCTGGATAACTTCAACGCCGGGTATATAATGACCAAGCACCTAATAGAATCCGGATGTGAGAAAATATACTTTTGTTACCGCAAAGACTCCGCCAGTAGCATTTACAAACGGATTGCCGGCTGCAATAGTGCCTGTTTTGATGCCGGTATTCCTTTTAGCAGAGAACATATTATGGTAGGAGAGCCTGCTGATTTAAACTTCGTCAGAAAGATGAAAATCGTACCCAAAAAGACTGGCGTATTATGTGCCAATGATTCAACGGCAGCTGTGATCATGTCTAGTTTTAAGCAGATTGGTATCCTTGTTTCCCGGCATGTGTTGGTAGCTGGTTACGATGATATGAAGTATGGGAAAGTATTACAACCCTCGCTTACTACTTATCAACAGCCACTGTTCGAAATTGTAACCATCAGCTACGAGATGATGCTGAACAGGCTTGTAACGCAACATTCCATAGCTGCCAACATTAGCCTGACTGGTGAACTAATAGCCCGCGAATCAACAAAATTTGCTTGAAATAATAGGGTTAGAGGGATATATATTCTGTGAAAATCAGGACTTTAAGATCTATAATTAACGAATATACTTTCAGGGTATCTTCGTTAATTATAGATAAATTGTATTGCTAAACACTCTGTTGGGTACTATTTAAAGTAGTATCATTTTCTTTCCTAATAGTTAAGACCCGTGTTTTGTTTATATTAACCCTTTTCTTCTAAAAGTTTTTTCAGGCCTGTCAGCATCATGGTCCAGTTCTTTTCAGATTCCTCTTTTGCTTGTTGGGTGGCATTCTTGTCTTGTGAGAGAGAAATAAGGGTTTGTGAATCCCTGTCTGTCAATTCAATAGTAACCGTGTGATAATTTTCGGGAATATCCGGCTGTCCGGTAAGGGGACTGAAATGGCTATATTGTAGCCTGGTTTGTGGGTTAATTTGAAGTAATACTCCCTTGTCTTCATATTGTTTCCCTTTCCATTCTCCTTTCCAAACGATTTGGCTACCCTTTTTCCAGTCGGAAATAACCGTAGTGCCAAGCATATATATTTTTATCTTTTCAGGGTTTATTACTACTGACTAACGTCTATGTCTACAGTTAAATTTAGTTCATAGCGAAGCCCACATCCTCAGGCTTCAAGTCCAATTTAGCAATCTTATTTCTGATCCTTTGTACTAGTTTCATCTTTCTTTTCTGATCCATAAATAAGTATTGACTAGGCGGATTATAGGGTACATGTTTGACGATCATATTCCAGATAATGACTGCCAGCTTTCGAGCTGTGGCTGAGATAGCGGCTATTCTACCTTTTCTATAGTTGATGCGGTTGAAGAAATCTGATAGATGGGTGTCTTTGAGATTGCCTATTGTGTTGGCTGCTAACCTGAGCGCAATTTTTAAACGATTACTGCCTTTGGCAATCTTTTTACTTAATACTTTACCGCCGCTAATTTTTATATTGGGGCATAATCTGAGCCAAGAGGTGAATTGTTTGGATGTCTCAAACTTTTTGATCCCTTCACAGCCTACCTCACTCATTAGGGCAATCACTGTTGCATGACTCACTCCTTCAATGCGCATCAGGTCCACCCCATCAAAGTACTGATAAGCAAGTTGATTCAAGTCCATATTTTTTGGCGTATTCTTGTTCACCTTTTTATGCGGCTTAGCCTCCGCCTGTAAAGCTCTTTTTGTCTCATCCCCTTCAATCTGCTCAGAAAGTAGCTTTGCTATAGCTACATCACATTGCTCCATCTTTGCCTGCAGGATTTTATACAGGTCAAATTCCTGTTGTAAGCCAAACAGGTAATCTTTCCTCCCATTACTCTGCAGGGCTTTGGCGATTTCTTCCTCTGATTTACGGCAGTTACCATGACGAAAAGAGGCTAGTACTTGTGGATTGGTTTCTCCTTTACAGACAGCTTCAATGATCTGCAAACCTGTCAGTCCACAGACATCTTTGACCACTATATCTAAACGAAGATTGAGCAATCGTAGGTACTTCTGCATCTTTTGTGTGGTCATCGCAGAGGTCTCCAACAGGGAAGTGCGATGCCGGCAATAAGTTCTCAATTGTTCAGTGGCTAGGTCTGGCAGAAAACTACTACTGAGTAGCCCCAAACTATGTAGCTTCTGTATCCATTGACAATCTTGCACATCGGTTTTGCGGCCTTTGATGTTTTTGGTGAATTTACCATTGCACAGGTATACCTCTAATCCTGCTTCTTGTAGAAAGGAAAATAAACTCTGCCAGTAATTACCAGTACTTTCCATAGCTACGGTGGTAATTTGATTTGCCTTAAGCCAAGCCAGCAATTGGCTTAGATCCTCATTGTAAACGCCAAACTCTCTCACATCTTCTCGTTGTTGGCCGATAGCTACATAATGTGACCGGCTTCCTACATCAATACCGGCAGCATTGCGGTTAATGACTTCCATGGATACAGACTTGTTTTTCATGTTTCTTTACTTGATTAAGTTGAAAAAGTCCCAAGGAAATGTATCTTTGATATGAAAATATACTGATCGGGGTAGCTGATAGCTCCTCCACTGAAATCATCTCAAGCCTTTCTGTTGGAGCAGAAGGGCTTTTTACATTTCTGACCAGAATGTGTCACGGGCTGTAAACACCAGAAAAAAATTGGTCTAGCTTAGGACAAAACAAAAGTACCTACGTTAGCCCAAGAAATCAATGCTTCTTCCGGAATACCAGAATGTGTCCCAAACTTTATCAATAGATGCTCCTATTGATATTTGTACGGTTGCGATTAAATTTTTTTGGTTCATATTATACCACTGTTGATAAATGATAGATATAAGTTGAGGAGGGATTTATTACAGTACTAACAATCTTTGGCAAAGCAAGGCTGCTGGTCAATTCTACTATCCTTACGGATAAAGCAGGTATTTTTTACGCATTAGTTTATATTGACTTAGGCCGGGTTCCCAGCTTTGACGGATTTCTTTTTCAGAGGCACCGGCAATAATCTGTTTCCTGAACAAAGCATTACCAGCTAATCTTTCAATTACACCCATTTCTCTACTCAGACTGGAGTCGAAGAATTTTTCCTTGTAGGGGGAGGCCTGGTATAATTCCATCATCCATTTCAGATTAACCTGTTTGCTTTTTCTCAGTTGCTCCACATCATAGTTGCGCAGGTCCAGGCCATAACAAACCTGGTTCATAAACAGCGGCGTTTCTGCCATCCCTTTAATACTGGTAGGTGTGTAGGAAAATTCGTATTTACCTTTGAGCTCCGGACTGCCAATAACAGTAAAGGGAAAAAGGGTGCCACGGCCATGATTCAGATAGGTGCCCTCAAATAAACAGGTGGAAGGGTAGAGCATTACTGCCTGCTGGGTATTTAGATTAGGCGAGGGGCTTACCGGCAATGTATAAGCCATATCGTGGGTATAGTTGGCTACCGGAATGATCTTTAGCTTACATTTCACTTTATTTGCCAGCCAGCCTTCTCCATTGGCCATCATAGCAAATTCCCCAACGGTTAACCCATGTGACATTGGCAAAGGAAACATGCCAATGCCTGATTTGAACTTCATATCCAGAATAGGTCCGTCAATCAGGTATCCATTAGGATTAGGTCTGTCCAGAATGAGCAGTTCTTTATTATTTTCATAACAAGCCTCCATTAAGCGGGATAAGGCATTGATATTGGTATAAAAGCGACAGCCTACATCCTGCAGGTCATAAATCATGATATCCACATCGGCTAAATCTTCTTTGCTGGGTTTGTTTTTTTTACCATATAAGGAGATCACCCGAATACCTGTAGCCGGATCGGTTTCATCACCTACCACAACGCCGGCACTGGCATTGCCACGAAAACCATGTTCCGGGCCAAATACTTTTACAATAGTAATTCCCAATCTGGAAAGACTGTCTACCAAATGTGTTTTTCCGATCACAGTGGTTGGATTGGCAAGAATAGCTACCCTTTTGCCTTTCAGATAAGGCAGGTATTTTTCGGTTTGTTCGGCACCGGTTTTGATTGGCGCTGCCTTTGCGACAGCAGGGACAGGAAATGAATTTTTGCCTGGAACAAAAAGGCTCCATACCATAAACAAAGTAAAGAATACTTTCATAAGAGTGATTTTTATTGAACATCAATAGATTGAGTAACGAATGTGAAAGGAAGTATCCTATAGAATATAGCACCTTTCCATCATTTTCAATTAGTTTACTGTTTCCTTAGCCTTCCAGTTAATTTAACTATTCCTATTTTTTATGGGTAGCTGTATTATGCTACAATTTTATTGATTTGGTTTAAGTTGGTTCAATATAATATTCTAAAAGATATTTGTTAGATAATTTTATGTGGGTAAGTAGATAAAAGTTGATATTAATTTTATAAGCTGCTTAAGTATAGCAAGTAGTTTTATTTCTGTTCGAAAAACTATATTTACTTTTTAAAAGCTTTAATTGAGGCATAAAATCTAAATCTTATAACTATTACACTAAAGAAAATTGTCATTGGTAACCTATTGATCTGTATTTCTGCTTTCACTAGCTATGCTCAATCTATTTTTCAACAGCAAATTGAAGCGTTAGTTAAACAGGAAGGAGAAATCTTTATAGTGGTAAGCCACCAAAAAGCAGGTCAGACAAAATCATGTCTGGAAGAAGATGCATTAAGCAATCAAATTAGTTTTATACAAGATTCGGCTTTTGTCCAGTATGTGAATCATACTGAGTTATTTTGCGAAACCTATGTATTACATTCCCAGTTTACCTATAAGTTTAGTCTGAAAGATATAGAAGCTACCTCCTTACGACTGATAGAAAAGAAATATGATTATGGCGAGGGCAAACTTGAGCAAGGACCCGATACCTGGTATGAACTTGAGCTAATTAGCTCACATAAGAAGTTCTCTATTACAAAGGTGGATATGATCAGCAAACAAACAGAAAATATTGCTTCGGTAAACCTGCTTTTTAAAAGTAAGAACGGGGCTAAGGAGGCAATGGCTTTGTTTAAGAATGAACTCAAACGGTATGGTCTATAACATCAATGCAGGCTGATAGATGATGTTTTTATGCTTGAAATTTGTTAGCAACAGCTATTAAAAGTATTGCCTTGTGAGGGCTAACGTTGCCTTTTGTGAAGCGTATTCACCTAGCCATTAAAGAGATTAAAGTATCAGATGCAGGATCTGCTTTATTTGCCAGAGTTTTTTAAGTATTGCAAAACAATAGGAATAGATTTCATTAACCCTATTTGTGCTTTCGCCTGCTTGTGTTAGTAAAAATTTATGCTGAGGCAAGCAACTTCTGTTAGCTTATTTACATCTGTTATATCAATGTAGCTTTATTCGCTAAACAAGGATTTCTGTCCTTTGGTAGGTTAAGCTATCAGAAGATAATTACTCCTGATTTATGATTTTACCTTACACTTTATTGATAAAGATATATTTTTCTTTTTTGGCCAATTCTTAAATAAATTTCCTGTTCTAGTTAACCCTTAAAGCTCAAATACTATGAAAAAAATAATTCCATCTCTGCTAGTGATTCTATTTGCAGTAGGCTGCTTGTCTATGTCAAAGGCACAAACTCTTACAAAATCTTTGCCTGCTTTTGAAAAAGTAATTGTTAGTCCATTGATCAATCTGGTGCTCGAGCAGGGTGAGCAGGAAAGTATACGCCTGGAATATGAAGGTGTCGCTGAAGATAAAATCAATTACAATGTGGAAGGTAAAACCTTAAAGTTATATTTGGATGGGGCTAAACTAAGAGTAAAAAACCAAAGATACGACAAGGATGGATGGACCTACAACAAGGCTGACTATGAGAATGTACATATCACCGCCTATGTTACCTATAGAAAGTTGGAGGTTTTGCAAGTGAGAGGGGAAGAAACAACCATTTGTAAGAGTGCTCTGATCCAGCCTGCTTTTAAACTGAAAGTATTCGGTGAATCAAAGGTAACCCTGATCGCCCTTGAAACTAATAGGCTAAAAGTGTCTTTATATGGGCAAAATCAAATAAAGATTCAAAGCGGAAGTAGCGATCATCAACGCTATTGGGTATATGGAGAAAATAAAATTGACAGTGAAAAGTTAGTAGGTAAAAAAACAACTACCACCTCTTTTGGCGAGAGTACACTCTATGTGCATGCTTCCCAGCAACTACTCGTAACGGCCCTGGGCGAATCAGATATTGTGCACAGGGGAGGAGCACAGGTAAGTAGAAAAATAGTGTTAGGAAGCAATACTATTAGAGGTATTGAGTAAAGCGGTTCATAAAAAGAGGTAGTTTTTATAGTACTATTCATAGTGCATCTAACTATAGAGATTCATCAAGATCTGTCCTTTCCCTATTCTGACTTACGAACTTATTGGCTGTAATTCATATTTAAGCGCCTTTACCGGATTTAGGTTAGCTGCTTCTATGATTTGATATTACCTTTGGCAAGCTCATCAAAGCAGGTTAAGAAGCATTCCATGTTGGAAAATATATACTTTTCGTTGCTGTTCGTAAGCTTTTATATGAACAGCAACGGAAAGATATTTACCACAGAAAACAACTGTATTTTTCCTAACATCGCTTTCCACCTAATACTACTTACAACATCACCGGTTGGCCGGTCCGTACCGACTCATCACAGGCAAAAGCAATGCGCAAACTATTGAGGGCATCCTCTAAATGGTCTCTCAGATCAAGGTCTTTGCGGATGGCTTCCAGAAAGTAGCGCTGTTCCCGATTGCACAGCTCCTGATGGTCAGGCTCATCTTGCATATCAATCCAGGTATCTTGTTGCACAAACTGGTTATTGGCACTCAACTCAGCATGGTGGATTCGTAAGGATTCGGTTTTGGTATGAGAGTCCACGTTGTCCGACTTTCCTGTCCCTGCCGCCTGTTTGGCTACAATAGAAACACACCCCTTGGGGCCAATCACATCTTTAACAAAAAAAGCAGTTTCGCTCATCATCGGTCCCCAGCCAGCTTCATACCACCCTACCGAACCGTTGGCAAAACGAATCTGCAACTGTCCATAATTATAGTTTCCTGCCGGAATATCCTCAGTCAGGCGTGCGCCAATGGCATTTACCTGGATAGGCTTGGAACGGGTCATCTGACACATCACATCTATGTAATGTACGCCGCAATCTACAATAGGACTCAGGCTTTTCATCAGGTTGCGGTGCACGTTCCACATCTGGCCATGGCTCTGCTGATTAAGGTTCATGCGCATAACCAGGGGAGTGCCAAGCTCTTGCGCTACTTCCACAAACTTAGCCCAAGAGGGATGATGACGGAGAATATAGCCTACGACTACTTTTTTATTGGCATTTTGTGCTGCGGCAATTACCCGCCGGGCACCTTCAACGGTAGCAGCCAGAGGTTTTTCAATAAAGACATGACAACCTTTTTCAAGGGCTTGCACAGCAAAGGCTTCATGGGTATCCGGATAGGTGGAGATACATACTGCATCCGGGCGGGTAATTTGTAGAGCAGCAGTGAAATCATCGAACAAGTCATAGTTGCCACCCAGGCGTTGATTGAGAATGGATTTGCTTGTTCCGGTAGATACAAGCCCGCAGATCTCAAATTCGTCCAGTAAGCTATAAGCCACTGCATGTGATGCACCCATATTGCCGCAACCAACTACCAATACCCGCAAGGGTTGAGGAGTATTTGTCATATAATGTATAATTTATTCAAAGAAATAGAAGATGCTGGCAAATATAGCCTTTTTAGCTAATACTTAGCTCTACAGAAATAGTCGGCCTGAACGGGGGTGGTAAATTAGTTGGGGTATTTCGCAGCAAGCGGAAGCCAGAATAATTTTACATAATTCCATTAGTGAAAATGTATAAAATATGCGAATCAGGAGTATAAAATAAAAAAACAGATGTAGAGTAAACAGGGTTTAAGTTTTATGCACGAACTTAAACTAATCCAATTATACTGCTACATCTGTGAAGAGTATAATCAATTTCTGCGTTGGAATGTTCAACGTTTTAGTAAAAATAATTTTGAAGGGCAAATCAGTGATGAAGAAATCCTGACTATTTACCTGTTTTGTTTATGCTATGAAGAAAAATATAAAATCAAATCCATGCATCAGCATATAGAAAAATACTGGCATAGTTGGTTTCCAAACCTGCCTGCTTATCAGACTTTTAATCATAGAATTAATCGTTTGGCAGCCGCTTTTACTTACTTGACCCAAAGACTGACACAGGCTTTTTATTTACCTGCTGACTGCCTTACCATTGTGCTGGGCGATTCCATGCCTATTCTTACCTGCTCTCACAAAAGAAGTGGAAAAGTAGCCACCCCATTAACAAACAAAGCCTATTGTGCAACCAAAAACATGCATTATTATGGAGTCAAACTCCATACCTTAGCCTTAAAAAGAGCCCATACCCTGCCTTTCCCCTGCTTTTTAGCTATCACCCCCGCCTCAGTCCATGATTTGACGGCCCTGCGGAGTGTGTTGGAAAAAAGCTATGCCCATATGAGTGTTCTAGATAAAGCCTATTGTGATAAAGAATTACAACAACACATGCTTGCCAAGGGCAATACACTGCTCACGCCAATGAAAGAAAAAAAAGGGATGCCACTCATCGTTAAACAATTTGATCAGGCGTATCAGGATTTAACCAACACTGCCCTTGCTAAAATAAGGCAGCCTATTGAATCTCTTTTTAGTTGGATACAAGAGAAAACTTATATACAAAATGCTTCCAAAGTACGTTCCCAAGAAGGCTTGATGGTGCATGTGTTTGGTCGTTTAGCCGCTGCGCTGATGATGCTTTCCGGATTGTAACCCCTGATTCGCATAAAATGCCAAATTCAAATACTGAAGCTGTTTAGGATAAAGAAAAAGATTTCCAAAGAAGTGCGAATTTTGTGTTGCAAAGCATAAAACTCACACTCCAATGAAAATCTTAGATAAAGATAACATAGACAGATATATATTAGCAAATCTTTCAGTAGGAGAAACAGGCAAAGCATGTAGCAAAGAATTGATGAGAGAAGTAGTAGCATTGATTTTATACCGCTTAAAAACAGGTTGCCAATTGAGAATGCTGCCTCTACAGCAGTTTTTTACTACAGAAAGCTTAAGCTGGCAAGGCACTTATTATCATTTTAATGAATGGGTCAAAGATGGTTCCTGGAGTAAATTATGGATTGCTATTCTGTCTGCTCATAAAGATAAACTGGATTTGTCAAGCATGCAGTTGGACGGCAGTCACACCCCTTGTAAATAAGGTGGAGAGGCGACAGGCTATCAGGCAAGAAAAAAGACAACAACCACTAACAGTTTATTTTTAGTTGATAACGGAACCGATGCACAAGCACGTGGCAGGTCCAGGAAACATGCTAGCTTGTGCTACACCACAAGAAGGTCAGCATCATGATTTATTCCATGATTTATTCAATATTCAAACCCTGTTTGAAGAGCTTTGTGAGATGCTTATCAAGGCAGGCATTGACTTGAAATGCCTATTTTTAAATGCCGATCCAGGCTTTGACTCACAAGAACTAAGAAAGATATGTAAAGAAAAACAGATTGAGGCTAACATAGCCCTTAATTCCAGAAATAGTGTATCACAAAGGGAAGAGTATGTATACTTTGATGAAGAGCTATATAAATGCAGAACAGTTATTGAACATGCCAATGCTTGGAGAATTGCACACGTTGGGTAGCTTCAGAACTGATAACTTTAAAGCTCTACTAGTCAGATTTGATACACTAGTCTGCACTTGGGTGGCACTCCATTTGATTGCCTTCTCTGTCCTTTTGCTGAGAAAAATTAATAAAAAACAGAAAGTTCAAACAGCTTCAATTATGTATAACAGCACTTTCTAATAATCATTTAACTTTAATTGGTAACCTGTTAACCCACAATTTTGATTATGAATTAAAATTGTACTCTAGGAAAGCAACATCATTAATTTCCTTTCTTAAAGAAAATACAAATGCCTGAAGTATAACAAATTATACTCATAAATTGTATTTATTTTATATCTATACAATTTTTCTCAAAAGTTACCTCTGTAATAAATAATGAATGTATGTAAGCAAAAATAATTCTGATTTATTGTTTACTAAATTTCTTATTTATGAGACAACCTCTACAATTATTTCAAAATCCAATTCCTATTAAGTCTACTTTGCTCATTGGTGCCTGTGTATTTAGCTTATTTGCTTGCCAGGAACGAGAGCAAGTGGTGGCACCCGGAAACACTACGGAAACCCAAATTAATGAAGCTTTCAATTTTAATACAACCCAAGATGTTACTTTTAATATCTGGGCCAAAGATTCGCAAGGGGATATTCTGAATATGACTAATATTCAGATCTATGATAAAGATCCTAACCTTGGAGGTGAACTGTTGATAGAAGGAGGTATTGATAATACCGGACAGCTTTCAGCTTATAAAGCCCTGCCTACTCACTTGCAGGAAGTAACCATAGTAAGTAATTATATTGGTGTATTAGAACAGGTAACCGTGCCTATTACTGATCAACAGGTGAGCTATACTTTTGGCGTACCCACTCAGGAAGATAGCAGCGGTGAAGAAATCACCCCTGATGCCAATGGCAGAATTAATGGCACATCCTACACCTACCTTGGAAAATACAATAGCCTGGGTGTCCCTAAATACTTGCAAAGTCCCAATCATGTCATCCCTTCCTCTTTTTTAAACATACTCAACACGGCTTTGCCTGAAGGGAAAAAAGTAAATCCTGCCTACCTGGCTCCCGGTGTATCCTATGATGTAAAACTGACCAAAGATGCCAATGTCACCATTACCTTTGTGAGTGAGCGGGCAGATTTCTTAAACAGCTTAGGTTATTATACTTATCCTTTAAATAAGGCACCTAAATCAGTGGAAGAAATAGATGAAAAGTTCATTGTATTTCCTAATGCCTCCTTTACCGGCAGTGGCGGTGGCTTAGCTTCAGGAAACAGAGTAAAGCTACCTAAAACCCTGAAGGCAGGTACAGGCATTGGATTCTTTATTGTTTCTAATGGATGGAATGGGTCTAGTGTGTCAAAAGATAATATCAAACTGTTTTCCAATCCTGCTTTTAATCCCGGGAATGCGGATAAAAAACAACATAGTGTACTGTTAAAATATGAAGATAAATGTATTCTTGCTTTTGAGGACATCAAAAGAAGCGATGCCAGTTCAGATGAAGACTTCAATGATGTGTTATTCTATATCACTACCGATCCGGTCAAATGCATCGACGACACAAATATTCCTTCTTGTGAACCGGTGAAAGATTGTGATAAAGATGGGGTGCCAGATGAGCAGGATAAATATAGCTGTGACCCGGTAAGAGCCTATAACAATATTACCAAAGGTACGCTTGCTTTCGAAGACTTATGGCCGGCCAAAGGAGATTTTGATGTCAATGATTTAGTAGTCAATTACTCGCACAATGTAGTGACTAACAGTCAGAATAAAGTAGTAGAGTTGATCTCAACCTTTGATATACTGGCCATAGGAGCCAGATACAGAAATGGACTTGGCTTTGAATTATCTAAACTTAACCCTTCTCAGATAAAGAGTGTCGTAAGTTCACATAACAAAACAATATTAGAAGGGGGCCAGGCAAAAGCTACCATCCTTGTGTTTGAGAATGCCTTCGATTTTGTACCAAATGGTATCTATGATCAGATCAACACTAAAATGGATCAGCCTAAGTTAAGTTGTGGTTCGGTAACCATTACGACCACCTTTACTTCTACACTTACTATGCAGGAATTAGGTGCAGCTCCTTTTAATCCCTTCCTAATCTGTAACCAGAACCGGGGTTATGAAGTGCATTTGCCAGGCTATAAACCTACATCGAAAGCAGATCTTACCTTGTTAGGCACCAAAGATGATATATCTAATCCTGCCAGAGGCATTTATTATAAAACATCTTTTGGCATGCCCTATGCCTTGAACATGCCGGTAAACAGCTTCAAATATCCAGTAGAAGGAGCTTCAATCAAAGATGCGTATGTAAAATTCTTGCCATGGGCAGCTAGTTTTGGGGTGGTGTATTCAAACTGGTACTTAGACCTGCCAGGGTATAGAGACGCTGCCAAAGTCTATACTAAATAGATTCATTAATAGATATTCTTCTTACACAAAAGAGCAATTAGCTTACTGCTAATTGCTCTTTTATATTCTGCCTTATGAGTAGAAAAGTGAATACATCAATTAAGGTTCGAATGCCATACCAGTATTGGGAATTTTATTGTTAAATGAATGGAATAAAAGAGATTAAGTAAATGGACAAAACTAAGTTTAGTTATGTTATAATTCCCAAATGGGAAAAATACGAACAATAGAATTAACTGTTGAGCAACAGAAAGCCCTGCAAGAGGGATATCAATTGCCATCTACAGCTGGGATAATCGAAATGTGCAAGGCCTGGCGCAGCATCCGATCACTGTTGTAATTTATGCTAGCGAACATGGACCTACGGGAGGTGATGAATTAAACATACTAAAAATGGAGCCAATTACGATGGCCGGTGATTACCTATGGCATCGAGTATGATGGTAGTATCATCATCAAAGAAATACATAAAGAGGAGTTGGAGCATCCCATCACCTATTGGACTCCATCGATTGCCGTAAGTGCGATAGAATTTGTAAGCTCACCGCTATTTCCCCATTTGCAAAATAATCTGATTGTAACGGCACTGGCATTTGAAGAAGTCCGAAGACTGGTGATTGAGGGTGATCAGGTTACTCAGCAAGAGATTCTGCTGAAAGGATATGGTCGTGTACGAGATGTAAAGATGGGTCCTGATGGAAAGTAATATGTACTGACTAATTCGCTACGGATTACCCCGTAATGAGGACCTTTCTAACCAATGCAGTTTCTTGGTATTATAAGTGCATAATTGAAAATTCAGAATTGAGTATCAAGTGGACAGCTATTTATGATAACATTCAAATTAAAGAAGCCTGGCTGTACCATTATTGTAAATGCCTTCTTACCAGAATATCCAGTATAAAGCGACAAAAGTAAGGAAGACCACGGCCGAGATAACTCTGTAGTCAGAAAGCCCGCTGCCACTTTTTGCCTGAAGAGGTTCGAGCCAGCTTTCCCAAATCAGGGGTTTGGCTTCTTCTTTCAAGGGTTCAGCAAGGATGAGTGAAGCGATGATCTGAATGAGAATACAGATACAGAACATACCGAAGGCGGTCAGCATGAAATCGTGAATGGCATATTTGTAAATGAGTCCCCAAATAAATGAATTATGAATCGTTTGCTGGGCTATCGGTCCTTCGCCAACGAAGTAGGTTCTGAAAAAGTCAAAGAAAAAACACAGAGCTCCCATACCGGCTCCTATCACCATCGTCAGAAAGGCAGCACGCCCTCCTGCTTTTTTCCAGAAAACGCCCACCAGAAAGACTGCCGTAATGGGTGGGGCAATATAACTGACCATGATCTGTACTCCCTGAAAGATGGTTTCATAATGACCAAAAACAGGTGAAAGTACAATGGCAAGAATGGTTGCACAAACAGTAGTCCATCGGCCGATCTGTACGAGTTGTTGATCACTTGTGGCGGGATTCCAACGCTTCCAGATATCATAAGAGAATAATGTTGCTGCTGAATTAAGTGCTGCTGAACAGGTTTGCATAGCCGCCGCGAGCATGGCAGCCGTAACAAGGCCCTTAAATCCTACGGGTAATAAATGCGTGATCAGGAAAGGGTAGGTATCGGCCGACTTAATGGGACCAATCATTCTCACAGTCCCATCTATGGTTTCTTTACCAAAATACCCCTGCTGTACAAGTGCCACACAAATGATTCCAGGAATTACAAAAAAGAAAACCGGGAAAATCTTAATAAAGGCACAAAACAAGGGACCCAGACGGGCATGCTTTTCATCTTTGGCTGCTAACACCCGCTGCACGATCGTCTGATCACAACACCAGTACCAGATGCCAATAACTGGATAGCCTAGCAGAATGGAATACCAGGGTATATTTCCTATCACTGTTTTATCGACGCTGGCATGCGCCATATTAAGAAAAGATTGGGTGGAAAGTTGAATGCCTTCCTTTACCCCTTCCATCCCTGCCAAGGGATGAGGCGCAGTTGCTAAGGTATGCTGAAGCGAATCCCAGCCACCTACAGCGTTAAAGCCAATAAGGGTGATACTAATGGCGCCAGCCAGTAAAAGAATCGTCTGGATGCTTTCTGTCCACACCACAGCCAGTAAACCTCCGGCTACTGTATAAATACCTGTCAGAACTCCGAGAGCGATGATAAAGAACATTAATGCATTGATACCAAGTATATTTACGGTTTCAGGAATTCCCAGAATAAAACATAATACGGTGGAGGCAGTAAACAAAGCCACACCTATATGTATAACGATGGCTGAGATCAGGGAAACAAACGCCAGCATGTCCCGGCACCCACGATTGTAGCGCTTTTCCAGATAGTCAGGCAAAGTTGGCACCCGGGTACGCAGGTAAAGCGGGGCAAAAAACAGCGACAAAAGAATAAGGGTAAACCCAGCCATCCATTCATAGTTGCCATAGAGTAATCCTGAGGTATAGGCCGTCTGGGACAAGCTGACCAAATGGACAGTAGAAATATTGGCAGCAAACATAGCCAGGCCAATCACCGGCCAGGTCAGCGAGTTATCAGCCAGAAAATAGTGAACGCCATCACCTCCTTTCTTACGGATGAATCCAGCCAGAAAGCCAATGCCAACTATCCCTAACAGGTATACGATAATGATTCCAAGATCGAGCCCGCTCACTTGAATACTTGTACTGGCAGATGTAGGAATTACCTGAGCCCAGATGATGTTCATATTCCACTCATTTTTTTATGAACGATTTTTATTAAATTCTTCTAATCGAAAAAGCTTCCGGCTTATTCCTGATTATAGCATTTCACTCTCCCTAAAAGGCGATAATACAAAGAAATTTAGTAACAAAGCCAAAAAGTTCTACTCATGTTTTAAGGAAGTATATTATCCGAAATGCCACATCTTACCCGGATTGTGATCGTCCCGACATTCACTATGAATGATTAATAGATATTCCGGTGATACAGCTAACTTAATTTGAAAAGGATCATAATAGTTATCTACAGTCAATAATTGAAAAAGTATAGTCTTGAGTTATTCGCCTTGTGATTCTAAAAACATATTTGAGCTATAACATTTAGTAAACTGCTTGCTTGGTGTAGCAATAGCACATATATTTCACTTGCTTTAATTCATCCTCCGTGTTTATAAAAAGATATTTCCTCTTTCTTATTTTCTTTAGCTATGCTTCCGGGCTGATGGCAAAGGATTATCCGGCTTCCTTATTTGGCATTTCTTCGGATGGACTTACGCTCAATACAAGATCTATCCAGGCAGCTATTGATTACATACATACCAACGGAGGGGCCGCCTGGTGTTTGATGTCGGAAGGTATCTAACTGGTTCTATCCACCTTAAATCCAAAGTAAGCTTACATCTCCGAGAAGGGGCTGTAATCGTGGGAAGTGTCAATCCCTTTGATTATGATAAAAAAATATTCACCGCCTTTATTTTTGCGTATGACCAGCAGGATATTGCGATCACCGGGCAAGGGGTGATCGATGGGCAAGGTAGAATTGTAGCCAGAAATGTGCTTACCCATATACATAGCGGTATTCTTAAAGATGCTTTGCGCAATGACCGCCCGTATGAAGGAAACAGGCCAATGCTCATCAACTTCCGCAATTGCAGCAATATTCTTATTCAGGGAGTTACCCTGCGCAATGCTGCCTCCTGGGTGCAGACCTATGACCAATGCAACAATCTTGTCATTGACCAGATCGCTGTAGACAGCAAAGCCTACTGGAATAATGATGGAATAGACATTGTAGATTGTGATGGCGTGAAAATCACCAATTCGTTTATTGATTCTGCCGACGATGGAATCTGTCTAAAATCCCACGATGATAAATTCTACTGCAACAATATTCTAATCCGTAATAATACGATCCGTTCGAGTGCCAATGCAATAAAGTTTGGAACCGCCTCTTATGGCGGATTCCGGAATATTAATATTATTAACAACAAAGTGTATGATACCTACCGTTCCGCTGTTGCCTTAGAGGCAGTAGATGGAGGCTTTCTCGAAGGGGTAGTGATTGATTCCTTGTGGGCCACTACTACCGGGAATGCTATTTTTCTGCGCCTGGGAGAACGGGTAAGCGGGAAAAAAGGGAAACTTGAAAATGTAAAGATCAGCAACGTGTATATTGAAATTTCGGCCACAAAACCAGATGCTGGATACGAATATGAAGGTCCGGTAGAAGATATGCCCAGAAACATTTCTCCACTTGTGATTGCCGGTTTACCAGGTCAATTTGTAAGCAATATCACCCTAACGAATATTGAAATAAAATATCCCGGTGGAGGCAAACCCTTCTTTGCGAATGCTTCCTTAGACCGTATGGACAGTATACCAGAACTGCCGGCAAAGTATCCGGATTTTTCTATGTTTAAAGAGCTACCGGCCTGGGGTGCCTATATCCGTCATGCCAGGGGGCTTAAGTTGTCTAATATCCGTTTAATTTGTGAGAAAAAAGATTACCGGACTGCCATTGTGTTAGATGATGTACATGAGTCGGAATTCACTGCTTTGCAGATCAAAGAGCCGGGACAAAAGAAGGTGATCCACCAGCATAAGTCAACAAAAATAGTGACGAAATAAAGCGTATTTGATGGAGTATCTCGATAAAGAATCAGAACTGTGTTATAAAACTGTTTCTGTTTGAGCTTTTCAATAAGCTAAATTCTGAAAATGAGAAAGCCAATCTGCTTTCCTCTTTTCATTATCACTGATTGTTTCTTCTGTTGTTCAATTTTCTTTTGATAATGGCATCACATGTGTAACTCACATTTCCAACTTAGTTATTCTTTATTTTTTTATCTATTTTAACAGCCTCTCTAACTCAAATCTTCATGAAACAAACCATTTGTTGGCTATTTGTCTTTTATAGTTTTTTCCTGTTTCCAGCTTACGGACAACCTTCAAAAAAACAATCCACCTTTAAAATTATTGGCTATTATCCCTTGCAGGCAGCCTTAAGTGCAGAACTGACAAAAGTCCCTTTTACGAAGCTTACACATATTAATTTGTGGTTTCTGAACCCTGATACGCTCGGAAATTTTACAAAAGACTTATCTGCCCTGGCTCCATTTATTCAGGCTGCGCATGCCAGCAACGTAAGGGTGCTTTTTTCTATCGGTGGCGGCAGTAAACAAGCCCAGTATCACCGGCTGCTACAAGCGGATAAACGGACTATGTTGATTAAAAATTTAGTGGCGGAAGTAGTAAAATACAAACTGGATGGGATAGATGTGGATTTGGAAGGCGGTGATATCGATGAAAACTACGAACCTTTTGTTGCAGAGCTGGCAACATCACTGAGGTCCCATCAAAAAATCCTGACTGCCGCTATTGCTGTTTATTACAAAGATCAGCTTTCTGACAAAGCACTGGCCACTTATGATTTTGTAAATATTATGGCATATGACCGTACCGGCCCGTGGCGGCCTGAAAAACCAGGTCCTCATTCCACCTTTGAACATGCACAGGAAGATCTGGAATATTTTGCAACAGTGCGATCTATTCCTAAAGAAAAGATGACACTGGGCGTGCCTTTTTATGGCTATGGGTACGGTCCTGCACTCACCTCTCCAGCTATCAGCATGAGTTACAAAGATATTATTGCCACTTTTTCCGGCTCTCACACTGCTGATCAATGGACTATGCCGGATGGAAAAATCCTCTACTATAACGGGAAACCCACTATTCAGAAAAAGACAAGATTAGCCAGAGAGAAGGCTTCCGGTATTATGATCTGGCAATTGATGGGTGATACAACCGGTACTCACTCGCTACTGGATGTTGTTTATAAGGTTGCCCATGATAAAACTTCTGTAAGTCATTGATACATAATTGCCTGAAAATGCAGATCTGATACATAATCGGTTTCCCTTCAATTTCTGATATTGTTTGCTCGATTACTAACACTGTAGTTTTGTAAAAGATATACCTTGTAATCTTTTTATAAATTCTTAATTTAATGCAGCGAAATAGAAAGATGTTCTAACCATAGCAAATATTTTATTAAATTAAGTGTTTAACTCAGATCAATTATGAAGGAAGATACGAATATGCCAGATAAAACAAGTCGCAGGACATTTCTTAAAGCAACCGGGACTGCTGTACTTGCCAATGCGATTGCGTTGAATTTGAGTATGCCTACCCATGGACTGGCAGCAAATAAAACTGCCCTGAAGGTAGGTTTAATTGGATGTGGAGGAAGAGGAACTGGTGCTGCAACACAGGCGTTAAAAGCAGATCCGGATGTGGTGCTTACGGCCATGGCAGATGTTTTTCCGGATCGTTTGGAAGAATCTTACCAGGCGCTCTTTAAAATTTTTCCCAAGAAGTTAAAAATAAACAAAGGAAATAAATTCGTGGGGTTCGATGCCTATAAAAAAGTAATAGAATCGGATGTAGATGTAGTGCTGTTGGCAACTCCGCCCTCATTCAGGCCTGACCATCTGATGGCAGCAGTGAATGCCGGAAAACATGTGTTTTGCGAAAAGCCAGTCGCTGTGGATGCGCCAGGCGTAAGGAAAGTACTGGAGGCAGCAAAAAAAGTAAAAGAAAAAAACTTGTCGCTTCTGTCAGGTTTCTGCTTCAGATATGATCTGGCGAACCGGGCCACTTTCGGGAAGGTGCTCAATGGAGATATAGGCGAAATAAGAATGCTGTCTACTACCCGGAATGGCGGACCGATCTGGAATCTGCCCCGTCAGCCGGAATGGACAGATATGGAATACCAGATGCGTAACTGGTACTATTATAACTGGCTGTCCGGTGATTTTATAGTGGAACAAGCCGTACATAGTCTGGACCTGATGTCGTGGGCAATGGGCGATAAAGCACCAGTAAAGGCAAGCGGAAGCGGCGGGAGGCAGGTACGGACAGATGCCATATATGGAAATATTTATGATCATTTTGCCATTGAATACGAATATGAGAATGGCGTAAAAGGGTATCATTTTACACGTCAGCAGGAGGGCTGTTCTACAGCCAATACCGTAGATATTGCCGGTACGCAGGGTAGTGTGATGATTGATCTTTGGAAGGGTGTTCATGAAATAAGAGGTGCCAATAAATGGTTGTACAGAGGTGAAAAAAATGATATGTACCAGACAGAACACGATGAGTTTTTTGCTTCTATCCGTAATGGAAAACCAATGAATGACGGAGAATGGATGGCTACCAGCACCATGCTGGCGGTTCTGGGAAGAATGGTTGCCTATACCGGCCAGACCATCACCTGGCAGGAAGCGCTCAATTCTAACCAGGTTCTTGGGCCAGAAACAGACCAGTTTACCTGGCAACTAAAGTGGCCCGGCCCAGGGATTGCTACTCCTGGTATCACCAAACAATTCTGATGTATCTACTGAGTGCCTTGATTATACATTGGCAAGTAAATAGTCTATTCAAAGAGGCAACTTCTTTAATTTTCAAAAAAAAGTTTTAACCAGAATATCATTCCATAGTTGAATGGTTGTTTTTATGCACATTATTAACTGAAGCTTAATGAAGATATTTCTAAAATATGCAGCGACCCAGCTTTTGATAAGCCTGATAGTAAGCCTATACAATATGTCTCATGCACAAAATTTCCTGTTTGAATTTGGTACGCAGCGGAGTTTGAACAGTGTCACTATCGGGCCTGCAGAAAAAGAGATTCCTTTAAGATGGATAAATGTCAATACGAACACTGAAACCTGGTCTAAGCAGGAGAAAGGAGTGCTGGTTTGCTCAGGACATCCTATTGGTGTTATCCGCACGGAGAAGCAATATGAAAATTTTATGCTGCATATCGAATGGAAACACATGGAAGCGGGAGGTAATTCAGGCGTTTTTGTATGGAGCAATGCTACACCAGATGAGAAAGCACGTTTGCCAAATGGGGTAGAAGTGCAGATGCTGGAACTGGACTGGGTAAATCTGAATAAACAAAACGGAGTGACACCTCCGATTGCCTATGTTCACGGCGAACTTTTCGGGGTAGGAGGGGTAGTAACCACTCCGGATAATCCCAGAGGAGAAAGAAGTAAATCCATTGAAAATTTATGTAAAGGCCGTGGTGAATGGAATACCTATGATGTAGTATGTGTAGATGGGGTGATCAAACTTTCGGTGAACGGTAAATTTGTGAACGGCATCAGCCAGTCGACCCAGAAGAAAGGATATATCTGTCTGGAATCTGAAGGAGCAGAGATACATTTTCGCAATATGAAACTTATTGAATTGCCAGCCGGAGTCACTTCAGCTTCACAAACTGCACCGGAACTGCGCTAACATTCTATGGGCAAATTGCCTGCTATTTCATGCAATTGTTTGTATATAACTATTAATCGTAGATCAGCTAAAATAATACCCATATAAAAATTAACATGCTTTAAAACTTATCACAGCTTTTGCAGGAGTCTCCTGATATAACCTTTGGGTCAGCACTTGCTATGATCGGGTTGTATAGAGGGATGGATGTAAAAGCGGAGCCTCTCCAGTCTTGGAGGAGGAATGCCACGATACGGACTCTATGAAATTCCCGGTTACGTATGCTACTTTTTATAACCGAATATTTGCCTTTTGTTAATACTTCAACCACTGAACTTCATGAGTAGATAACTGCCTTTTCAGTGATCGTTACAGCTTTATTTTATCCTTGACGATTCCCATCCGTCGGGGACTTTTTTACATACATAACTTTCTTCAGCCATTAATCACGTGAAACAACCTTTGCTCCATTTTGTAAGGTACAAATTGGCTTTCGGTGGTCATAAAATAGAAATTAGTACCATCTAAAACATAATTAATAAGTCTGAAATGTTATTTTCTATAAACACATATTACCCATCCTATCTTCTTGCATTTATATTTTTGATCCTGTTTTTGCCGCTCACCTCCTGCAAAGAAGAATCTGACCAGCCAGTTCCTATGGCTACTACTGTTATAGTACAAGGTAAAACATATCCCATTGTTTCCATCGGCCATCAACTCTGGACTACTATAAATTATGATGGACCGGGAGGAATTCCCTATAAAACCGGAACTGAAAAACCAGAATATGGCCGCTATTATACTTTCCAGGAGGCAGCGGCTATTGAACTTCCAGAAGGATGGCGATTGCCTGCTATGGATGACTATATTACACTTGCTCAGAGCCAGGGCGTAGTTTTTACGAACCAGAGAGCAACCGGACAGGAAGCCATTAAAAAGCTGGCGGCACAAACTCACTGGCGGGTGATTTCCGGTACGAATGAATCAGGATTTAATGCCTTACCAGCTGGCTATAGCTTTCAGGGTTCTCAACCCATGGATGGGGATATTAGCGAATTCTGGATGGCGGATGGCAATACAGTCTCTATTATGGAAGGTGCTACCGGAAAAGCACATAACATGATGTTTTATAGCAGTAATGAGCCAGGCTATCGTTTTAATCTGCGTTTTGTAAGGGATAAGTAATGGGGGTGGTGCTTACTTAGTAAAAGCTATGCATTTAAAATGCATAGCTTTTAGTTTTACTGCCGTATGAGGGCTTTGGTAAATCAATCGGTGGTTTTTCGTTTAGTACCTGTTGAGATAAATCCCTGGGCATCTAATTCTACACTGATAATATTACTTGTACTATCCCGGTTAAATGTTAATTTGGCTTGATAATCCACAATTTCAAAAGTATCCTTTTGCTGCAATTTTTTTAAAATGGATTTTCCATGGCTTGTTTCCCCATATAAATCGCCATTATATACATAGATTTCCATGCTGGGGAAATCAGCAAACTCAAATAGGCCGGTATATTCTTTAAGTCCGGATTGTTGCCGTCCGATTGCTTCCCTTAATTTGAAAGGATAAACATTCATATACACGCCAGTACAGAAAATAATCTGTGTTGGAAATTGTTGAGGATTACATATCCACTCATTCTTTTGTATGATGGTAGCATTTACTATAGACTGAATCTCCAGGCTGTTCAACATGCGGAATTTGTTGACAGAGTGATGGTGTATTTTATCCTGCAAATAAAAGTTAATAGAACTCTGTCTATCTACTGCATTTAGATCTTTGCTGTGTACATAACCAAAGCGCAGAATCATCCACATAATAAACAAGAAACTTAGAAGTCTTAATCCTGATTTTTTCATAAAGAGATAATTTGTACGTTAATGTGTGTACAAAACTGTCAAGATTCCTTATAGTTTTATTATATTAAAAGGAGTTTCACTTGTAACAAAAGGAGTAATGGCTATTGAAATCCAGGACATTGCAGATATCAATTCTCAACTTGCCAATAAATTTTTCCTCGCTGAAAGCAATAATCAAAACCTGATCGAACACACCCAGACCCTTGCCCTTCCTTTTGGTAATCTTTTTTCAAAAGAATGGTATTTTGATGGAATCCGGATGGGGTATTCTGATTGGGTTTTTTCAAGACCCATAGATATGCGATGGCACTATGATATTAAAGTGGACCTGGTCACTTTTCAGCTAAACCTGCATGGCGCTCTGATCATTGAGGATAAAGAAACCCATGCCAGTTTCCTGCTGCCAGACCATCATCATAATTTGTTTTATTCCAACCCTGGCGTTAATAGCAGTGGACTATTAAAAAATAACAATGGGCGGGTCAGTTTGTTTATGGTTCAATTTACAAAAGATAATTTTCTTTCCTTAACCCAGGGAGCCAATGAAGCCTTAGACCGCTTTAGCGAAAGTGTAATGGTTGGAAAGCCGGCTGTTCTTTCCCCCAGAAACCTTCCCCTTGAAGCTTCTTTTAAAAATGTCATGCATAATATTCTGAACTGTGGGTATACAGCCGGAATAAAAAAAATGTACCTGTTATCTAAAACTATTGAGTTCCTTGTACTCCAGGCCGAAGCCTGTAATGCAGCTCTGATTCCAGCTTACAAATCCTTAAAATCTGCCTATGACAAAGAATGTATGGTGTATGCAAAGGAGTATCTGTTGAAAAATCTGGAAGTGCCACCTAGTATTTCCCAGCTTTCTAAAATCGTAGGAATTAATGAATATAAATTAAAAAGGGGCTTTAAAGAGATGTTTAACAATACAGTATTTGGATATGTAGCAGAAGCAAGGCTGGAAATAGCCAAGAATGATTTACTGGAAACAGATAAAAAAGTGATCGAAATAGCCTCAGACCTGGGCTATTCTTCACTTCAGCATTTCAGCCATGCCTTTAAGAAAAAATTTGGTTTTTCGCCTAATACGTTACGGAAATAAAGTTCTCTAGGCTTTTTCAAGCATATACACCAGCATTTGTTTTCTTTCCCGGAAGCCCAGTTTTTCATACAATTTGCAGGCGGCTCTATTATCAGTGAATACGTGAAGAAAAGGAATGCGGGAAACGGCTGTTATCTTGTGAATCTGGCTGCTGATCAATTTTGCTGCATACCCTTTTCCGGTGTGATCCGGGTGTGTACACACCGCACTTACTTCTGTATAAGGATCAGGTTGCAGGCGTTGTCCCGTCATGGCAACCAGCGTGTTCTCCTGAAAAATCCCCTCATAATTTCCAAACTCGATCGTGCGGGAATAAAACGGACCGGGTTTGGTCATAGCCGTCAGTTCCAGCATGGCTGGAATATGTTCGTCCTGTAAGGCAATGAGTTCCGTGTCCTGTGCCATAGGTGGGTACTGTGGCTGATACACCATTTGTAGCAGTGCTTTCTCCAGTTTAATATCCCATCCTGCAGGAATAGAGATTTTTCCTGGCGTAAAGAGAACTACAAAGCTTTTCTCCTGAAGTAGGGCATGTAATTCGTTTAATTCACGCTCACTATTGGTTTTCAGGCCGGCAAAAGGCCCCACATCTCTTCTTATATACTTAGCTTGTTCATTTCCAGAAGCGAAGTGCTTATTGCCGGTGACTAAGGCATTCCAGATCGGGTTATCAAGGATATGGGTCATAAATAGGTGTCGGATCTTTTTGTTATCAAATTGGCTAATATATAATTTTCAGGGTGTGAAAGGTGGTTTAGGTACTATACCCACCAAAGGTGTAAAGTTGCTTAACTCAGAAATCAAATTTATACAATTAATCAAAAAGAAAGAAAATGCACTTATATCTATGGTTTAACTTTCTATAGTTTTAGAATTTTTAAAAATTTACTTTCGTTTATTTTTGTTTATTTTCTTTTTTCTTTGTTGTATTGTATGGTGGAGATATACATTCAGCACAAAGGCTAGACTATTGATTCAATATAAGCCAGAGTGGGACTATAAGATCAGGACACTTCTAAACATTTCAGGGGTATGATGCCCAATCAGCGTAGAGACAAAATACTCGAGTTATTAAAGGAAGATGGTTCCGCTAAAGTGGTTGATCTGGCAAAGCTATTCAAAGTGACAGAAGTCACCATACGCCAGGATCTGGAGAAGCTGGAGAATGATGGCCTAGTGCTCCGGGAACATGGCGGTGCTTTCTTAAAGAATGTGGAAGACCAGGTCCGAACCTTTTCGCTGGCCCATCAGGATAACATGGGAAAGAAGGAATTGATTGCTAAAAAGTGCTTAGAGTTCATTGAAAGTGGTGATACCATTATTCTGGATTCGGGCTCTACCACCACTGAAATAGCGAAGAAACTGAGAGGAATGAAAAACCTCACGGTAATCACCAATGCGGTAAATATTGCCTTGCTGTTAGGTGCCCAGCCAGGGATTGATGTAATTGTGACAGGAGGTGAGTTTAAGCCGCCAACACTTTCGTTAACTGGTCAGAAAGCAGCTGACTTTTTTAAAGGGCTGAATGTACAAAAGCTATTTCTGGCTACCGCAGGTATCTCCCTGAAATCGGGGCTAACGTATCCAAGTATCAGCGATCTGGTAGTTAAAAAAGCCATGATCGATGCGGCTGATACAACCTATTTAGTGGCGGATTCTACCAAAATTGGCAAGAGTGCCTTTGCAAGCCTTGGCGCACTTTCGCTGATCGACTATATCATTACAGATTCTGGTATCGAAGATAAACATAAGCAGCTGTTGAAGGAACATGAAATAGAGCTGATCATAGCGAATTAAAAATCGAAAGCAAACGAAAATGAAAGAAAACATAAGTCTGGGAGTCATCATCGGAAACCGTGATTTTTTTCCTGATAAACTGGTAGGAGAATGCCGTTCCGACCTGATGGAAGCATTTAAGAAAGCAGGCGTGAAGCCGATTATGCTGGAAGAAAATCTGACTAAACTAGGAGGGGTAGAAACGTTTGGGGATGCACAGAAATGTGCGGAATTATTCAGAAGGAATGCAGATAAAATCATGGGTGTGCTGGTGGTATTACCCAATTTCGGAGATGAAAAAGGCGTAGCCGAAACCCTGAAACTAGCCAGGCTGGATGTGCCGGTTTTGGTTCAGGCCTATCCGGATGATTTGAATAAGATGGATGTGGCCAGAAGACGGGATGCCTGGTGTGGGAAGATTTCTGTGTGCAATAACCTGTATCAGTATGGAATCAAGTATTCTATTACCACTAAACACGTAGTTCATCCTTCTGATCCAAGCTTTGCTGCTGACCTGGCTAATTTTGTGGCTGTCTGCAGGGTTGTGAAAGGGTTGAAAAATGTACGGATTGGTGCCGTAGGCGCAAGACCAGGTGCTTTTAATACGGTCCGTTACAGCGAGAAGATATTACAGCGGCATGGCATCTCCGTAGTTACCGTGGACTTATCGCATATTCTGGGTCATGCCAACCGGCTTACTAAAGAAGATGGGGTTGTAAAAGAACGGCTTGAAAAAATTAAAGGCTATTCCCCTACCGGACGTACCCCTGATGACAAACTGATCCAGATTGCCAAACTTGATGTGGCGCTTACCCACTTTATGGACGAACATGCCCTGGATGCTACGGCTATTCAATGCTGGACTTCCCTGCAGCAGAATTACGGTTGTAATGTGTGTACCAGCATGAGTATGATGAGTGAAAATATGCTGCCCAGCGCCTGCGAAGTAGATGTGACAGGAACATTAAGTATGTATGCCATGCAACTGGCATCTGGTTCACCAAGTGCATTAGTTGACTGGAATAATAACTATGCAGAGGATGAAAACAAGTGTGTGCTGTTCCATTGCGGTAACTGGGCTAAATCATTTTTGCCGGATATTGAAATCAGTACGGCTCCCATTCTAGGCACAACCATCGGCGAAGAAAATACCTATGGAGCACTCGCCGGACGTACACCAGCTATGCCGCTGACCTATGGAAGAATCAGCACCGATGATCCGAAAGGCATCATTAAAGCCTATGTGGGCGAAGGCATGCTGACAGACGATACATTGAATACCTTCGGAACAAGAGCTGTAGCTGCTATTCCGAACCTGCAGAACCTGATGCAGTTTATTTGTAAGAACGGATTTGAACATCATGTAGTAATGAATGCTTCCAAAACAGCAGGCATTCTCCAGGAAGCCTTTGGGAATTATATGGGCTGGGAAGTGCAAAATTTCAATTAGCTATATTAAAAGCATAAAAGCTGAAGAACATGTCAGAACAGGAATTAGCACGTAAATCGATTCATTACCGGAAAAAGATTCTCCAGTATATTATGGAAGCTAAGGCAGGACATACTGGTGGCAGTCTTTCCTGTATTGATATCCTGAATGTACTCTACAACCATACGCTGAATGTGAGTCCGGAAAATTTTACTTCGCCTGACCGTGACCGCTATATTCAAAGTAAAGGACATACAGTAGAAGCGCTGTTTGTAGTCTTAGCAGATAAAGGATTTTTTCCGGAAACAGACCTGCTGACGATGGGAAAATATGGGTCACATTACATTGGGCATCCCACCAGGAAAGTACATGGGGTGGAGCAAAATACCGGTGCACTCGGCCATGGTCTTCCACTCAGTGTTGGTACAGCCTTAGCTGCCAAAATGGATAACCGCCCGTACCGGGTATTTACGCTGCTGGGGGATGGAGAACTGCCGGAAGGTTCCAACTGGGAAGCAGCCCTCACTGCCGCACATTACAAGCTCGATAATCTGTGTGCCATTATAGACCATAATAAATTACAAATTACCGGACCTACCAGTGAAGTGTGCAATACCGATCCCATTGATCAGAAATTTGAAAGTTTCGGCTGGTCGGTACGGCATGTGGATGGGCACAACATTCAAGCATTGAAAGAAACCTTCGAAGGAGTACCCTTTACGGATGGCAAACCAAGCCTTGTGATTGCGCATACCATTAAAGGAAAGGGCGTGAGTTACATGGAAAATGAGATCAAATGGCATCATGGGGTGCCTGATGACAAGCAATTCAGGCAAGCCATGGAAGAATTGAACCATGCGTTGGAAAGTGCAGAAAGAATAGAATCAATTATATAACATCAAATTCTTTTACGGGTGGGTACTTTTATTGAAACAGGAACAGTTACAGGCAAAGCTAATCTGGATGTATTTTCAGGCACACTCCAGCAACTGGCCGAAACGGATACAGATATTATTGCTGTTACCAGTGATTCCCGTGGCTCAGGAAAACTGGCTTCTTTCGGGCAGAAATTCCCCAGGCAAATAGTGGAAATAGGAATTGCCGAACAAAACCTGGTAGGTGTGGCAGCAGGTCTGGCTTCTGCTGGTAAAAAAGTATTTGCGGTTTCTCCAGCCTGTTTTCTTACGGCCAGAGCTTTAGAGCAGATTAAAAATGATGTGGCCTATTCTGACAATCCGGTAAAACTCGTTGGCATTAGCGCCGGGGTGAGTTACGGCGCATTGGGTACAACCCACCACAGTTTGCATGACTTTGCTGTATTACGGGCCATTCATAATCTGATCGTAGTCGCACCGGCTGACAATTTCGAAACCGAACAGGCCATCCGTCAGGCTGCCGAAACGCAGCACCCGGTCTATCTACGGTTCGGAAAAAAACCGATGCCGCTGCTTACGGCTGAGGATACTCATTTTGAATTCGGAAAAGGGAGAATTATCAGAGAAGGTGCAGATATAGCGATTGTTGCCACCGGCGAAACCGTGTATCCTGCCTTGCAGGCAGCCGAAAAACTGGAGCGGGAATATCATATACATTCCACCGTAATAAGTATGCACACCATTAAGCCTTTGGATTATAATTTATTAGCCAGAGTAGCTTCAAAAGTAGGTGCTATATTAACGGTAGAAGAGCATAGTGTGTATGGTGGTTTGGGCGAAGCCTGTGCCTCTTTTCTATTAGAAAATGGCTATCATCTTCCTTTCAAAATCATGGGTATTCCAGATGAATATACGGTGACAGGTTCGCAAATGGAAATTTTTAACCATTATGGCATCTCTGAAAATGGCATTGCAGAAAAAGCTCTTCAATTACTAAGAAAAAAGTAGAATAGATATGTATATGAAAGCCACCATCCAACTAGTCATTCTACTCATATTGTCATCAGCAATTTGCAGCGCACAAATCACCAATCAGAAATTACGGGTTCTGGTGTTAACCGATATTGAAAATGAACCGGATGATGCCCAATCCATGGTCCGTTTTCTGACGTATTCCAACCAATGGGATGTGGAAGGTTTGATTGCCACTACTTCCATTCATCAGCAGAAAAGAGTTGCGCCGGAGAAGATCAAAGAAATAGTAACGGCATACGGTAAAGTCCGCAGTAATTTACTGCTGCATGAGAAAGGATACCCTGAAACAAACTATCTACTAAGTATTGTGAAAGAAGGCTTTCCCAATTATGGCATGGAAGCCGTAGGCGCTGGCAAAGACTCACCAGGTTCGGACTGGATCATTTCTGTAGTAGATAAAAAAGACGAACGCCCGGTCTGGATCCCAGTTTGGGGTGGCGCTAACTGCCTGGCACAAGCACTCTGGAAAGTAAAAATGACCCGTTCCCCGGAAGAAGTAGATCAATTTGTTTCGAAACTGAGGGTATATACTATTTCCGATCAGGATGATTCAGGACCCTGGATTCGTAAGACTTTTCCTGGATTGTTTTACATTGCCAGTCCTGGATTTCATGCTGGGGGTGCCTATCATCATGCTACCTGGAGTGGCATCAGTGGCGATAAATTTCATGGCCGTTTTACAGGCGCAGATTTTAGTCTGGTAGATAATCCCTGGCTTGATGAAAATATCCGTAAAAATCATGGTCCCTTAGGCGCCCTGCATCCACATACAGAATTTCTGATGGAAGGAGATACACCTACCTTTTTATTCTTAATCAATAATGGCTTAAGCGATCCCGAACACCCGAATTATGGCAGCTGGGGCGGACGGTATGAATACTACACTCCCAGAGTGAGAAAATGGTTATACGAACCAGAAACCAGGCCATTCTGGTCGGATGCAGAAGATGAAGTAATAGGGGTTGATGGAAATTATCATTCCAGTAACAAGGCTACCATCTGGCGCTGGCGGCAGGCATATCAGCACGATTTTGCTGCCCGGATAGACTGGACGGTAAAGCCCTATAAAGAAGCCAATCACCCGCCTGTTGCCGTTTTGGGCCATCCTAATAAGCTACAGGTAAAGAGTGGAGAAAAAATTAATTTAAGTGCAGAGGGTTCCAAAGATCCGGATGGGAATACATTATCGTATGAATGGATTTATTACCGGGAAGTAGGCACTTTTGAAAGTAGCAGAACCTTAGAAATTGGTGATAAGACTAACAAAAATGCTTCCCTTATTGCGCCTAAAGTAACCAAGCCCGAAACGCTTCATGTGATATTAGCAGTCACAGATAATGGTACTCCTTCGCTTACCAGGTATCAGCGGGTCATTGTAACAGTAATGCCTTAAAAACATTCGAAAGAGCATATAATTTTTTGACTCGAAAAAATATGATTTTATCACGAATAAATTGGCACAAGATACAGTTAGTGTTCATGCTTCTGGTGCTGGTGGCAGGCAACGGCTGTAATCGGAATCCTGGTGCAGAAAAGAAAAAAATAGCCGTTATTATTTCTACCCTCAATAATCCCTGGTTTGTAGTGCTGGCCGAAACGGCTGCCTCAGAAGCACAAGCACTAGGCTACGAAGCCAAAATTTTTGATTCCCAGAATAATACCGCCTTAGAAACAGATCACTTTGAAAATGCCCTTGCTTCCGGCTACAACGCTATCTTGTTTAATCCGACCGACGCAGATGGCTCTGTTGTGAATGTACTAAAAGCAAAAGCAGCGGAAGTACCGGTTTTTTGTATGGACCGGGAAGTAAACGCAGCAGATGCAACTACCTCCCAGATACTATCAGACAGCTATTCCGGGTGTGTGGCTTTAGGAAAATACTTTGTGCAAACCCTGAACAAAAAAGGGCAATACGTGGAATTACTGGGCCTGGTAGGCGACAACAACACCTGGAGCCGTTCTAAAGGTTTCCACAGCGTAGTTGATAATTACCCTGACCTGAAAATGGTAGCCCAGCAAAACGCCGATTTTGACCGGAACAAAGCGATGGAAGTGCTGGAATCTATTTTACAGGCGCACCCGGATATAAATGCGGTTTTCTGTGGCAATGATGCCATGGCTATGGGCGCTTACCAGGCCATAATAGCCGCCGGCATTGCCGACAAAGTAAAAGTATTCGGATTTGATGGAGCCGACGATGTGGTAGCCTCTATCAACAGCGGCAAAATTATAGCTACTGGCATGCAGTTTCCCAAAGTAATGGCCAAAACGGCAGCAACTTTTGCCGATGAGTATTTTAAGGGAAAACGTGATTTTCCTAAAAAAATGCCGGTAGCGGTAGAAATGGTATCCGGGAAGAATGTAGCCTATTATGTGTCTCCTACAAAAGACTAAATCATGCAGAGAAAAGCAATAAAATATATAGTAGCAGGAATGGTGTTTTTGATAGTAGTCTACAATTCCGTCTATTTCAAAAGCTTAAGCGAAGTAAAAGCCGCTGCCGTCTCTGGTGCATTTGATGCCCGTTCGTACGCTCTCAACTTCTGGAATGAGCAATTGATGCCGGGTTTAAGCAAAGCAGTAGAAGTTAGCCAACTAATTACACAATTGGAAAGAGATAAGGAAAATGCATTTAACACACATTCACATGCCCTGGGCATTGGCAATATCCGGTATTTTCTGGTGAAAGGAGAGGGCAAAGTAACGGCCATCAATGAAAACGATATAACAGTTGTAATTCAGCCAGATTCATCTCAAAGAACAATCAAAATTGCTACTGAATTTATCTACGGCAATGCGGTGAGAGATGCATTGGGAGTCATCAAGATGAATGAGTTCAGCAATACGACAGACCTGAATTCGGTTTCGGAAGAAATTAATAAGAAAATCCGGTCGGAAGTGCTACCTCCTTTTAAAGACAGGGTGCAGAAAGGACAACTCATACAATTTACAGGAGCCATTGAATTAAACCAGCGGTACGTAAACATGAGTGAAATAGAAGTTATTCCAGTAACACTAAACCAGATGCAATAAGCTCCACTATCTACTCATAAACCCATGTTAACGGCAGAAAACATAACGAAACGGTTTTCCGGGGTAGTAGCCCTCGATAAGGTAAGCATGAAATTATATGCCGGAAAAGTAAATGCCATTATCGGGGAAAATGGAGCTGGTAAGTCAACGTTAATGAAAATTCTTTCAGGCGTTTATCCGGATTACGAAGGCCATATTATATATAAAGGGCAGCAGGTTAATTTTTCAAATCCGAAAGAAGCACAGGATGCCGGCATAGCTATTATTCACCAGGAGCTAAACCTGATTCCCTACTTAACCATTTCGGAAAATATCTTTTTGGGCCGCGAGATCACCAATCAATGGGGAATGCTCAACAAAAAAGAAATGCGGCTCAAAACCCAGCAACTCCTCGATCAACTCAAACTCAATCTTGATCCAGATACCCCCATGTATAGGTTGAAAGTAGGGCAACAGCAGGTAGTAGAAATCGCCAAAGCTTTATTGCTGGATTCGGAAGTCATTATTATGGATGAACCCACGTCTGCCATCAGTGATAGTGAAGTTGAAGTGCTGTTTGGCATTATCGAAGACCTGAAGCGGCAGAATAAAACCATTGTGTATATTTCCCATAAGCTGGATGAACTGTTCAGAATTGCCGACCGCTACATTGTTTTACGGGATGGCAAAACGATTGAATCTGGCAATATGCAGGGAATGACGCATGACCGGATTATTCAGAAAATGGTGGGCAGGGAAATCACAATTATCCGTAGGCAGACAGCCGGAAACTACACTGAAGCCATTTTATCAGTAAATGATCTTTGCCTGAAGCATCCGGTGAAAGGGAAAGAAAATCTACTCAAGCACATTTCATTCACTTTACGCAAAGGCGAGATACTTGGCATATTTGGGCTGATGGGAGCCGGACGGACAGAACTACTGGAAACCCTATTTGGTGTACACCCTAAATTAGTTAGCGGTACAATCAGCATAAATGGAAAAGAGGTTCATTTTACAACACCATCAGATGCCATTAAAACCGGAATAGCCCTAGTGCCTGAAGACCGGAAAAAAGATGGTCTGGTGTTGGGCTTAGATGTAAAAACCAACATTAGTTTAACTACGCTGGAGCACATGGAAAATCTGGGACTACTCAATGAAAATAAAGAGCTAACCCTGGCCCAAAAATATATTGGGGATCTACAAATCAAAACCTCTTCTCAAAAACAAGCTGCAAAAAACCTGAGTGGCGGAAACCAGCAGAAGATTGTACTGGCTAAATGGCTGGCAACAAATCCCAAAGTACTTTTACTGGACGAACCTACCAGAGGAATTGATATTCATGCGAAAAATGAAATTTATAAACTGATTACCAGTCTGGCCGAAAAGGGGCTGGGGATCATCATGGTTTCTTCCGAGTTGCCGGAAATACTGGCTGTTTCAGATAGAGTCCTGGTAATGGCCGAAGGCTGCCTTACTGCGGAATTGCCTGTTCAGGAAGCTACGGAAGACATCATCTTAAAAGCAGCCATTCCTAAAACCATTTAATACTATATAGTATGCCAACAAAAATTTCCATTGGGAATGAAAAAATCAACAGCAGAGATCCTTTTCTGGGGAAAGCCCTTGTGAAATCAAATGGGTACAGGAATTACCTGCTTAAGTTCCAGTCGTTGATTGCCCTGCTTATACTTTGCCTGGTGATTGGCCTGTTGTCGGATAAGTTTTTTACGGCAGCCAATGCCTGGAATGTGATGAGGCAGATCTCCGTCAATATTTGCATTTCCGTAGGCATGACACTGGTAGTACTAACAGCCGGCATAGATTTATCAGTAGGGTCTGTACTGGCACTGTGTGGCGCCATCACCGCAGGTTTGCTCAAGTCCGGAATAGAAGTCCCTGCTTTTGATTTATACATCGGATTTACTTTACTCGGAGCCATCCTGGCAGGTATTACGATCGGCTCTCTGCTGGGTGCATTCAATGGCTGGACTATCACCAGATTTAACGTTCCTCCATTTGTAGCCACATTGGCCATGCTGACCATAGCCAGAGGATTGACTATGTTATGGACCAAAGGATTCCCTATTTCAGGCTTAGGCGAAAATTTTTCTTATCTGGGTACAGGATGGTTTTTAGGCATTCCTTTACCAGTATGGATATCGGGGCTGATTGTGTTTGCGGCCATTATTATCACCAATAAAACCAGAGTAGGCAGGTATATTTATGCCATTGGCGGAAACGAAAGTGCTTCAAAGCTATCTGGGATCAACATCAACAAAATCAAAATACTAGTGTACGCCATAGCAGGCGGGCTTGCAGCCATTGGAGGCTTGATTGTTACTTCCAGGCTTGATTCTGCCCAACCCAATGCCGGTTTCAGCTATGAATTGGATGCCATTGCAGCCGTAGTTATTGGAGGCACTTCCCTTTCCGGAGGCCGAGGAAGTATTTTAGGAACAGTGCAAGGTGCAATCATCATCGGTGTGTTAAACAATGGCCTCGTCCTGTTAAATGTTTCTCCCTTCTGGCAACAGGTAGTGAAAGGCTTAGTAATACTGCTGGCTGTAATTATTGATAAATCCAATGCTAAAAATGAGTAATCACATTCACATTATAATTGGTTTTCTAAACAAGAATCAAACAAAATTCCATGCGCGTGAGCCCGAAAAAACAGCGGGCAATGTGCAGGCCCTAAGTGGGGAAGCATTGACAACTACGTTGGTTCTCTTCGGCTCTCGCCTCGAGAATTCTAGCTTTTTCTTTGCTTACTTTCTTTGTAGCAATGACAAAGAAAGTAAGGACGGCGTATGAGCAAAACAGAATATCTATCAATATTATTTATCTGATTATGAGTATATAAAAATAGTTAGGTAGAGTAAAATTAGTGCATAACCTGATATTCAGTTTTATACCAACAACCAATAACGAACAACTAACAACTAACAACGATTTGGCATGCAAAGCTCCTATATACTTTCTATTGATCAGGGAACAAGCAGCACGAAAACACTCCTGTTTGATGAGGCAGGGAAAGTAATGGCCAGAGCTTCGGAGCCACTTAAATCGTATTATCATGAAGGAGGATGGGTAGAGCAGCATCCGGAAGAAATCTATGAGAATGTACTCCAGTCAGTTGAACATTGCCTCAATGAATTCAAAGCCAGAGGTGGAAATGTAGCGGCTATTGGGGCGTGTGGTATTTCTAACCAGCGGGAAACGTTTGTGGTGTGGGATGAAAAGGGCGTTCCATTATACAATGCCGTAAGCTGGCAATGTAAGCGATCTATTGGTGTTTGTGAACGGCTTACCAGGGAAGGCTTACAAGAGATGATTAAAACAAAAACCGGATTAATTATAGATCCTTATTTTTCTGGCAGCAAACTCATCTGGCTCTATGAAAACGTTGAAAAAGTAAGGCACGCCATAGATAGTGGAAAAGCTTATTTTGGTACGGTAGATACCTGGCTGCTGTACAAATTGACCGAGGGAAAAAGCTATTTTACCGATTATACCAACGCCTCCCGTACCCTGTTTTTTAACCTTCAAACCCTCCAGTGGGATGCAGAACTTCTTTCCCTCTTCGGACTATCACAGTTGAATTTGCCGGAGCCCAAACCTTCGGCTGCCTTCTTTGGTGAAACTACTTTTAATGAATTATTGAATCACCCTATCAAGATCACCAGCATGATAGGCGATTCGCATGCGGCTGCCTTTGGGGAAGGTTGTTTTACTCCCGGCACCGCTAAAGCGACATTGGGGACAGGTTGTTCGATTATGATGAACATTGGTTCAGCAGCGAAATTATCCGGGCATGGCATGATTACTACCATTTGCTGGAGCACCGAAGACCGGGTGGATTATGCCCTGGAAGGGGTAATTGTCACCTGCGGGGCTACCATCGAATGGTTAAAAAATGAGTTGGGTCTTTTTGCCGAAAGCAAAGAAACAGAGACGATGGTAAAGGCTGTTCCCAATAATGGAGGGGTATACGTAATTCCAGCCTTCAGCGGATTAGGTGCTCCCCATTGGCAAATGGACCGCAAAGCTTCTATTTCAGGACTTACATTTGGCAGTACGAAAAATCACCTGGTCCGGGCTGCACTGGAGTCTATTCCCTATCAGATCAAAGATGTGATTGTAGCGATGGAAGAAGATACAGGCATTTCATTAGCCGAACTGATGGTGAACGGCGGCATGACTTCCAACCGGTTTGTATTGCAACTCCTAGCCGACTTATTAGGGAAATCAGTAGTTAACAAAGAAATGCCTGATGTTTCTGCTAAAGGAGCTGCCTATCTGGCAGGTTTGCAAGCAGGTATTTATAAAGACCTGGATCATCTGGCAAAGCTCAACACAGAAAAAAAGATGGTAGAACCCTCAGGAAATACACAAGTACAGGCATGGTATAAAGAGTGGCAGCACATTATTACCAGTACCTAGGATCGCATTTACAAACCAATCAGCCTCTTTCTAATTCAAGCATTTATCCTATAAACCTATACCTTATGTTTAAACTATTTTTTACCTGTTGCCTGCTCATCTTATCGCTTTGTTTACAGGCGCAGAATAACGCACCGAGAATCATTTCACCTGATATTCAACCGGATAATTCAGTCATCTTCCGGATAAAAGCACCTGGTGCCTCCAGCGTAAAAGTGATCGGTACATGGGCCGCCGACTTCAAGCCAGTTCCGATGGTAAAAAAAGATTCCAGTATCTACGAAGTAAAAATCGGGCCATTGGCTTCCGATATGTATGAGTACCGTTTTATTCTCGACAGTACCATGATGCTTGATCCGAATAACAATGCTGTAACCAGAGATGGAAGTATTGTCGAGAACCGTTTGTTAATTCCAGGGAAACTAGGTGATTTGTTTGCAGCACAGAATGTACCGCATGGAAACGTTACAGCAGTCTGGTATAACTCCCCAACACTGGGTACTCAAAGAAGAATGCATATATACACCCCTCCAGGTTACGAACAGGGAAAAGATAAATATCCGGTAGTATATCTGTTACATGGCGGCGGCGGAGATGAAGAGGGGTGGATTAACCGGGGCAGGGCCAATTATATTTTCGATAACCTGATTGCTTCCAAACAAGCCGTACCCATGATTGTGGTCATTACCAACGGCAATCCCGATGCCGTTGCTGCCCCCTTGGACAGGCCGCTTAACATGCCTGTAAAGGATGCAACAGGAATTGGGGGTATGGCTTCGCTCAAATTTGAAGAAAGCCTTGTAAAAGATGTAGTACCCTATATTGAAAAAAATTACCGGGTAATTGCAGATGCAGATCACCGGGCCTTGACCGGCTTTTCGATGGGTGGCTATCAAACACAAAACATTACCAATGCCAATCCTGGGATGTTTAAATACATTGGGGTAATGAGCATGGGATTGTTCTCTTCTTTTAGAAATAACAGTGCCAATTATAACAAGGAAAAACATATTGCCCAACTGAAAGCCCTGATGGCCGCGAAGCCAAAGTATTACTGGATTGGAATTGGTAAAGATGATTTTCTCTTTGAAACTGTAACCAAACTTCGCAGCTTATACGATGAACTAGGTTTCAAATACACCTACCGCGAAAGTGAAGGCAGTCATACCTGGAAAGAATGGCGGTTGTATTTAACTGAGCTTGCACCTAAGTTTTTCAAGTAAGTCCAGGTCTTAATACTAACAATCACGGAGCCTGATTCATCCATCGATCAACAACTACCAACATGCCGCCACTAAACATGATAAGACTGATAGTAATACAGCTGGTCATATGTATTTCATTTAATGTATTTGCGCAGGTCAATACAAAACCACGGGTGCTTGTGTTATCTGATATTGAAGCCGATCCGGATGATGCCCAATCCCTGGTTCGCTTTTTATTGTATAGCAATCAGTTTGATGTGGAAGGTTTAATTGCCACTACTTCTATCCATCAGAAAACAAGAGTAGCTCCTGAAAGCATCCTTGAAATACTGGACGCGTACAAAGAAGTAAGACGAAATTTGTTAAAACACGAAAAAGGCTATCCTGCTCATCCTGAATTAGCATCTAAGGTGAAAAAAGGCTTGCCTGTGTATGGAATGGAGGGTGTAGGAGAAGGCAAAGATTCAGAGGGATCAGAATGGATCATCAAAGCACTGGAGAAGCCGGACAACCGTCCATTGTGGGTTCCTGTGTGGGGTGGCCCAAACACCTTAGCTCAAGCCTTATGGAAAATTCAAAAGACTAAAACATCTGCCGAGGCTGAAAAGCTGTATCAAAAGTTACGGGTGTATACCATCTCCGATCAGGATGATTCTGGCCCCTGGATACGGAAAAATTTTCCTGGTATTTCTTATATTGTAACACCAGGTTATAACTATGGCAAAGCTACCTGGCTGGGTATTGCATTTCCTTTGCCCGGTTCCAATACAGAAGTAACTTCCAATGACTGGCTCGCCAAACATATTCAGCAAGGACATGGACCACTGGGGGCTGCTTATCCGGATGTAGCCTATGGCATGGAAGGGGATACACCTTCTTTCCTCAACCTGATCAGCAATGGGCTGAATGATCCGGAACACCCGAATTATGGCGGCTGGGGCGGACGGTATGAATTATTCCTTCCCAAATTTGAAGACTCGAATCAAGGACAGTTCCGAAGGGAAAACTGGCCAAAAGATGAACCCGAAACCAGGCCCATCTGGACCAACACCAACGATTCCATTGTTTCGCAGGTAGATAAAAAATCCTATACCGGTAACCGGGAAACCATCTGGCGCTGGCGTACAGAATTTCAACACGATTTTGCTGCCCGGATGGACTGGTGTACCAAATCCTACAAAGAAGCCAATCATCCGCCTGTTCCCAAACTGGCACATAGTGAACAGTTCACCGTAAAGTCAGGTGCGCAGTTTCATTTAAATGCCGATGGCACAACCGATCCTGATGGCGATTCAATGAGTTATTTATGGTTTCAATATCCCGAAGCCGGAACCTATAAAGGCATTGTCAGTTTCAGACCCTATTCGCCGAATTTATATGACCTGCCCATTACCGCACCAGTGGTGGACAGTCCGCAAACCGTTCATTTTATCTTAAAAGTGACCGATAAAGGAACACCTGCCTTAAGCAGTTATAAGCGCGTGATTGTAACCGTAACGCCATAAGGCAAACCATTTTTTCCAGTAATGCAAAAACATTAAAATTATATGAAGCATAGTAAAGTTACCCTATTCATACTCGTTTGCGTGTTAGCACTTGCTCAACAAGTACTGGCGCAAACAAACCCTTCAAAACCCCGCACCATTGTTACCACCGATGGTGAAGTGGACGATGTAGATACTTTCATCCGGATGCTGTTGTACGCCAATGAATTCGATATTGTAGGCCTGGTCTACAGCAGTTCGCAGTGGCATTATTCGGGAGATGGCAAAGGTACAAAATTTACTTCCGAAATGGAAAATACTGCCAAACGGTATGGGGAACGTACAGAACTCCGGTGGCCTGGTACCGACTGGATGCAACTCTATATTGGTAAGTATGGCAAAGTATATAACAATTTAACAAAACATGCAAAAGGGTACCCTACACCTGAGTACCTGAATAGTATTATCCGGGTGGGCAATATCGAGTTTGAAGGAGAAATGAGTAAAGATACCGAAGGCTCGGATTTTATTAAAAAAATTCTCCTTGACAATAATTCAAGTCCGGTCTATCTGCAAATCTGGGGCGGAACCAATACAGTAGCCCGTGCCTTGAAATCTATAGAAGATGAGTATAAGAACACAGCAAAATGGGCAGATATTTATAAAAAAGTATCTCAGAAAGCCATCATCTATGCAGTACTTGACCAGGATGCTACGTATCAGAAATATGTGGCTCCCAACTGGCCTCAAATCAGGGTACTCTATAATTCAGATCAGTTCTGGAGTTTTGCTTATCTGTGGCCAAGAGTAGTGCCAACAGAATTACAGACCTACCTGAGTGGCCCCTGGTTTAAAGAGAATATAAAGTTTAATCACGGGCCTTTGCTGGATGGATATTATACCTGGGGAGATGGGCAGAAACTTCCCGGTGATCCGGAACATACGCATGGCGATATGGAGGAGGCAAAAAAATATAAGCGCAGCCAGTATGACTTTATCTCGGAAGGTGATTCTCCGGCTTACTTTTACCTGCTCGATGTGGGATTGCGGAGTATGGAGGATGCTTCTTATGGCGGCTGGGGCGGCCGTATGGTACAATCTGAGAAGAACCCTCACCGCTGGGAAGATGGAAAACATGTAACCGACTATAATCCATATACAAAGAAAAACGATGCCGCCTACCCTCAAACCCGTTGGGTAAATGTATTGCAGAATGATTTTGCTGCCCGTGCCGACTGGTGTGTGAAGTCTTACAAAGAAGCCAACCATTCCCCTGTAGTGAAACTAACACATGCAAAGGATCTTCAGGTAAAGCCTGGCCAACAGGTACAATTGAGTGGCTCAGCCACCGACCCCGATGGCGATAAGGTGTCTTACCGCTGGTGGCAATACGAAGAAGTAGATAGCTACGAAGGTAAAATAGCTATCCAACAAGCAGATCAGGCAAAAGCTTCTTTTACAGTTCCCAAAGATGCACCCACTGGAAAAACCATTCATATTATCCTGGAAGTAACGGATTCAAAAGAACCAAAACTTACCCGTTATCAGCGGGTAATTGCAACAATTAATTAGTTGTGACAGAGTAGCAAATGTCTTCTTAATATAGTAAGTTGTTCTGTAATCAATATATCAGTTCACCTACAGGTAAATCATGGTAAAGAACATCCGGAAAGTTATTCTTTTGCTTATTCTATTGATTGGCTGCACACAATTCTCCCAAGGTCAATCCAGAAAAGAAGCGCTTACACCGGGTAAATTGCAGCAAATTAGAAATATGTTAGATAGTATACTTGTTGAAGATCAGAAATATAGGAGCAATATTGAAGAAAATATAAAAAAATATGGCCATGAATCTGAACAGGTGAAAAAGCAAATCAAAATTATGAGAAAGACAGACTCCAGCAATCTGGTAGTCGTTGAGAAGATACTTGATACCTATGGTTGGTTATACCCGGAACAAATTGGAAAAAGAGCCAATTCAACTCTATTTTTAGTCATCCAGCATTCTAATCAACAAACGCAGGAGAAATACCTGCCCATGATGCGGCAGGCAGTGAGAGAAGGTAAAGCCCTTCCGCAAGATCTGGCATTGCTCGAAGACCGCATTCTGTTAGGAAAAGGAGAACTACAGGTATATGGAAGTCAGATTGGCACTGATCCACAAACCGGAGAAATGTATGTATTGCCAGTAGTAGACCCTGACCGGATAAATGAACGCAGAACAAAAGTGGGGTTAGATTCTATAGAAGAGTATATATCTCACTGGAATATAAAGTGGGATATAGAAGATTACAAAAAGAAATTGCCTAAGTGGATCAAAAACCTGAAAGAAGAAAGAAAAAAATAAAGCAACTACACTCGAATGATCAGCTATTAATTCAAAGTTAAGTCCATCCGGTAAAATGTAAGTTCAGCAGAAGTCATACATTTGTATTTCTAACTAAGGTTCACCACCGACTAATGCAATAGAATATGAATGATGACAGCACAGAAATAAAACTGGATACCATCGAAGAAGCAATTGCAGAAATCCGCAAGGGCAAAGTCATTATTGTAGTAGATGATGAAGACCGGGAAAATGAGGGAGATATGATCTGTGCGGCAGAGTGCGTTACGCCTGAAATTATCAATTTTATGCGTAAAGATGCAGGAGGCCTTATTTGCGTGCCGCTTACCGAGCAACGTTGTGCAGAACTGGAGCTTGAACTGATGGTAGGAAGGAATACTGCTACACACGAAACCCCGTTCACTGTTTCGGTAGATTTATTGGGATATGGTTGTACAACTGGTATTTCTGCCAGTGACCGCTCTAAAACTATTCAGGCACTTGTAAACCTTGCCACCCGGCCTGAAGAATTAGGCCGCCCAGGGCATATTTTTCCTTTACGGGCTAAAGAGGGAGGGGTACTCCGCCGTACCGGACATACAGAAGCTGCCATTGATTTTGCCCGGCTGGCCGGGCTTGCACCTGCCGGAGTGCTGGTAGAAATTTTGCATGACGATGGAACCATGGCCCGCTTGCCGGATCTCCGGAAAATGGCTGATAAACATGGCCTGAAACTGGTTTCTATCAAAGATTTGATTCAGTACCGTTTGATGAAAGAAAGTTTGATTAAGCGGGAAATTGCCATACACTTACCTACGCAATGGGGAGATTTTGATTTGATTGCCTACCGCCAGATTGATTCCGGTGAATTACACCTGGCTTTGGTAAAAGGCACATGGCAAGTAAATGAACCAGTCCTTGTACGCGTACATTCCTCCTGTGCCACTGGCGATATATTTGGTTCATGCCGGTGTGGGTGTAAATCCCAGCTGAAAACAGCCATGCAGATGGTAGAAAAAGCGAATCAAGGGATTATTCTCTATATGAATGCCACCGGTAAGGATAATCACTTGCTCAGCCAGCTAAAAGCCTATAAGCTGGAAGAAATGGATCAGAATGTACATACACCTGTAAAGCCAGAAACCCTTTCCCAGGTAGACGAACGTGACTATGGGGTGGGCGCTCAAATATTGCGGGATCTAGGGATTTCTAAGCTAAAGTTGATTACTACGCATCCTAAAAAACGGGCAGGAATCATAGGGTATGGCCTGGAAATAGTTCAGTACGTACACTTTGAAACTGATGCGAATTAAAAGCAGTACTTGATATATCAGGTATGAAACCGGAAGGACTATAGGCTGTCTGAATTTTTCTTTTCTGGCTTCTGATCAATAATTGCGAAGGTGACGTATACTAGATTTTTGCTTATCAGCATGATTTTATGCAGGACTATAAATTAATTTTTACACTTATATTGACTAAGAATTGAAAATGTTTGTACAAAAGCAGACCTTTATCTTTGAGTAATACGCAAACTTCTTACAACACAAATATGAGAAAGAACCTAATGCCTAAATTAAGGCTAACTATGGTAACTGCAGCTACACTTGCACTTGCCTCCTGCGGAAGTAATTCTTCTGATTCTTCCCAGGCAGCCAACAATGACACAACGGCCACAGCTACCGCTACGGAAACAACGCTTGCTGCCGTAGAAACCAAAGAACCTAATACCTCTTATCAACCTTCATTTGCTGGGCAAACAAGGATTGCAGGAATCAAATCCACTACTGCCTATGAAGGTAAAGTGCTGTCAAGCGATCTTAAAAATCCATGGGGTATCACAAGTTTGCCAGATGGCCGGCTGCTGATTACACAGAAATCCGGTGCCATGCGCATCGCCAGTGCAACAGGGGAGCTAAGTGATTCCATTTCCGGCATTCCACGTGTTGATGCACAAGGACAAGGAGGACTTCTGGGCGTGAGAGTTGATCCGAACTTTGCGCAAAACCGGATGGTGTACTGGGTATTTGCGGAGCCACGTCCGGACGGAAATTTAACGGCCGTAGCCAAAGGAAAACTTTCAGCGGATGAAAAAAAGATAGAAGGGGCCAAAGTTATTTATCGGGCTACTCCGGCATATAAAGGCAAATTGCATTACGGTGGAAGAATTGTTTTTGATAAGGATGGAAACCTGTTTGTAAGTACTGGCGAACGTTCCGACACTGTAACCAGGCCACAGGCACAACATCTGAATTCTGGTCTTGGAAAAGTGGTCCGGATTACCAAAGAGGGAAAACCGGTAGCAGGGAATCCCTTTGAAGGAAAATCTGAGGCTAGACCAGAATTGTATTCCTATGGTCACCGGAATGTGCAGGGCCTTGCATTCCACCCGCAGACTGGAGACTTGTGGGAAAATGAATTTGGCCCGAGGGGTGGTGACGAATTAAACCGGATTGAGGCCGGTAAAAATTATGGCTGGCCTACTATCACTTATGGAATTGAATATGCCGGTGGTAAAGTAGGAGAGGGCATCCAGCAAAAAGACGGAATGGAACAGCCGGTGTATTATTGGGACCCTTCTATCTCCCCAAGCGGAATGACTTTCTACAGCGGTGATGCAATTCCTGAGTGGAAAAACAACCTGTTCATTGGCTCACTCAGCGGAATGCATATTGCCCGGCTGGTGATAGAAAATAATAAGGTGGTTGGTGAAGAACGTTTGCTGGTGGAAGAGAACCAGCGGTTCAGAGATGTAACTCAGGGCACAGATGGCGCTTTGTATGCGATTACTGATCAGGGCAGGTTATACCGGATATTTACAAAAGTACAATAACCAGATAACCTGTTTAGAAGCCAGTAAAATCGTTTTTATATCGGCGTTTTCCCAGAATTACATTATAGTTATAAAATCATAAAAGCTGAAGTACACACTTCAGCTTTTATGATTTTATAACTATCACTTTTGTAATTGGGCGCTTAATCGGCTTTTTTGTATAGTACCATTCCGGCATGGTACAGGATGCCCTCTCTAAATTCTCCATCAGCAGTAAATCCAGTATCATCTGTATAGTCGATATGGTTGGCTTTCACTGTATACCTTCCCTGATAGGCACTTTTTCGATTGCCTCTGGCTTCGTCATAGCGATTGTTTGGGAGCAGTTCGTGCTTTATAAAGCCGTCGGCTGTCACCCACATCCCAATATATTCTTTCGTTTCTTCCATAGATTTCTTCATGGTTTGTCGGTTTATCAGTTGGTTTATAGTAGTATTTGTGCCCGGAACGGATTTTCCGGTAGTTTGCTCATGTGTTTGCCCCTTACATAAACTTGTGCTCAACAAAGCGATAAGAATACAGACTCGCTTACTTTTCAAACTCGTCAAAGATTAGTGGAAGATGAAAGTTCTCTCCATTGGGCAATTTCTGAGTTAATCGTTTCTATTTTTTTACCGGCCAGTTCCAGGGCATCGCTTCCCAAAAACAAATGAATGGGTGGATTTACCTCTTTGCTGATGGCAATTAAAGCATCAGCTGCTTTTTCAGGATCACCTGGCTGGCTGCCATCCATCTGCTGTTGGTGAAAAGCCTCAGATTGCCTGGCTGCTTCGTAGGCTTCAATAGGATTGGCAGGCGTAATAAGTGATTCTTTAGATAAAAAATGGGTGCGGAAATAACCTGGATATACCACAGTTGCATGCAGGCCAAATCCTTTCACTTCTGCTGCCAGGGCTTCGGTAAAACCAGCTACCGCAAACTTGGTGGCGCAATATATTCCCCATCCGGCAAAGGCTCCGCTGAATCCGCCGATAGAGGCAATATTGAATATGTGTCCGCTTCCTTGTTCACGTAAGTGTGGCATTACATAGCGGATTACATGGAGCGAACCAAATACATTTACCTCAAAATTCTGCTTTACTTCGCTGGCAGTTAATTCTTCCAGGGTGCCGGTTTGCCCATAGCCCGCATTATTCACGACTACATCAATCCGGCCAAACTTTTGTATCGCTTCTTTGATGCCTTGCTGAACTTGCTGCTCATCGGTCAGGCTGATCTCCAGTGGAAGAAAGCGGTCACCTGCTTGCCCGAAAGCTTCTTGTAATTCCTTTTTATTGCGGGAAGTTGCAATTACTTTTGCCCCGCTTACTAATACTTTTTTAGCCAGGGCAAGTCCAAGTCCTTTGGAAGCCCCGGTAATCAACCAGACTTTCTCTGTTGTATCCATCAGTATATTGTTTAAATAAGTGATGGTACAAAACTAGTGCAGGTAAGTGGACGGATGCATACGAAATGCAAACCAAAAGATGCAAAATTCAAACAATCGCTTTTCTGAAGGAAGCTGGAGAGGTCTGAAAACTCTTTTTGAAAAAATTAATAAAATGCGGCGTTTCTTCAAAGCCCAGACACCAGGCGATCTGGGAAATATTCCAGTCGGTATGTTTTAGTAATGCTCTTGCTTCCTGAATTACTCTTTCATTGATCAGTTGCGAGGTGGTTTTCCCGGTAGTCTCCTTCAGGGAGCGGTTCAAGTGATTTACATGGACTGCCAGCTGGTCAGCGAAGGCCGCTGGTGAACGCAAAGAAATCCGCTGCATAGGAGATTCAATGGGAAATTGCCTTTCTAATAGTTCTATGAACAGAGAAGAAACCCGTAAAGAGGCATTGGACTGGCTATAAAGCGAACTGGTAGCAGGCTTCATTTTTAAGGCCGCATGAATCAATTCAAATACCAGATTTCTTAATACATTGTATTTGTACACAAAATCAGACGTGATTTCCTGCTGCATTTTCAGGAAAATAGTTTTTACTTCGTCTACCTTGGTATCGGTTAAAACAAAAATAGGATTTCCGCCAGGTTTGAACATCGGATAGTCTTTGATATTGCCGAAATGTTCAAAAAATGACTCTGTGTAAATGCAAAAATAGCCCGATTGTACATCAGCCAGGGATTCCCAGTTATATGGAACATGCGGATTGGCAAAAAGCAAGGCTTGTTTTTCTATTTCAACAACTTTATCAGCGTAGTGAATCCTGTTTTTACCCACAATCAGACTGATTTTATAATAATTTTTACGGCTATATGGAATAGGTTTAGCGCTTGGCCCTACAAACTCATCCAGCCTGAACACATTAAAGTGGCCCATCTCTTTCTTAAGCTCAGGAGGCAGCCATTGTAATTTGGAAAGGTAAAATTCCTCCAGACTTTGTGATTTTTCCATCAGGTAAAGTTATATAAATCAAACTATTTGTAAAATAGTATGGAAGTTAAATTTGCTTTCTAGAGGAATATTGAATCCGATACGGAAAAATTTGCAACCAGTAAAATCCTGCTCTGTAGAGTAAATCAAGATCGGAGTACTTGCTGAAAGCTTATAAAACATGAAAAAACTTTGTGTATTTTTTTAGTTTTTCGTCGGCCGTGTCCAGTTCGGTAAGCAGGTAATGAACCGAAGTAAGCGGACAAACCTGCATCCGTTGAGCCGTATCCAGTTTCTCTGAAATGCTTAACAGGGCTGTTTTCTCTGCGGATTTTACCATGGCTTTTTTCACCTGAACTACCTCCCAGTCATTGTCCGTTACTCCTTCCTGAACCGATAAACCATTTGTGCCGACAAGACATAGATCAACCCTCAGTTCTGAAAGCTGATTAATAACAGAGGAGCCGGTACAGATATAGGTGTTCCGCGATACCCGTCCGGCAAGCAAAATAACGTCTATGGTAGACCGTTGTGCTACTTCCAGAGCCACCAGGGGACTTACAGTAAAAAACGTGCCTTTAAAAGTTGACGGAATAATTCTAGCCAGTTCCAGCATTACGGTGCCCCCTCCGGTCAGGATAACCATTCCCTCTCTCAGCAGTGTAAGTGCTTTCCTGGCAATTTCCTGTTTTTCGGCTTTGGCATATACAGCTGGCTGCTGAAATGGCTGGTGGAAAGTAGTAGAAATAGCCCCTCCATGCACTTTTTTTATTCTGCCTTTTTTCTCCAGTTCACTCAAATCACGCCTGATGGTGTCAAGCGAAACATTCATTAACTGGCATAGGTCAGTGGTAAGTACTTTGTGATGCACATTAATTTGCTGGAGTATAACGTTCTGCCGTTCTTCCTGAAGCATAGAAGTGAAAAGGATGAGTGATGGTTAAATGTAACTAACTTATATAGCCTCAATATACTAGAATTATAAAGTAAGTATGCATTTTTTTGCGGTATTTATTTTTATCGCCTATGAAATGTTTATGACTGTATTTTATCAAATTAAAATAATTTCGAATGTTTGCTTGCATTATAATGCGTGAAATATATATTTGATGAATCATTCACGCAAATCACAGCAAATTTTCTTGCCCTATACCCATTCGCTTTCCTATGAACTTTTGTAACCTGATATTCTACTTTTTTCTGCACCTGGTATTGGCTTTTTCTGTAACCGGACAAGATAAAGCCCAGGCCTGGATCAGGATCAATCAGCTGGGGTATGCACCCGACGCAGTGAAAGTGGCCGTATATGGAACAAAAATGAAAGGCGGGGGTATTAAAAGTTTTGAGCTGGTACAGGCAAACACATCAAAGGTAGTATTGAAGAAGGAGGCAGGCAAGGACTTTGGAGCGTATGGTCCTTTTAAGAGTGCTTTCCGTTTAGATTTTAGCCAGTTTAAAACTCCAGGCACCTATTATCTGAGGTCAGGTTCCACCAGATCGCCAGAGTTTTCTATCAGTGAAAAGGTATATCAGGGTAAGGCAGATTTTGCCTTGCGGTATATGCGCCAGCAACGAAGCGGCTATAATCCTTTCCTGAAAGATTCCTGCCATACCCACGATGGCTATACCGTGTATGGCCCAATGCCCGATGGTACGCACCTGGATGTAGCCGGCGGCTGGCATGATGCAACGGACTATCTGCAATATGCAACGACTTCGGCCAATGCCACCTATCATCTGCTGGCAGCCTACCGCGATTTTTCTCCGGTTTTTACAGATACACACTTAGCAAACGGACTGGAAGGCACCAATGGACGGGCTGATGTGCTGGATGAAGCTACCTGGGGACTGGAATGGCTCATGAAAATGCATCCTAGAGAAGACTGGATGTTTAACCAGTTAGCCGACGACCGCGATCATGCCGGGTTCCGGATGCCTCATAAGGATACCGTAGATTATGGCTATGGAAAAGGGAAGGGAAGGCCGGTATATTTTATTACTGGAGAGGTGCAAGGCTTGGGAAAATTTAAAAATCGCGCAACTGGAGCTGCTTCCACTGCCGGAAAGTTTGCCAGTGCCTTTGCTTTGGGTTCGCAGTTGTATCGTTCCATTGATCCGGCCTTAGCCCAGACCTTACAGACCAAATCTCAGTCTGCTTATCAGTATGGACTCGCCAAACCTGGGGTAGCCCAGACATCCTCTGTAAAAGCGCCTTATTTTTATGAAGAAGATAACTGGGTAGATGATATGGAATTAGGAGGGGCCGCCATTTATCAGCTCACCCATGACAAATCGTATTTTGATAAGGCAGTTGCTTATAGCAGCCAGGAAAAGATCACTCCCTGGATTGTGAACGATACAGCAAGGCATTATCAGTGGTATCCATTCCATAACTTCGGCCATTATGAACTGGCTTTAAAAAGTGATAAGGAAACCAGAGATAAGCTTATAAGTTATTATAAAGAAGGGATTGAAATCGTATGGCAACGGGCAAAAAACAATGCTTTCTACCGAGGTGTTCCGTTTATCTGGTGCTCTAATAACCTCACTACCTCTTTTGCTATCCAATGTTATCTGTATAGAAAATTAACCGGCGATCAAACCTATGTTCAACTGGAACAGGCTTGTTTCGACTGGCTGTTTGGTTGTAATCCCTGGGGGACCAGTATGGTATACGGCTTGCCTGCTCAGGGCGATACACCGGTTGATCCGCATTCTTCTTTTACGGTTCTGCACAACTATCCCCTGGATGGCGGTTTGGTAGACGGACCGGTATATGGCAAAATTTATAACCGCTTACTGGGATTGAAACTTGGGAGTGCAGATGAATATGCCCAATTTCAATCGGAACTGGTGGTATACCATGATGATTACGGCGATTACAGCACCAATGAACCTACGATGGATGGCACCGCCTCAGTGATTTATCTACTGGCGGCTAAAGACCATGAGTCCAGGGAGGTGACCCAGGGAAAAAAGTAGTTAGGGATGCACATGGAGCTATCATACGAGGTGATGTGTCGAGAAAAGAAATAGCCCTGGTATTTACCGGCGATGAATTTGCAGATGGGGGAGAAGTGATACGGAGTACCTTGCGTAAGCAAAAAGTGAAAAGTACCTTTTTCTTAACCGGAAATTTTTATCAGAATCCTGCTTTTGCTTCATTAATAAAAGGATTGAAGAAAGACGGGCATTATCTGGGGGCTCATTCCGATAAACATTTGCTCTATGCCGACTGGTCAAAACGGGACAGTTTGCTGGTAACCAGAAAAGAATTTGCGCAAGACTTGCAGGATAATTATACACGGATGGAAGCGTTTGGCATAGCCAAAAAGGAGGCGCCCTACTTTCTTCCGCCCTATGAGTGGTATAATGCTACTATTTCTCAATGGACAAAAGAAGCAGGTTTGCAACTGATTAATTTCTCTCCGGGCACCCGTTCCACCGCAGATTATACTTATCCGGAAATGGGCGATCGCTATGTGTCATCTGAAAGGATTTATCAGTCAATTATGCAGAAAGCATCTACAGATGCTTATGGGTTAAATGGATTTATTTTACTCATCCATATCGGAACTGATACCAGAAGAACAGATAAATTCTATGACCGGTTAGATACATTGTTGACGGAGTTGAAAGCGAAAGGCTACCGGTTTGTCCAGCTTGCGGAGTTGCTGGAGTGATTTGCAGGTGATACGATACAAATAATTTTTACAAGCATTTACTTTACAAGCATGCCCTTTTTAGGAATAGATTTAGGAGGAACCAAACTGGCGGTTGCCCTTTTTTCGGAAGCCGGCGAAATAGTATCAAAAGAAATATTTCCTCTGGAAAATAGAAAAGGCACGCAGGTTGGGCAATTGATCACGGATCAAATTCAAAAATACCTGGATTCAGATCGAACTATGATTCAATCTATTGGGGTGTCTGTTCCTGGTATTAGCCGGAGTAAATCAGGTACAGTATGGGCACCTAATATTCCAGGCTGGGAAGATTATCCCTTGTTGCAGGAAATCAGGCAACTCACCGGAAGTATTCCAGTACAGATAGAGAGTGACCGTACCTGTTATATTCTGGGCGAACAGTGGCAGGGAAATGCCCAAAGCTGTACAGATGCTATCTATTTATCTGTGGGAACAGGTATCGGGGCAGGTATTATGGCAGATGGCCATGTACTGCATGGGGCGCATGATATTGCCGGAGCAATCGGCTGGATGGCTTTGCGTAAACCTTTCCAGAGTAAATATACTGATTGTGGATGTTTCGAATATTATGCTTCCGGTGAAGGCATCGCCAGGTTAACCAGAGAGATTTTAGCACAACGGACGTATTACAGAGGCGAACTCAGGAAAGAAACTTCTGAAAATATTACAGCGCATCAGGTTTTTGCTGCCTATCTAAAGCGGGACACAGTAGCGATTCAGGTAATCAACGAATGTATCGAATACTGGGGAATGGCGGCCGCAAACCTGATCAGCATATTCAATCCGCAAAAACTCATTTTTGGAGGGGGTGTATTTGGCCCGGCTGTGCAGTTTATACCCTTGATCCGAGAGGAAGCCGCAAAGTGGGCACAACCAGTAAGTATGAAGCAGGTAAGTTTTGAAGAATCGGTTCTGGGGGGCAATGCAGGAGTAGTAGGCGCTGGTTTTCTGGCTTTAAAAAATATACATAACCCGGCATAGTTTGTATGAAAAATACGAAAACCATATTTTTTGCGGCTTGCCTGGGTATGTTGCTTTTTGGCATTGGCTTAATTACACTAGGTTCGGTGGCTACCGGTCTTCAGGCAAAATTCAGCCTGGATGCTATTGCTTCAGGAGCCATGTTTTCGATTCTGCCGGTTGGAATTTTAGCCGGTTCGCTTCTGTTTGGGCCATTCTGCGACAGATTCGGCTATAAATATTTTCTGCTTTTGTCTTGCCTTTGCATGTTTGCCGGATTTCAGGGGATTGCCTATGCTTCTTCCTTAGGGATTTTAAAAGTATGCATATTTCTGTTCGGATTTGGCGGTGGTTCTATCAATGGAGCTACCAATGCGGTCGTTTCAGACATAAGTTCAGCCAACAAAGGAGCCAACCTGAGTTTACTGGGCGTATTCTTTGCAATTGGTGCGTTGGGAATGCCTTTTATTCTGGGTACGCTCGGAAAACAATATTCATTTGAGGCGATCTTAGCTACCGTAGGCTACCTGACACTGCTGATCGGCTTATTTTTTGTATTCACCACCTTTCCCGAACCCAAACAAAAAGAGGGTATTCCATTCTTAAAAGGGCTGCAATTATTAAAAGACCCCTTGTTAATTCTGATCGGCTTTTTTCTGTTTTGCCAGAGCAGCTTTGAGGGGATTATCAACAACTGGACCACCACCTATTTGTCCAATGAATTATCAGTATTTCAAAGCAAAGCCCTATATGCTTTATCCTTATATGTAGTAGGTATGGCAGTTATGCGGATTTTAATTGGAAGTGTGTTCAGGTCATTTTCTTCGCAAACTATTCTTTTTCTCTCATTTGCCTTACTACTGGCAGGTTGTGTATTGCTTCAGGTAGCCTCATCCTATTATATAGCGGTTTCTGGACTAATATTAATAGGAGCCGGATTAGCGGCCGGATTTCCTGTCATGCTGGGATTTGTGGGGGAGCGGTATAAAACCTTATCTGGCACCGCCTTTAGCTTAGTGCTGGCCATGTCGCTGATCGGAAACATGATCGTAAATTATCTAATGGGTGTGATTGCCGAAGCCTTTGGCATAGCGCATCTCACCAGTGTCGTGTTTACTTTGTTGGCGCTGATGATACTCTTATCCCTCCGTATTTTAAAGAAAATTAACTTTCAACACTTATAAAATCAATTATGTTAGCAAAACAATGGCTTACGAATGCCCGGGAAATTATGTCCCGGATCGAAGAAACCCAACTGGATCATATTCAGAAAGCTGCCGAGGTAATGGCAGATAGTATTGAAGCAGGGCGATGGGTGCATACATTCGGATGCGGACATGCTACTATTCCAGTAGAAGAAATGTACCCCCGTATTGGTGGATTTGTGGGTTTTCATCCGATGGTTGAACTACCACTGACTTTTTTTACGCGGATCACCGGAGAAATGGGCGTGCATCAGTTTGTATTTCTGGAAAGGGTAGAAGGATATGGGGTAGAGATTATGAAGGGCTATACCTTCGATCCGCAGGATACGATGTGGATATTTTCCCATTCGGGTATCAATAATGTAAATATAGATGTGGCCTTAGAAGCAAAAAAACGCGGCATGAAAGTAATTGCCTATGGGTCGGCAGCCGAAGCTAAAGGTAAACAAACCCGACATTCCAGTGGAAAAACTATTTTCGATATAGCCGATCTAGTAGTGGATACCTGTGCACCTATTGGCGATGCATCCGTTCCGCTGAAAAATCACCAGGACAAAGTCGGTCCGGTGTCTACCATGGCTTTTGTTACCTGTGTATGGATGACAGTTACTACCGTCGCAGAAATCCTGGCTGAACGGGGGGTGAAACTATATATTCATCCCTCACACAATGCGCCTGGCGATGATACCTCCAGGCAACGCCTCGATGAAGCCCTGGCTGAATACAAACGGAGGGTAGCAGGCGTGTAAAATGATATATAATCAGGTAAGACCACTTTAATAAAACAGGCTGCTTTTCAAAGCAGCCTGTTTTATTTTATCCTGTATCAGTTATGGTTCCAGGGGATGTTCTTTCAGCAATTCCTGAGGTGTATAGAAATTGTTTTTATCCGTAACAGATGCCCGTACTGCTTTTACTTTTTCTGCAGTTACAGCAGGTGCTTTATTTCCGAAAGAATTTCGGACATAGGTTAATACAGCGGCTACTTCCTCATCTTTGAGCATACCACCAAAAGGAGTCATGGGTACTTGTCCTGCATACTTCCGTCCCTGTACTTCGATAGGGCCTTGCAAACCTTTCAGGACAAGCTTGATCAAACGGTCTTCATTGCCGGTTACCCATTTGGTATTCTGTAGGGGAGGAAAACCTGAAGCTGATAATCCATCCCCATTTTCCTGATGACATGTAATGCAAAAACCTTCTTTGGCATAAATGGCTTTGCCCTTCACAAATAACTCCCGCTCCATTCCTTTTAACTCTGTGCTCACGGTTTCTGCCTTTTTCTCAGTCACTGATTTTCCATTCAGGTGCGCCACAGCCGTTTCATAGGGAGGTACCATCCAGTCGTCTAAGGGATGTTTACTGGCCTCATTCAAAATAGCCAGGCCTTTTTCTTTCTCCAGCCAGGAAGCCGTTACAATGGCTTCCAGTCGTACCCGTCCGTGCGGATCTTTTGCTGCTTGCATGAGCAGATCTGCCTGATCATTCACCTGATGGCCAGTATAACGCAGCACCCGCACTGCCGCAGCTCTGGCGCGGTGATCTTTGGCTTTCAGCAACTGCCGGAGCAAGGTTTGATCTACTTTGTTAAGCCCCCAGCTTACCCATAAGCCTTCCAGCAGGTGATGTTCATATTTAGGATCATTCTTATCCAGTTTTGTGGCCCAGGCAGTAATCTGAGGGAGTACTTCCCCTGCATTACGTCCTCTCAGTTCTCTGCGGGTGCGGTAGCGGGTACGGTATTCCGGTAGTTTCAGGTTATCAAGCAGTTCAGAAATGCTGGCTCCGGCTACTTTAGCTGGTGTTACCAGTGGCCTCCCAGGATAGGTAATGCGGTAAATTCTGCCATGTACATGATCCCGGAGGGGATCGCGGGCATTATGCTGCATGTGGCCGATCAGGATATTGTGCCAGTCGATCAGATACAGAGAGCCATCAGGCGCAAACTCCATATCCACCGGACGGAAATTCCGGTCATCGGATACCACTACATCCTGGCGGTGGCGGCTTTTATAGCCGGTTCCATCTTCCTCCAGCACATGCTCTTTCATGCCCAGAAAGCCAATGGTATTATTGATGAGCAAGTCTCCTTGTATACTATCCGGAAAATGGCGGCTGTACACAAATTCCAGTCCCGATGTCGGCCTGACTTTATGTTTATCTTCAATTAACTGCTTGGATTTATGGGTAGCTACGCCGTACCTGGATTTTACGGAGCCGGGCATCATCCAGCGGACATCCGGAGAAGAGGTTTCTGCAAAAAAGTTTTGCCCCCATTCATCAAAGGCAATACCCCAGGGATTAGGAATCGAGAGTTGAGCCGTACGTTCCAGGTGGCGGCGCTGGGGATTGAAGCGGTAAAAGCCTCCATTGGTAGCCCGTACCGTACCATACGAAGTTTCCACATTGGTATGCAAAAAAACACCTTCACCCATGTATATAGCACCGGATTCATCGGCAGCATAAGCACTGTGCGCATGGTGGGTATCATGGTCATCAAAGCCGCTCATAATGATTTCTTTGGTATCTGCCTTGTCATCACCGTTGGTATCCCGCAAGAGTACCAGATTAGTGCCTTGTGATACATATACACCTTCAGGAGCTAATTCAAAGCCTACCGGCAGGTGCAAACTATCGGCAAAGGTAGTCTGTTTGTCGGCTTTGCCATCGCCATTGGTATCTTCCAGAATAATGAGTTTATCATTGGGTTTGGCATCACCGGGTTTATAATGCGGATAAGAAGGCATGGTGGCAATCCACAAGCGGCCTTTATTATCGAAGGAAAGCTGCACCGGATTGGCTACATCGGTGAATTCTTTTTCGGAAGCAAACAGCTCAATTTTGTAACCTGGAGCAGCTTTGAGCCTATTGAGGGCATCTTGTCCATATAAATATTCCAGGCTGCCATTTTTCTCAGGATTGTAATTGGTTTGAACAGGAGGCAGGGTGGAAGTAGATTGATCAGCTTTGGCGACATCCATTTTCGTACCTTTCAACGCCTGCCAGATGGACTGATCCCGGATAGCGGTCATTTCCCGGATTTTAGTAAGCTCGGCAGGATAGTTATCTGGCCCAAAAGGGTCGTAGCGGCGGCCAAATACATGTACGCCATTGGGAATTTTGAAATCATTGTGCCACATCCAGTTCTTTTCCAGCACAGCCGCTTTCACCAGGGCACGGTTTTTTTCAGCAGTCTCTGTAATTTTTGTTTTGCCAAATACGCCATCAGCTAGCACAGGAGCAAATCTGGCATAGCCCGCATCAGTCAGTTGAGAACCATCAATGGTGAGAAATTCTTCGGTCTTGTTATACCACTCTTTCGTAGGCGCAAATACATCAAGAAAAATCACTTTGTTTTTAGCAGCCACTTCTTTCATGGCAGCGGCATACAAAGCCAGATTTTCGTTCTCTTTCTTTCCGTTGGGATAGTCAAATTTACCAGACAGGTCTTCAAAAGCAATGGGCGAAACCAGCGCAAGCTGAGGCGGAGTAGTGCCATTGTATTTTTGTTTGAAGGTATGTTTGATAAAGGCATCCAGTTCAGCTTTGTAGTTGGCAAGTCCTTCTTTTCCCTGGAAAGATTCACTATAGCCATAGAAAGCAATGATTACATCGGCCTTGAGTTTGGTGAGCCACTGGTCTTCAGTTTCAAAGTGGCCTTCACTTCCGGAGGGTTGCGCCAGTTCAGTCTGGAATTTTTCAGCACCGGGGAAAGCCCAGGGAGATACTCTGCCGGAATGCGGACGAAAACCTGGCGTATTGCCTCCATCGCACATATTGCGGATAAAAAGCGAATGTTCCGGATAGCGCAAGTGCATCTCGGTTTCAAAATGGCCATAATTCATCATTCTGGAACCCAGGTTATTGCCGATCAGGACAATATGTGAACCCTTCTTGAGTGTCAATACAGGCGGTGATAGTATGAGTTGAAATGCACACAAAATACTTACTGCCGTAATCAATATTACAAGCAGTAGTTTAAAATTGTTTTTTATATAGATTGACATGTAAAAGGTGTTAGGTTGCAGCTAAAATTATTCATTAAGATAAGAAACTTGTATTACATTCCCCGGTAAGGCACATTTATTTCCATTTTGCCCTTCCATTTTTTCGGAACAGGTTTGCCTAAAGTCCAGTGAATCGCATTTACCACTAAACGTTGGAAAGACTCTACTCCAAAATCTTCCGGATGACCCATGGTGGTGGCAAAAACCCGTCCGCCAGCAGGCGTTTGCCAGGTCCAGGCTACCGGATTATCTGCAAAGCCGGCCTTGTTCGGATTCACAGCTTTTCCCATCAATAACCAGGTTGATCCTTTTGCCGGGTAATCGGGCAGTACTTTATAGAGCCATGAACGCACATGAAAAGCGGGCTCAACCCCTTTCAAAATGGGATGTTTAGCGGCATCAGCAATTACCGAAACATCAGTACTGCAATCATGGCCGCAGTGGGTATGACCAGCTTTGCCACCCCAGCCGGGAGGCGAGCCCAAAGCAAATTCCCCAAAGGCATTCCATTTTCTCAGCGGATGGCCTTCCGGATAATTAAAAGCATGTGTACTGGTCCGGAATCCCATCACTGGTTTCCCAGAGTTTAGATATTCTTCTATGTATTGAACCTGCTCAGCCGGCAACCGCCGCCAGCGAAGGTAAAATACAGCCAAATCAGCTTCTTTGAGGGTTTCCAGGCCAGGAATATTTTCTTCTGCATTCTGGTCGGGATAGGCTTTTAATACTTTTACATGCATGTTATAGTTCTTTTCCAGTTCGGCTGCAAGCAAAGGCAATGTTGATTCCCCACTATACTCATGGTCGCCGGTTACAAATACGATGAGTGGCTTTTTATTCTTATTCTGAGCATGCGTTACTCCAGTTAGTGCAAGGATTAGTATAAAACAGAGGCAGACGGGAAGAAAAGGTATTTTCATTTTTTAATATGTTAGTTTAAAGCAGCTATGGTTTTTACATTATGTAAACAGCTCGGAAATGATGGATGTACTCTCTTGATATACTGGAAAGGTAAGTCCTAAAAGCAACTGTCCTGAATTTCAGGACAGTTGCTTAAATAGTATTAAACTTAAGAGCTGGTAACTATTTAATATCCGGTATTTTGCACCAGATTTTTGTTATTTCTGATCTCTGCTGTTGGAATAGGGAATAATAGTTCTCTCTCTTTTAACACCGGTCCATATGAAAACTGGTGGCCAACATAATTGTCAAACTTTTTGGTACTTACATTAAATGCTTTGCGGAGCCTGGCCATATCAAACCAGGTTACGTTTTCAAAACTTAATTCGTACCAGCGTTCCCTCCATATGGCTTCTCTGAAAGTCTGCTGATCTAAGCCAGATAAGTCTGGAAGCTGAGCTCTCTTGCGGATTCTGTTGATCGCATCATAGGCTGGCGTAGAAGGCCCGGATACTTCATTAGAGGCTTCGGCATAGGTTAATAATACTTGTGCAAAACGCATTAAAGGCCAGTTCATGCCACTGCTGGTGGTAGTAAGATGGGCTTCATTATCAAAATGCTTATAGATATAGTATCCACCCAGGTCAACGGTTTTTGTTCTGTCGCTGCTGAGGGTAAAGTTTTTGTAATAGAACTGTTTTTCCTGTACCCGTTTGTCTCCCGGTTCATAAGATTCAACAAATTCTTTATTGGCGAAGATAGCCCCGGTTTCATCAGAATAGGCAGAAATACCCTGGTTGTAGGGGATGATAGATACCTGTAAACCATTTGAATTCACAATACTTCCCGAAAACTGAACCATAAAAATATGCTCACCCCGGTTTTCAGTGGCTACACTGTGCAATCCATCATAGGTATCAAACAAGGTATACTGGCCAGTCTGGATTACTTCGGCGGCTTTATCGGCTGCTTTCTGATAATACTCCGTTCCTTTTTGCAAGGGAAAACCAGCCATGGTGAGGTATACTTCTGCCAGCAGGGATTTTACTGCCCCTAAAGACACTCTTCCGGTGGTATTTGTAAAAGACAATCCGGAAGATTCGGCTGTTACCAGATCTTCTACGATCTGCGTATAGATCGCTTCCACTTCTGCAGGGCTTGGGTAAAGATCAGGCGAATTCAGTTCTACCGGTTTAGTAATCAGGGGAATTTTCCCGAATATCCGGACCAGGTTGAAATAGTAGTGGGCTCTCAGGAATCTGGCTTCGCCCAGGAATTTGTTTTTCTGTGCTTCGTCCATAGTAATGCCAGGTATCTTGTCAATGGCCAGATTGGCATTGGCGATTCCTCTGTAGTAACTCGTCCAGTAGGTGCCGCCATAGGTGTTGTCGGAATTATTAACCAGATTACGGACAAATATGCTATTCACGGCCTGTCCTAGTTCAGTATTGGCAAGTCCGGTGGCAAATTCCAGCATCATCCATGGCGCACCGTTAAAGCCGCCACCTGTCGTGGCCCGTAGGCTTTCATAGATAGAATTTACAGCGCTTTCGGCATGTTCGGGCTTATTAAAATAGGTGTCAACGGTAAAGTTAGACTTGTCTGGCTCTTCCAGGAAATCTGAGCAACTGGTACCGGCAAACAGCAGGGCACCACAAAGGAAAACTTGGCTGAGGTTTTTTATGGATATGTTCATAGGAGTTTCTTTTAAATGTTACAGAATTACAATCCGATGTTGAGGCCAAACATAAATACTCTGGGTTTGGGATAGTCATACAAGGCTACACCCTGATCGAATGTACTGCCAGATGTAGAAACTTCCGGATCATATCCTTCATATTTGGTCCGCAAAAAGAAATTCTGGGTAGAAGCAAATATCCGCAGGCGGCTTAAATGCAATTTTTCGATCAATTCCGGAGCAAAAGTATACGCGAGTAAGAGGTTTCTTCCTCTCAGGAAGGAGGCATCCTGCACCCGGTAGGTATCATTGTTGGTATTATACCCGGCAGATACTGGCCTTAATTCAGCCAGGGGTGTATTCTGGTTTTGGGGTGTCCAGCCGTTCAGTACAGTTTTAAAGCTGTTGGCAATACCTACCCGGTCTTCGGCAGAGTGCTTGCTTCTAAACAGTACATCATTGCCATACATAAATTGCAGATCAACAGTAAGGTCGAAGTTTTTATAGCGGAAAGTATTGAGAAACGTGCCAAATCCATCCGGAATACCTTTGCCGATAATTACCCGGTCGTTGTCATTAATAACCCCATCATTGTTGGTATCCTGGTACCGGATATCGCCTGGTTTTTTCAGGTATTTGGCTGCTTCATCGGCTTCTTCCGTTTTCCAGGTACCCAGGTGTGTATATCCAAAGAATGAACCTACCGGCTCTCCTTCACGGATTACGGTAGAACCTTCAAAAATATCAGCTCCTCCGGTTAAGGCAATAACTTTGTTTCTGTTGACAGAAAAATTAAAAGTGGTGTTCCAGGAGAAGTTAGTTGTATTAATGTTTACAGTATTTATACCCAGTTCAATTCCCCGGTTTTCCATGCTGCCAATATTCCGGCTCACGGTGGTAAAGCCGCTGCTGGAAGGTACTGGTGCACTCAGCAACATATCGGTGGTTAGTTTACGGTACACATCGAATTCCAGAGAAAGTCTGTTTTTAAACAAGCCCAGTTCCAGGCCAGCATCCAGCTGGTGGGTTTTTTCCCATTTTAAATCCGGATTAGCGAGGCGGTTGATACCGATACCGATTGCTCTGGTATCATTAAAAACCAGCTGATAATTTCCCATGCCTGCAAGCGCCTGATAAGCTGTAATTTCTGAGTTGCCGGTTACGCCATAGCTGGTGCGCAGTTTCAGGTTAGAGATCACCGGAATGTTTTTTATAAAATCTTCATCAGATAACCTCCAGGCCAGTGCGGCTGATGGGAAAAAGGCATATCGGTTGGCCGAACCAAATTTAGACGAACCATCCACACGGCCTGTGAATGTAACCAGATATTTGTCTTTCAAGCCGTAGTTGATGCGGCCAAAATAAGAATTCAAGCCATAGGCACTGGTAGAAGAACTGGGCGCAATTACGGTAGAGCCGGCACCTAGATTATTGAAGGTATAATAATCATCCTGGAAACGCTGTGACTGGGCTGTATTTGCAAACCTATCAACATGCTGCCAGGAAAGCCCTAACAAAGCATTAACAGAATGTATCTCAGCAAAACGTTTGTTATAGGTAAGATAATTTTCAAACTGCCAGGAATTATGGCGTTCGTTGGTAATGGAGGCATCACCGCCCTGGTTACGTGAAATATAGTTGAGGGTACGTCCGCCATAATAATCTACCCGCTGGTTGATAATATTCGTTCCCAAGGTTGACCGCAATTCCAGGCCTTCAGCTAAGCGGATATTGGCATATAAATTCCCCAGCATGGTTTGCGTTTTTACAAAAAATAAACGCTCTTGTAAAATATTCAGCGGATTGCCGCCACCTTCCATCCCGGGATAGTCTTCGTTGCCTCCCCAGCGGCCATCCGGGTATTTTACAGGGATAATGGGTAATGCCTCCAGCACCTGCCGCATGGCGATAATACCACCGGCTCCTAAAGGATCAACCTGGTTTTCATTCTGGTCGTTGTAACTGATGGTGCCACCTACCTTTAACCAGTCTTTGATCTGGGTATCCATTACAAAGCGGCCGGAATACCTTTTTAACCAGGAATTTCTTACCAGTCCATTTTCATTCCGGTAACCGAGATAAGCGCCATAGCTGTCTTTGCCATTGCCACCAGTAAAAGAGAGTTGATGATTCTGGGTAAGTGCCTTTTGAAAAGCTTCATCCTGCCAGTCGGTATCATATAAGGGATTGCCATTGGCATCGAATAGCAAAGGATTGGTCCGTTTGGTTTTAGGGTCAGGGTATTTGCCGCCAGCCCAGCCTACCGGATCGTATTTCTGTGCATTGGCATAGGCTAATTCTTCTACCTGCAAAAATTCCCTGGAGTTGAGCAAAGGTATTTTCCGGGGCAGTACGCCAATACTAAAATCGGTATCATAATTCACTCTTCCGCCGCCCTGGCTGCCCCGTTTGGTAGTTACCATAATTACGCCATTGGCGCCTCTTGCCCCATAAATAGCGGTAGCTGACGCATCTTTTAATACCTCAATAGAAGCAATGTCATTGGGATTGATATAATCGATAGGCGTACTGCCGTTGGTTAGATTGGTTACATTCAGAATCACCCCATCAATTACATACAGCGGATTATTGGTCACACTCACGGATGTATTTCCCCGGATACGGATATTGGCTCTTCCGCCAGGACGGCCGGAATTTACCGATACGTTCACCCCGGTGATTCTGCCAGCCAGGTTCTGATTCAGCGAAGCTGCCGGACGTTCCTGCAGGGTTTCTGCTTTTATCGTACCAACCGCACCAGTCAGGTCGGATTTACGCTGGGTTCCATACCCTACTACCACTACCTCTTCCAGAGATTTAATATCAGGTTTTAACGAAATATCTATTACTGAGCGGTTATTAATGGCAATTTCCTGGGTAGCATAGCCAATGTACGAAGCCACCAGCGTACCATTGCCATCGGGAGCAGTAAGGGTATATTTTCCATCCGAATCAGAGGTTGTACCAGTAGTAGTACCTTTTAACAGAATAGTTACCCCAGGCAATTGCTGGTTATTTTCATCGGTGATGGTACCGGTAATCGTCAGGGCTTTTACGGCTTCTGTGCGAAAAGTATTATTTGAAATGAGGTGGTTAAGACTGGTGCTGTTTTCCAGACCGGGTTGAAAGGCTGGATTATTTATGCGTTTAAAAGAGGTGCCATTTCCCAGATCGTTCGGTTTATCCTTTTTAATAATCACATATACTTTTTTTGACTTCTTAAATTCCAGGTTATAGGGTTTAAGCAAGTTATCCAGGACTTCATCCAGCGTTCCTTCCGCTTTAAACCGTTGGGTGATTTTATTGCGTACCAGTTCGCTCTTATATACAATCGATACATCGTAAGCTACTTCCAGTTCAGTAAGTGCTTGCTCCAGCGATAAAGATTGTAGCGGAGAACCGGCGGGAACTAATAAATCAGTTGTTGGTACAGGCAGGGAGGAAGCAATGGTTTGTGCGAAAGCAACCGGAGGAAGCGACAGCATCGCCATAAGTATGTAGTACTTTTTTAACTTCATCATAGGTATTTTATGGTTAAAGGATTAGATTAAATTTATCAAGAGGGATGATTTTTACTCATCCGGAACAAAATTCAATGAGTGATTTTACAATGTTGTTACTGTTTTTTTAAGAATACCAGCTGGTTTTTTTCTTTGATTATGGTATAGTTGAAGGATTCGGAAAGAACAAATAATATACTTTCGATACTGTTGCTGGGCACAGAACCTGTAATTTTCTGGTTGAGCAGGCTAGTGTCCGGAATACTCACTGTTAACCCATAAGTTTCTTCCAGGATGGTTTTTATCTGGGCAATAGAAGTATTTTTAAAGATCAGCTTATTCTGCGTCCATGAGAGGAATTGTTGTGGATCTACGCGCTTTTTTACATATCCGGAAGCTGTATTTGCCAGTTCAACTGATTCACTGGGGTCCATCAATACCTGTCTGGTAGCTTCTTTCTGCTGGATAAGCAATTTTACTTTACCGGATTGCAGTATGACCTGGGTACCGCTTTTTCGGTTTTTAACATTAAAGGCTGTTCCTAACACTTCCACGTCCATACCGGAAGTAGTTTTTACAAGAAATTTCTGATGATTGTGTGTATGCACCACCGAAAAATAGGCTTCTCCTTCCACCCAAACCTGCCGGGGTTCATCCTGGTCCCATTCAGCGGCATAGCGGATAGTGGAATTGCTATTGAGCATCACCATAGATTGATCCGGTAAGACAAGGCTTCTGGTTTTGCCATACGCAGTTTTGTATTCTATCATTTCCGCAGGCCGGAAAACCACATAGTATAATAAAATGCCTGTTAGCAAAATGGTACATACGGCGGCTATACGCTGATATCTGGAAAGGAGCCAGATCGGTTTTGGTTTGGAAGATATAGCTACAGGCGTATTATACTCTCGCTTTCTGGTCGTTTCAATTCTTTGCCAGAGTTTGTCAATCCGGCTATTGTCTACCAATGGATTTTCCTGCAAAGCCATCTTTTTCAGGATTTGTCTGGCATTTTCCACCAATGGCTGTTTTTCCGGATACTGCTGTAACCAGTTTTCCCAAAACCGGCTGCTATTTTTGTCCGGGAACAGCACCCATTGCTGAAACTGTTCATCAACAAGAAAATCCTCCAGTAAATAATCCAAATATTCCATCAAAAATCACAATTAATGACCTTTATTAGCAAAGGGCACTACTCCACATCCGGTACTCACATTTTTTGCTTTTTTTGCAAAATATTTTTGAAATGTATAAAAGGCTGGACCTGTACTCAGGCGATCAGAAAAAGCAGCAGGTGAAAGCTGATAAAGGTAGATATCAATTCTTTCCGCAATGCTTTCATGGAGCGGAACATCAGGTTTTTTACGGACTGGTAATTGATGAGCAGCAAACTGCTGATTTCTTCGTAGCTTAAGTTGGCATAAAAGCGCAAATAAATAATTTCCCGCTGATTTTCACTCAGTTTATTAATTCCCTGCTTTAACCTTTCTTCCTGCTCGTAGTTGAGCTGGTTTAAGATCAGTAATGTTTCGTGAGGGAATACTATATCTGCATCAAATTCGTCTGTAATGGAGGTGGTACTTTGTAAGCTTGTCCGGTGCCGGGCAACAACTCTGATGATTTTTCTTTTCAGCGCTTTAAACAGATATAGTTTCACAGCATCGGTATCTCCCAGATGCTCTTTTCTCCCCCATAGTTCTATAAACAGGTCGTGAATACAATCTTCTACAATATCCGTATCTTTTACCAGCTTCATCCCATACCCAAAAAGCATTTTTACATACCGGCTGTAGATCTGTGCAAAGGCAGCTTCATTCCCATTCTTAAACTTTCTCCAGACCTCTTTGTCATTCATAATACGCCACTGTTTTGGATAATTTGAACGAATAATCTATTATTAATTTCCTTGTAAAACCCTACAATAAATAGAAGAAATTATACTGCTGAAATATAAATATTACAAGCTTTTTTGTATAGGTTATATCTAAAAAATACTTGTAAAAGTCACAATTTATAGTAAAAAAAATAAAAACAAAACACTTTTGGGGTATTTTCCCTTTTTCTTCTGGAACTAAAGCTGTTTAATTACCAGAATGAAAAATCAGTCTTAAAAGATTGGAGAAAGAGTTTAGTAAACAGAAGAATTTAAATTATTGATATCGATGATTTGACTCCATCAGATAATTACTGAGACAGATGCCAGATCCATGTGTGAATGGAATCGGCAGATAGTCTGTATGAGAATATATTCTGATTTGCCTGCGTATTTTCGCAATAGTTCATCTCTGATATCAGTACAACTTTTTGCAATACTGTAGTAAACCACCACATATTTTATCATATTTGAAGCCTTAGTCATTGCAGAACATTTAATAAATAGTTACAAATGCAAATCAACCACGCTTCTCTTATTCCTTTGCACAAACAGATTGAAGATTTGATTCGGGAACTGGTTGAAAGTGGAAAATATGATGGAGGAAAGCTGCTGCCTAAAGAAGAAGAACTGGCTAGGCGGTTTGGGGTTTCGCGCAATACAGTTCGCCAGGGGATTTATAAACTGGTGCTGGAAGGATTGTTGATCCGGAAAAAAGGCGTAGGTACACAAATAGCTCCCAAAACCATCACCACCCACCTGGACGAATGGCATAGTTTCACACAGGAAATGACCCGGAGAGGCGTTTCCTTAAAAAATTACCTCGTCAAGGTTAGTAAGGAAGGAGCTGATACTGTATTAGCAGAAGCATTTCAGATAGACAAAGATACCCAGCTAATAAAACTGGAAAGATTACGTGGTGATGATAAAGCACCCTTTGTTTATTTCATTTCCTGGTTTCATCCCCGGCTTGGATTAACCGGTGAAGAAAATTTTCATCGGCCTTTATACCAGCTTCTGGAACAGGATCTGTCGGTGTTTCCCAGCCGTTCCAGCGAAGAATTAAAAGCAGTAGCTGCTGATGCAGTCGTAGCCAGACACTTAAATATTCAGGAAGGCTCGCCTGTTTTATACCGCAAGCGGCTGGTGTATGATGCCGGAAACCGGAGCATTGAGTACAACATTGGCTTTTACAGGGGAGATAAGTTTACCTACTCGATTGATATTAAAAGAAATACATAATTTTTAATTTCCTGTAGAATTATTTGTAATATTTCTTTACATTTGTTCATATGTTTGAACATATGAACAAGTATTATGTTGGATTGGATATTGGAGGTTCTCACATCGCAGCTGGCATCGTACAGGTTGGGACAGTGCAAACCATAACTCAATTTCCTGTTCTTACACAATTAATTAACAGTGCAGACAGGGCAGAGGTAATACTAGAGCAGTGGAGTAAAACCATTGAAGCTATCTGCCGGGACCACAATATTTCTGCACTTAATGGAATAGGTTTTGCCATGCCCGGACCCTTTCAGTATGAAAAGGGAATTGCAGCCATTGAAAGTTTGCACAAGTATGATGATTTGTTTGGATTAAATATCAGGACTATGCTGGTTAATCAGTTAAGCAGCCAGTTAGCCATGCAAGCAAGTCAGGTTGAATTTGTGAATGATGCGCATGGATTTTTGTTAGGGGCTGTTCAGGCAAATGGCTGGAAGAAAGATAAAGTGTTGGCTGTTACGATAGGTACCGGATTAGGGGGTGGTTTTTATTCCGATGGTCAGGCAAGGATAGAAGGGCCGGGGATTCCGGAGGGTGGATTTTTATACTATCAGCCATTTAAAGAAGGAATAGCCGAAGACTATATATCTACCCGCTGGCTGCTGAACAGGTTTAATGCTTTAAAAGGCAGCACCCTGCAGAATGTAAAACAACTGGTAGATTACTATCCGGCAGATGCCATCACTTATAAAGTATTTACGGAATTCGGCACTCACCTGGCCCAGTTTCTAACTCCCGTGATAGAGTCTTTTCAGCCAGATCAGATCATATTCGGAGGAAACATAATGAAGGCTTACGGGTATTTTAAAGAAGCTTTCCTGCAGACGTTAAAACAAACCAGCTATACTTACCAGATACATATGACAGATAATACAAGTTCACTTGCCATCCGAGGAGCCGTACAGGGATTGATAGAAAAAGATAAAGAACAGCACAGTAAAGCCAACTACCGGGAAACGCATCAACCACTGTTACCTGTGGAAAAACTTGTCCTTTCTTCCCAAGGTTATGATATTTATCCAACGTTTAAACTGGAAAACGGCTCTATTTACACAGGTTTCGAAAGTCTGGCTGATTGGATAGCTGCGAAAGAGAAAGTAGTGATTGAGGGATATGGAGGAGTGCTTTGGGAACAATTCGTAGACAACCTGAATCAGCAGTTTATCCGCAAAGGTGTTCGTGTGAACTGGCTTTGTATGGATGCTGCCTGGAAAGATGAAAATGAGATCAATCAAATGATTGAACCGTATCTGGGCGGAGATGATCCTATCTTTGGAAATGTGTATCCAGGTGAATTAAGTGACTTTTTTGACCTGGGGAGATTGAAAAAGCTTCAGCCAAAAAAGGCTGGAATTAATATATTGTATGGTTGCGGCGCAGCTTTAGCAGGCTGGAATGCACCCCTCGTATATCTGGATGTACCTAAAAATGAAATTCAGTTCCGTTCGCGGGCGGGAAATGTTTGCAATATCGGAGCTTTACAACCCATTAAACCTGGTCCGCAATACAAACGCTTTTATTTTGTAGACTGGGCAGTACTCAATAAACACAAAAAGCAAATCCTTCCTTCTATTGATGTAATTGTAGATGAACAGCGAGTAGAGGATATCACCTGGATGAACGGAGAGAAGTTTAGAGATGCCTTGCAATCCATGTCGCAGCATATGTTCCGAGTGCGGCCCTGGTTTGAACCCGGTGTGTGGGGCGGACAATGGATAAAAGACAGAATAGAAGGCCTGAGCAAAGAAGTAGTAAATTATGCCTGGTCGTTTGAGCTAATTGTGCCGGAAAACGGAATTATTCTGGAAAGCAACCGCCATTTGCTGGAAGTATCCTTCGACTTTCTGATGTTTGCCGGGAATGAATCAGTATTAGGAAAAGCAGCCAGGCGTTTTAAATATGAATTCCCGATCCGCTTCGATTTTCTGGACACTTTTGATGGTGGAAACCTTTCTTTGCAATGCCATCCGACTACAAAGTTTATCCAGGCGAATTTTGGGGAGAATTTTACCCAGGATGAAACCTATTATATTCTCGATGCCAAAGAAGAGGCAAAGGTATATTTGGGTTTTCAGGAAAATATCAACAAAACTGAGTTTAGAGAAAAGCTGGAGGATAGTTTTCAGAATAATACTCCGGTTGAAGTAGAGAAATATGTACAGGTATTTCCGGCGCAGAAACACGATCTGTTTCTGATTCCCAATGGAACTGTACACTGCTCCGGGAAAAATACCATGGTGCTGGAAATCAGTGCAACACCCTATATCTATACCTTTAAAATGTATGACTGGCTCCGCCTGGACCTTAAAGGTTTACCCCGTCCACTGAACATTGACCGGGCTTTCCGGAACCTGGATTTTGAACGGAAAGGTGAGAAAGTACAGCAGCAATTATTGTCGAAGCCAGAAGTAATCAAAAAAGGCCAAGACTGGCAATTAATTAATCTGTCTACCCATGAAGAGCATTTTTATGCTATTCAACGCATCGAATTTGATTCCTCGGTAGAGATAGCCACCGAAGGGCAGTGCCATATTTTAAGCCTGGTAGAAGGAAGTTCTATTACCGTCCGGACAGGCGCATTGGAACAGACTATTCATTATGCTGAAACTTTTGTAGTGCCGGCTGCTGCCGGAAGTTATGTACTTATCAATGAAGGCAAGAGCCAGGCAAAAGTAGTAAAAGCATTTGTTAAGGATGATCACTGTTAATATCCCCTATGTATACGATAAGAAACCTTGTAATCTTATTTTTAATTATATGTGTGCCGGTTTTGCTACTGGCTCAGCCAAAGCAGCCGGTAGATTATGCCGATCCTATGATCGGTTCGTCTGAATCCCGCTGGATGCTGAACCCTGGCGTAACAATGCCCTTCGGAATGGTGCAATTGAGTCCGGATAATCAGGGGAATGTATGGAAAGCTGGGTATGAATATACCTTAAATAACATTGGCGGTTTCAGTCACATCCATTCCTGGACCATGTCTGGCCTTTCAATTATGCCTACCGTGGGTGCTTTAAATACCAAACAAGGGCCTGCTGATGGCCCCACTACCGGCTGGACTACCGGGTACCGCTCCAGAATTGATAAAAAAACAGAACAAGCCAGTCCAGGCTATTATGCGGTAACGTTGATGAATGGAAATATCCGCACTGAGTTAACAAGTACCACCCGGGCAGGTTTTTTTCGATTCACCTATCCCCAGGAGGAAGAAGCACATATTTTGATAGATCTGGATTTCCCGGCAGAAAACAAACCTAAAATTCTGGATGCCCGCATTACACAAGTAAACGACAAGGAAATTGAAGGCTATTCTAAACAGCAGATGGATGACTGGAATGAGTACACGGTTCATTTTGTCGTGCGGTTTAATAAACCAATCGGGTATTTTGGCGGCTGGAAAAAGGATAGCGTTTTGCACAAAGTAAAAGAAGTAACCGGCAGTGGCGATATTGGGGCATTTGCAGATTTCAAAACGCAAAAAGGCGAAGTAATTCTGATGCAGACTGGTATTTCGCTGGTAAGTGTGGAAGGGGCAAGATTGAACCTGGAAACGGAGATGAATCCGTTTAACTGGAATTTTGATTCGGTCAGGAATAATGCCAGAACCACCTGGAATACCTTGCTTAGTAAGATAAAAGTAGAAGGCGGCAGCGAAGAAAATCTTAAGAAGTTCTATACCAATCTGTATCGTTCCTATATTGCCCGTACCATCTGGAGCGACGTTAATGGCAAATATGTAGATGTATGTGAACAAGTACGTACACTTGATGATCCCAAATCTCCCATCCTAGGGTCTGATGCTTTCTGGAATACCTTCTGGAACCTGAACCAGCTATGGACATTGGTAAATCCGGATATTGCCAATATGTGGGTAAAATCCCAGCTGGAAATGTACAAGCACGGCGGCTGGCTGTCGAAGGGACCTGCAGGAATTGAATATTCTGGTATTATGGAAGCTTCCCACGAAATTTCACTGATTGTGAGTGCTTATCAGAAAGGTATCCGGAACTTTGACGCTGCTACAGCTTTTAAGGCAATGCTTCATCAACAGACCGTACCTGGAGTAAAACACGAATGTGGGGGGTATGCCGGAAATAAGTTTTTTGACTCGTACATGAAATTAGGCTATGTGCCGCATGAAGAAGGCCAGGTTTCTAATACCTTAGAATATGCCTATGACGATTGGTGTGTAGCCCAGATGGCCAAAGCGTTGGGCAAAAAAAGTGAATATAAAGGGTTTATTAAACGGGCGGGGAATTATAAAAACGTATTCGATCCGGAAACAAAATACATCCGCATGAAACACAAAGATGGCGCCTGGGTGAAAGACTGGAATCCCTATTGCTGCACCTCGTTCAATGGAACCGGCTATCTGGAAGGCAATGCCTGGCAATACAGCTTTTTTAATCCGCATGATGTACAAGGCATTCTCAACCTGATGGGGAAAGATGAATTTAACAAGCGGCTGGAAGAAGGTTTTGAAAAATCTGCCAGGTTTAGTTTCAATGCCGAAGCCGATCTGTACGACCGGGTGCCGATCAATCATGGAAACCAGCCCAATATGCAGGCGGCCTATTTGTTCAATTATTCCGGTAAACCCTGGCTTACTCAAAAATGGGCACGTGAGATCATGAATACCTACTACGGTTCCGATCCTTACCATGGCTGGCTGGGCGACGAGGACGAAGGACAAATGGGAGCCTGGTTTGTAATGAGCGCCATGGGGCTTTTTGAAACAGATGGAGGGGCTTCTGTAAAACCCTTTTATGAAATAGGCAGTCCCTTGTTTGAGAAAACGACCATTACCCTGGATAACCAGTATTATTCTGGAAAAACCTTTGAAATTGAAGCCAGAAATACTTCGGATAAAAACATTTACATTCAGTCAGCAACTCTAGATGGAAAGCCATTAACCAAGCCATGGTTTTATCATGCGGATCTGGTAGATGGAGGAAAACTAGTACTGGAAATGGGACCAGAACCCAACCAAAACTGGGGAAGCAAACCACAGGATGCACCGCCTTCTATGTCAGCGGCAGCAAATGCTAAGTAAGCAAATTGAATATATAATAGATAAAGTTAAGCTGCTCATGCGCTATTCTAATTCTACCTTTTCTGTACTTACTTGGTTGCGATTTGTTAATCAGCGAGCATTTGTTATTCTGGTGATACATATAGTATTGGTATGTGTTTTCTCTGATACTTCAACTGCACAAACAGCCAAACCCGATTTTACGCAATTCGTTGATCCGCATATTGGCACAGCCCATTGCCGCTGGTTTCATTTTACCCCAGGGGCTATTCCTTTCGGTATGGCTAAACCAGCTCCTTCTACAGATGGGCATTATGGAAATAAATCCGGATGGGAAGCAGTAGGCTATGATTTTAGACATGAATCCATTGAAGGTTTTGCAAATTTTCATGAATTCCAGATCGGCGGAATAGTGTTTGCACCTCTAACCGGCAAACTGCAAACCATTCCTGGCAAATTAGAAAATACAAACGAAGGTTACCGTTCTCCCTTTGACCGCAAAGATGAAAAGGCAACGTCCGGATATTACTCAGTGGTATTAAAAGAGTATGGTATAAAAGCGGAACTGACAGCTACTGAGAGAGTGGCTTTTCACCGCTATACTTTTCCGGCAGGCAATGAGTCCCATATTCTGTTTGACATAGGAAACCGCCAGGGTGAAAGTGGCCGGGTGAAAGATGCTAAAGTATATATGACACCAGATGGCCGCATTGAAGGTTTTGTTACTACCCTTCCGGAATATGTGCAGAAATACCAGGCAGGAGCCGAAGTAAGCATGTATTTTTCAGCTGTTCTGGATAAAAAACCAACGGCTTTTGGTGTATTCAAAGGAAATGAGCAGCAAGCCGGGAAAAAAGAATTGTCTGGAGAAGGGGCAGGAATGTATCTGACTTTTACTACCAAAGCCAATGAATCAGTCACCATCAAAGCCGGACTTTCTTATACCTCCATTGAAAATGCCCGCCTGAACCTGCAAACAGAAGCAGCTAATTTAAGTTTTGATCAGGCAAAAAATCAGGCACTCTCTACCTGGAATACTTATCTGGGCCGCATACAAGTAGAAACTTCCAACCGGGCCGACAAAGTAAAATTTTATACAGGCTTATACCATGCTTTATTAGGCCGTGGACTTGCCAGTGATGTAAATGGAGCGTATCCAAAAAATGATGGCACCGTAGGGCAAATTCCTGTAGATAAAAATAACAAACCGGTTCATCATCATTACAATACCGATGCCATTTGGGGGGCTTTCTGGAACCTGACACAGCTTTGGGCTCTGGCCTATCCGGAATATTATTCAGCATTCGTAAAAAGCCAGTTGCTGGTCTATAAAGATGCCGGCTGGCTGGGCGATGGCATTGCCAATAGTAAATATGTATCTGGAGTGGGCACCAACTTTGTCAGCCTGGTAATGGCCAGTGCCTATATGTGCGGCATCCGAGATTTTGATGTAAACTTAGCCTATGAAGCATCCTTGAAAAACGAAATCGACGGGAATAATCGTCCAAGAGGGGCCGGGAAACTGGATGTAGACCGCTTTGTAAAATATGGATTTGTTAATCACATTGATAAGTCAGATGCTTCGGACGAAATATGGCGTTTTTCCGGTTCTCATACACTCGAATATGCGTTTAGTTCTTTTTCTGTAGCTCAATGGGCAAAGCTATTAGGGAAAGAGAAGGATCACCAGCAACTGATGCGTTTATCCAAGGCCTGGGAGCAACTCTACGACCCGAAGACACAATTCCTGCGGCCAAAATATGCTGATGGTAAATTCATTGATAATTTCAAACCCACCGAAGTATGGCGGGGATTTCAGGAGGGTAATGCCTGGCAATATACCTTTTATGTACCACACGAACCAGAAAGTCTGGTAGCTAAAGTAGGAAAAGACCGATTCAACTCGAGGCTCGACAGTATTTTCACCGTTTCTCAAAAAGCAGTGTTTGGGGGTGGCAAAAATATTGATGCCTTTGCCGGCTTAGAAGGGTTATACAATCATGGAAACCAGCCTAACCTACATATTTCCTGGCTGTTCAATTATTCCGGCAAACCTTCACTTACTCAGAAATGGGCACGGGCCATTTGTAATGAATTCTACGGAACAGAAGGTGTACACGGCTATGGCTATGGCCAGGATGAAGACCAGGGACAATTGGGAGCCTGGTATGTGATAGGCAGCATGGGTTTATTTGACGTAAAAGCACTCACGGAAACGGAACCCAGTTTCGGCATAGGAAGTCCGCTTTTTACTAAGATTACGATTCAACTCAATCAAAAATATTATAAAGGAAAAGAGTTTGTAATAGAAGCCCGGAACAACAGCCAAAAAAATAGCTATGTACAATCTTTTACAATGAATGGAAAGAAACTCTACAAACCATTTATTCCTTTTAAGTCGGTGACTGATGGCGGTACATTAATTCTGGAGATGGGCAATAAGCCCAAGGATAGTTATTAGAACCTTGATAGACTTTAGCGGAATCGGAGTAATCAAACACATGCAATACTATTATTGGCACTCTCGGATAAATATTTAACATGGAAAGTAAAAGTTCTTCATATCTGGTATTCATTACCCTGGTAGCTACCTTAGGTGGATTATTGTTCGGGTTTGATATGGCGGTGATCTCAGGCGTATTGCCCTTTGTACAGAAACAATTTTCACTGGCTGCCGCTGAAGAAGGCTGGTTTGTGTCGTGTGCCATTGTAGGTTGTGTAATTGGGGTATTGTTTTCCGGAGAATTAAGCGACCGGTGGGGACGGAAAAAATTACTCATTATTGCAGCCATTCTGTTTTTGTTATCTGCTTTAGGCACGGCTATGGCTTCCTCTTTTACTTTTTTGATCATAGCACGTATAGTAGGGGGGATGGGCGTAGGAGTGGCTTCAAACCTGGCTCCTTTATATATTTCGGAAATTGCCCCAGCTTCTGTCCGTGGCAGACTGGTGACCTTTTACCAACTGGCGGTAACCTTAGGAATTCTGGTAGCTTACCTGACCAATGCTGCTGTCCTTAGCTATTCACAGGAACACCAGGGCCAGTCATTAGGCGGTTTATTGGACTATATTGTATTGCAGGAAGTGTGGAGAAGCATGTTTGCCATAGGGGTAATACCCTCTTTGTTATTTTTAGCTGGATTATTCTTTGTGCCGGACAGTCCCCGCTGGCTGATACAGCAGGGTAGGGAAGGAGAAGGTATGTCTATTCTGGCCAAAATCAACGGAGAAGTCGTAGCTCAGCAAGATTTCCAGAATATCCGCCGTACCCTTAGTCATGAAACAGGCTCGTATAAAGAACTATTTGCCCCAGGCATGCGAAAAGCCTTATGGATCGGATTGTTATTGCCTTTATTTTCCCAGTTCAGTGGAATTAATGCGGTTATTTATTATGGTCCACGCATTCTGAACGATGCTGGTATCAGTATCGACAATGCGCTTATGAGCCAGATTATTTTGGGCGCAGCAAACTTGCTATTTACTTTAATTGCTGTCTGGAAGGTAGACCAGATGGGCCGCCGGCCATTGTATCTGGTGGGATCAATGGGGGCAACCATCAGTTTATTTTTAACAGGCATTTGTTTTTACACTGGTGCCACGAATAGTCTTTTTCTCCTCCTGAGTGTAATTGCTTTTCTCGCCTGTTTTGCTTTCTCTATTGGACCCTTAAAATTTGTAATTGCTGCCGAAATTTTTCCTAATAAAATACGGGGCAGAGCCTTAGCCCTTAGCATCATGACCATGTGGATAGCTGATACCGTGGTGGGTCAACTAACTCCTGTTTTACTGGAATCTGTTGGTACAGCGATTACTTTCTGGCTCTTTGCTGTCTGCTGCCTGATTTCTTTCTGGGTGGTGTATAAAATGGTGCCTGAAACCAAAGGCAAAACGCTGGAAGAAATTGAAGATATGTATATGGCTCCTCATTAATATATTGATAGCAATCCTATCATGCCAATTTCTACAAGGGCCGGGTTAATTGTAAGCGATATTATCCCTTGATGGGACGCTAAAGGAATTGATCAATTAAAGCCCCTTATAAAAGCTTCACATCCTTGTTAGCTTTCGTTTTTAGTCCAATACTTCCGTTAATTCTTTGAGCAACTCTTTTCTCATATAAAGAACTTTAAGAAACTCTTTTATAATAGCAGCTATAAGTTTGTATCTGGTACTATTTTGAAAGCGTAAAAATAGGTATACTCATAAAATGAGAGTTAAATGCGGCTGAAGTATGGGTAATGGCTAAGATGAAGAAGAGATAGTTTAGGAGAATTTAACAAATTTTAGATTTTTTAGATTACATCCATGTAAGCTAGATAGTTTTTTGTAATATTATTCTACTTAAACAGAATTCATGAAAGCGAGTATAACCCTTACTGTGAACGGGAACACACATACAGTTGATGTAGATCCTTCTATGCCACTGCTTTACGTCCTGCGAAATCATTTAGAACTTAATGGGCCTAAGTATGGCTGTGGTTTGGCGCAATGTGGTTCCTGTATGGTACTTCTGGACGGAAAAGCTGTTCCCAGTTGCCTCCTGCGGATTGACGATGTTAAAAACCTGAAGGTAACAACTCTGGAAGGACTCCTGCGCCAGGATGGTGGATTGCATCCGGTACAGGAAGCTTTTGTGCAACAGCAAGCAGCGCAATGTGGATTTTGCCTGAATGGAATGGTTATTTCGGCAGTAGCTCTGTTATCGGAAAATAAATCGCCTGATGAAAATGCTATCCGTACGAATTTACAAAGGGTTCTCTGCCGTTGTGGGGCTCAATCCCGTGTGATCAAAGCCGTTAAACAAGCTTCGCATACGCTAACATCCAAAGCTAAACAAGGGCAGGAATGAAAGAAAAAGAAACCAACGCTTCATTATCCAGGAGAGATTTTCTGAAAGGAGCAGGATGTCTTACGATAGCTTTTCCATTATTTGGTACCTGCTGGCTGCCAGAAACAGATAAGAGCCTGGACGATACATTGCCCGGAAGTCTGAAAGGACAACCACAGATCAATGCCTGGCTGGAAATTTTGCCAGAAGGGAAAATCCGTGTATTAACCGGAAAAATGGAACTCGGCCAGGGTATTCGTACGGCTATTGCACAAGTGGCGGCAGAAGAACTGGATATGGATATTGAGAACGTGGAAGTACATCTGGCCGAAACCGGACGAACTCCCCACGAAGGCTATACTGCCGGAAGCGGCTCGATTGAGAACAGTGCAATGTCTGTGCGCTATGCCGCGGCTGCTGCCCGTATGAAATTGATGGAACTCGCCGCGAAGAAACTACAGGCAAAAACAGAGCAGCTGGAACTGGCCAACGGGAGTGTATTTGTGAAGGGTGGAAAGCAGAAACTGACTTTTAGCCAGATATTAGATGGCGCCCAGCTTAAAGATGAAGTGCGTTTGCCGGTTCAACTCAAAGAGAAATCTGCTTACAAGTTGGTGGGCAAGGCTATCCCCCGCAAGGATATAGAACGGATGGTGAGGGGTCAACAGTACTATATCCAGGACTTGCGTTTTCCGGGAATGGTACATGGACGCATCATCAGGCCTTCAGCTTACGAGGCAAAACTAAGCTCGTTTGATGAAAAAGCCTTAAAGCAAAAGTTTCCTGGTATCATAAAAACAGTGGTAAATGGTAATTTCTTAGGTTTGATTGCCACCGATGAATTTGAAGCAATGCAGGCTCAGGCTTTTGTAAAAGAACATGCCACCTGGACACCTGGAAAAGCCTTACCGGAAGGTGACTTGCAAACGTATATCAAAAAGTTGCCTGGTAAAACCGAGCAGGTGAAAGTAAAAGGTAACATAAATGGTGCTTCCGGTGGCAATGCTCTTTCCATACAAGCAAGCTACTTTAAGCCTTATATTATGCATGGCTCTATCGGTCCTTCCTGTGGTATTGCATTGTTTGAAAATTCCATTCTGCATATCTGGTCGCATAGCCAGGGTATATACCCGATGAGAGAAGCGCTTACAAAAATGCTTGGTATTCCCTCAGATCAGATTCATATCGTAGGCGTACCCGGATCTGGTTGTTATGGCCATAATGGGGCAGATGATGCGGCGACAGATGCGGCCTTACTGGCAATGGCTTATCCGGGCAAACATGTACGCGTGCAATGGTCACGGGCAGAGGAGCATGGCTGGGAACCTTATGGCAGCGCTATCGCCGTAGACTTAAAAGCAAGTCTGGATTCATCCGGAAAAATTAACTATTGGGATAGTGAAGTTTGGACCGATTCGCATAGTACACGCCCCGGCGGAGACCCTGCTACATTACTTACTGCCCGCCACATTGACAAAGCATTTAAGATGCAATCGGCTGGTTATACTGGCGGAGGACACCGCAATGCAGAACCCTATTATGCCATTCCTAATCTTCAGATTGTAGCGCATTTTTTTGAAGGGCCACTTCGGGTATCTTCCCTGCGTGGACTAGGTGCGTATGCCAATATTTTTGCACTGGAATCCTTTATGGATGAACTCGCCGAAAAAGCAGGAAAAGACCCCTTAACCTTTCGCCTGATGCATCTGGAAGATGAAAGAGCCATAGCGGTTGTCAAAAAGATACAGGAGATGACAAAAAATGAAAAAACAAATAAGAAAGAGGGGATGGGATATGCCTTTTCACGATATAAAAATACAGCTACCTATTGTGCCGTTGCAGCAAAAGTATCTGTAGAAACCGGCTCCGGTGAAGTGAAAGTGCATAAAATGTGGGCTTCTATTGATGCCGGTGAAGTAATCAATCTGGATGGCATCATCAACCAGACGGAAGGAGGCATGATCCAAAGTGCCAGCTGGACACTCAAAGAGCAAGTACAGTTTGATTCCAGGCATGTCAATAGCCTGGACTGGGCTTCTTATCCGATCTTCAGGTTCAGTGATGTTCCCCAGGTGGAAGTAGCCGTTATCAACAGGCCTCAGGAAAAACCATTGGGCGCCGGGGAAGCCGCACAAGGCCCAACCTCTGCTGCCATAGCCAATGCTGTATACAGAGCCTGTGGAAAGCGTATACGCCACTTACCTATAGAGCAGGCCATGAAGCAGAAGTAATTGTTATAGGCAAATGACCAACTCAGGTTCTGCCCATTTTTAAGTATAAGCCTATCCCTTAGACTGGTGCAAATCTGACCATGACCAAAAAGTGCTTTGAAAACACAACTTCCCTTATCTTTTCAGTAATTCTTAATTTAAAAGAGAACCAGTTATGAAATAGGATTGTTTATATACAGTATATGAATTAACTTTGTTGAATCATATATTAACGTATTCTTCCATACAGGGAACAGTTTCCACACCGGATGAATGCATTCACCTACTCAATCTCTTCTATTTTTTGATGAAAAGACGTTCTTTATTAAAACAATTAGGTATTGCTGCCGGCGGCATCCTAACTCTTCCCGCATGGGCATCCGGCTGGTCGCCTGAATCTATTGGACATATCTCTACTTTGCCGGTTTCTGATGAAAACCTGCTGGCAGAAATAGTTGAAACCATTATTCCCGAAACTTCTACGCCTGGCGCCAAATCCTTAAAAGTGCATCAGTTTATAATGCGGATGGTGAACGACTGTTATGGAGCAGATGTACAGGAAAACCTGAAAAAAGGCCTGGCGACTACTGAGCAAGCAGCCAATCAGACTTTTCAAAAGTCATTTATGGAATGTGATGCCAAGCAGCGTAAGCAGGTATTCCTTCAGTTGATAAATTCTACGGATACGGCTACAAAACGCTTTGCCGAGATGACAAAAAACCTGACAATCCGGGGTTATATGAACTCCGAGTATGTAATGGTAAATATCCTCAAATACAATATGGTACCCGGGTTTTATAATGGTTGCGTACCTGTAAAGGCCTAAACCCAATAGAGCCTGCTTTTCTATATATTTCACATTTTACCAATTTAGTTTACATGTCTTTTTTAAATATAGATTCAGTTAAAGAACGTACGTTCGATGCCATTGTGATTGGTTCAGGCATTAGCGGTGGCTGGTCAGCCAAAGAATTAACCGGTAAAGGGCTGCGTACCCTGGTACTGGAGCGTGGCCGGGATGTAAAGCACATTACTGATTACCCGACCACCAACATGAACCCTTGGGAATTTGAACACCTGGGCCAGCTTCCAAAAGCCTTAAAAGATGCAAATCCAATAGCCACCCGTTGTTATGCGTTTAACGAAGATTCTGCGCATTTTTTTGTAAAAGATGCTGAACATCCGTATGTACAAGAAAAACCTTTCGACTGGATCCGGGGCTATCAGGTAGGCGGGAAATCCCTGTTATGGGCTAGAGGCACCCAACGCTGGTCTAAGTATGATTTTGATGGGCCTGCACGGGATGGTTTTGCGGTTGAATGGCCCATTGGTTATGAAGATATTGCACCCTGGTATAGTTATGTAGAGAAATTTGCCGGTATTTCCGGAAATAAAGATGGTCTGCCTCAATTGCCGGATGGGGAGTTTCTGCCTCCGCACGAACAATCGTGTGTAGAAAAACATTTTAGTGAGCAGATGGCGAAGCATTACAACAACACCCGTCCGGTAATTATCGGCCGGTGCGCCCATCTTACTAAACCGCAGCCTATACATTTTCAGCAGGGGAGAGCCAAGTGTATGAACCGCAATTTGTGTGAGCGGGGATGTCCTTTTGGAGGCTATTTCAGCAGTAACTCTTCTACCTTACCTTGGGCGGCCAAAACCGGCAAAATGACATTGAAACCTCATTCGGTCGTTCATTCGATTATATTTGATGAGAAAAAAAATAAAGCCACCGGTGTACGGGTGATCGATTCCCAGACCAAAGAGATGACCGAGTATTATGCACAGATCATCTTTTTAAATGCGGCGACATTAAATACAAACTTAATCCTGCTGAATTCTACGTCTAACCGTTTTCCGAATGGATTAGGCAATGATAATGGCTTGTTGGGTAAGTATATCGCTTTCCATAATTTCCGCACTACAATTTCTGCAGAGTATGAAGGTTTTCAGGATACAACAACAGCTGGTATCCGTCCGAATGGCAGTTATATACCCCGGTTCCGGAATGTATTCAAGCAGGAAACCGACTTTTTGCGGGGCTATGCAGCCGGATTCAGCGGAAGCCGGATGACCTCCAATGATACTTCTGGCTTAGGAGAAGAATTAAAAACAAGTTTAACCCAGAAAAAATATGGCAACTGGCGCGTAGGTTCGCACATGATGGGAGAGACAATTCCTAAAGAAAGCAATTATGTGGCTCTGGATGCGAATTTAAAAGATCCCTGGGGTATTCCTCAGTTGAAAGTATCGGTAGCCTACGATGATAATGATGAAAAAATGATTGTAGACTTCCATGAGCAGATGACCGAAATGCTCACCAAAGCCGGGTTTATAAATATCAAAACGCACGATAATCCTACTAAAGCCCCAGGATTGGATATCCATGAAATGGGTGGTGTACGCATGGGCAAAGATCCCAAAACTTCGCTGCTCAATAAATGGAACCAGTTGCATAGCTGCAAAAATGTGTTTGTAACCGATGGAGCCTGTATGACTTCCAACTCTACCCAGAATCCTTCCTTAACATTTATGGCCATAACTGCCAGGGCTGCAAATCATGCGGCCGAGGAATTAAAGAAAAAAAATCTGTAGTTAAATATTGGCTTACCTAAAAAGGCATGAGTTTTCTTTCTTTTAAACATTAAGATAATTCATGCCTTTTTATTTTAATTCTTTAACGGCAATATTACGGTACCGGTGAGCTGCACCAGGCCGCCAGGCACCAGACATATTAAAGGATTTTGCTGCTTCAGAATATACAGCTGACCAGTGCGTTTGTAATCCGATCATACCCTCTACAGCTCCGGCAATAAAGTCGTTTTTGGGCTGGGTAACATCCCACATCTGTTCTCCATTGATCCATAAAGTAAGGTGGGGCACTTCACCCGTCATGCGGATGCGGAAAGTATTCCATTCATTGGGCTTCCAGACTTCTCCTTTTTTTGCCGCTTTGGCACTCTGGCTGATCCGGAGCATTTCGCCAATCAGATCACCAGTGCCACCGGGCTCAGATAATTCCACCTGGTAGCCCTGGCCGCTTTCGGTAGAGCGGAGAAATATTCCTCCATTACAAAAAGAGTCTACTTTTACATCCAGGTATAGTTCATAGTTCTTAAACTTTTTGTCGGTAAGCAATACACCGCCCTGGCCATATGGTTGCTGTTTGAGGACAATAACACCCTTTTCCACATAAATATGAGGAGTAGTTCCCTGATGGGTGGTACGGCTGATATGCCAGCCATTCAGGTTTTTCCCATTAAACAGCGGTGTAAATCCTGGTGGAATTTTGCCAATCTGGGCATGTGAATAATAGCTACTACATACCCATATTCCCAAGTAAAGCAATGTTCTAACTATAATTTTCATGACCTTCTTTTTCTGAGTAATGCCAAATTTATTCTGAAACTTCCCGTACTACCCTGAAACCTACATCCCAGCCATTCCCAGGTCCTGCCGCATGGGTCATGTAAGTGGCATTTTTTACATCTCCCACAAAGGAAGCACCTTTCAATACATGTACTTTACCTGATTTGGGAGGTAACGGATCAGCAAAGATTTTCTCATTATAATAATCCTGCACCCATTCCCACACATTGCCCAATGTATCATAAAGCCCCAGGCATTGGGTTTCTTTTGTCCAACCAGGGCAGTGGCAGGGATTCCCATCTGGGCCGAAAGGCGGATTTCACTCCAGGCAATATCATCTTGTGTACCGGCACGGGCAGCATACTCCCATTCAAATTCTGTAGGAAGCCGGTAAACTACTTTTCCCCCTTCCAGTTGCGTTAGTTTTTTAAGAAAAGCTTGTGCCTCCTGCCAGGTAATATTTTCTACCGGGTGCATGTCCGGATCATCAGTGACTTGCTTACCCTGAAAAACTGAAGGATTTTTGCCCATCACCCGTTTCCACTGCGCCTGTGTTACTTCGAACTTTCCCAGGTAAAAAGGTTTATCAATACTTACCTGAAAGCCTTCCCTGGCATCTTGTTTAGCCATTTTTTTAGCCAGCTGGTATTGGGCTGGCGTATAGCCATTTCCTCTTCCTGGCTGCGAAGACTGAGATTCTTTAGGCTTAGGCTTAGGATAAGGCGGCTGAAATTTGCCCAACGTAAAACTGCCAGGATTAATCAAGACGAATTCCATTCCGATTGTATTGGTGAACTCTGACTTTTGGGCGAATAGCGGAAAAGCAAAGAGCAGCAGACAAATACTAATATTATACATTACCAAAATCTTCATATTATGAAACTGAGAGATTAAATTCAGAATATTGAGACAATACTAGCCAAAAGCAAAAACGATTACGGTTTAGTGTCTTTGTTTATGCGAGTTAGTTATTAGTTACTTAGCAGAAGCATTATTCCAGTTACTTTTTTCGGCACGGCCAAGTTTAAAAATTTCCAGCAACTGAAGCGTAAAAGGTTCTTTCATCTGTGGAGTTTCTGCCCGTACCTGCTTCACCTCATCTGTCGTTACGACGGAAGATGCATTGCCCAGGTCACCACTGTTGCGGATATAACTTAACACTGAAGCAACCCATTCGTCAGTATTACTACCCATAGGCGGCATAATATCCGGATACGTTTTGCCATCCACTGGATCTTTTAAGCCATACAGCAGCAACTGGATAAGCATGGTTTTATCCCCTTTAACTCTTGGTGACCCAACAAGGGGAGGAGCGGGCATTTCCTTACCGCCAATCAATACACCTTTGCCATCGGCTCCATGACAAGTAGCACAGAGCTGTTTGAAAGTAGTAGCGCCATTGGTTACCAATGCCCGGTCGGCTGGACTTAAATTCTGGGTACGTTCTTTTTCAGCTGCTAGCTTTTTTTGCGTTTCGGTAAATGTGGTAAATGAAAACTGCATGAGTTCATTATGCGGATTTGCTGCCAGCAGCACTTTTACAATCTTTTGTGACGGATCAGAAGTATTATTACGGAGCGATAAGGATAACTGAATCCGTACATCAGCACTAGGGTCTTCTATTAGGGAAGCCAGCTTTTGAATCACTTCTGTATCGTTGTTATTTATAAAGTGCTCACTGATCCATACGGCGGTTTTTCTCACCTGTGGATCTTTGTCTGTAAATGCCTGGAATAATGTTTTTTTATCTAAAGCGTCCAACCCTTCCAGAGTCCATAAAGCATGAATCCGGGCTAAGGGGGAAGGACTTTTCGTTAAGCTGGCTTTGCCTCCTGTAGCTATTTCCCGTAAGGCAGGTACCACCGACTGATCATTTCTCACAATCATGAGCTGCTGGGCATTGTCGTGCCACCAGCCATTGGGATGATCCAGATAGGTAAGTAACTTACTGGATGGCTCATTGAGCATATTTGGCTTTGTCGGGTCAGGGGTAAAATCCTCATGGACTACCCTGTAGATACGGCCCATCCCTTTGTTTTTGTACAACTCTTTCTGTTCAATAATCTGCCGGAGATAAGAGCCAGGGTTAGTCCATTCACTCTCCTGGATGATACCGTGGTACATATCCACAATGTAAAAACACCCATCAGGACCGGTATAGGTGTTAATCGGGCGGAAGTTCATATCTGCCGAAGCCAGCCAGTCTTTTTGCTGATAGGCATCCTCAATGTAGATTTTGCCATTCCGGTTAATTACTTTACCCCGCTTAATTATTCTTCCCACCGGTTCAGGAATAAAATAATCCCCCCGCATATCTTCCGGAAGCCGGTCACCCCGGAAGATAGATTGTCCACAACCTGAAGTAAATTCTTTAAGGGTATTATCCTCAGTCCTGAGGGAGTTTTTTCCTCCCTGGGCATCCAGGTTGCCAATAATAGGCCAGGGTTTGGTAAAGTCTTGGGTGTACTGGTCATTAAAGTTTAACGCACCATAGGCAGGCATTTGCTGGATCTGAACAGCCGGCAACCCCGGGCCAGCTTCCGAGTAGAACAAACGTCCGTAATTGTCGCTGGTAATACCCCACTGGCCAATCATATTATCGACCATCGTATCCACTACCAGCAGGCCATTTTTGTATTTGTAGCGGAGATTATCGCGGGTAGGATAGATCCAGTTATCCAGATTCCACAACAACCCACCATTCTGATGTTCCAGGTTGCGCACATCGAGCACATCATTTTTAAACACAATTTTCTTTTCATCTGCTTTGCCATCGCCATTTGTATCGCGGTAACTCCATATGTGCTGAATATTGGTGACACCAACCAGTAACTGATCCCCAACCGGAAGGATTACTCTGGGTAGCACCAGGCTGTCTACAAACACCGTACTTTTATCCATTTTTCCATCGCCATTGGTATCTTCCAGTAATTTAATCCGGCTGGCAGGTTCAAATTCGCCGGTGGCATCAGCATCCTTCATATAGGTGTTCATTTCCGCCACATACATCCGGCCATTTCCATCCCAGGCTAGGGCTACCGGTTCCTGCACCATGGGTTCGCTGGCGACCAGTTCTATTCGGTATCCGGGCGGCAATTGAATTTTCTGTATACTCATCTCCGGAGATAAAGGGGTTACCGGGGGATTAGTGTCCACTACTGTTCGGACAAATGTTTGTTCTTGCAGGGGTTTCCCAGGTTTATTGCAGGCATGGATGCTGAGGATGGCAAGAGTTATAAATAGTATGTGCATCCATATTTTATTCCGTTTTACAGGTGTGGCATCTGGGAAGTTCATGCAGCTTAATCAGGTTACATACAAATATAAGTAGCGTAAATTTAACTATTCCTTTATTAATTATCAGCTATTTTAGTTTCTATAGAAATTACAAATTATAGCTAGAAACTATGGTATTGAACCTAAGGTATTATTGAAAAGATAAATCTGGGAATTGTTTTGGGAACTGTAACACTATATTTAATTAATAGGAAAGGCAATTTGAACTTCTATCAGAGTAATATGACCTTGATGAAAGAGAATAACAATAGTTAAAATGGCAGAGTTGGAACGTTGCTGGACAAAAGTTTTGAAATGAATGGCCGCGAGAAGAAATAATGCTTATGGCCTTTGTTGAAGGATTTAACAAGCTGAATGCTACACCAGATGACCTATCAGCAGGTGTATATCAAGTATATAGTGAGGAGTAGAAACAAAAAAGATATGCTTGTGCGGCTGATGGTGATCAAGCTACATTAAGAGAATGTAAAATAAACCGAAAATCCGCATTGTCATAACAAAACGGATTTTCGGTTTATTTAAAAACAAGAGTTGTATCTTTTTAGTAATTCAATTGTTAAAATAAGTATACAATAGCATGATTATCAAATCTGATCATGTTGCTTAAAAGCAGAAGCGTTATTTTACCTTAAGGCCAACGCTCTTTTTCTAATCCTGAATGAATTAATCTTTACAACTTTTAGGAAAGTAGATAAAGCCTGCATTTTAATACCAGTTTTAGTTATCACATATACTTTTAATCCCAATGTAACAAGTGTAAAAGCCACCATTAGAAATATGGCAGGATGTAGTAGAAAGTAAGAAGCTATTTCCATAATTAAGGTGGTTCGTTTTGAATATAAATATACGTATATGAATTAAATAATAATTTTAATATTAAAGGTAGTTATATAACTTTTTAAAGAATTTATTAAATATGTATATGCGTGAAATGCTTGACTCTATTTTTGTACTTTATTGTTAAGAGATAATAAGTTGTAAAGCAGATAAGCCTGTATTAATAAACACATCGCTGCAGAAGTTTTAAAAAGCTAAAAGAGGTAATAATACAAATAAAATATATCAGGCAAGTCAGTAGATTAGATGGTTATTAATAGGCATAAGCTAGGTTAGAAGTTATGCTACGATCAACGAAAATTTCAACATATCCTTTGCACCATCATGCAAATAATAGGAGAATAGAAGGGAAAATTTTAGAGGTTTAAGATATGCTTAAATATGCAACCACCACCACAATACCAGTAGCAGGATTTTATACTGAACCTGTATTTAATAACTGTGTTGGCTGATTTCATAGGCTCTGACCATAAGGCAATCTATTAACCATTGAAAGCCAAATTTGCCGGCTGTTCTTTTTTGTGCTTTTGTAAAAATATACTACCGTATCATCCTATGCCATTTTAACTTTTATTTACTTGCAAAAGTGATATCTAATTATGCAAATAAATAAAAATCTATATGGAAAAATCCCAGTTGATCGAGCCTTTTGATTGGAAACGTATCTGGTTGTCTGAAGAGTTACCGGTGACTTTTCTCTTTGAAGTGGCTTTTCGCAGTACACTAATGTATCTGCTGATTGTACTTACGCTTCGCATCACTGGAAAAAGAGGAGTTAAGCAGCTTTCTCTCTTCGAATTGACTATAATACTTTCATTAGGTTCCGCAGCAGGCGATGCCACGTTTTATAATGATGTCGCTCTCTTGCATGTTCTGGTGGTATTTGGTGTGGTAATTCTTCTTTATTTAGGTTTCAACCGGCTCACAGAACGGAGCCCACTGGCGGAACGCTGGCTGGAAGGGCATTCCTCTTGCATTATTGAAGAGGGAATAATAAATATGGAAGCCTTTAATAAAGAAAATTTAACATTTCAGGAATTGTTTGGTGAAATGCGACAGCAGCATATAGCGCATCTGGGGCAGGTAAGGAAGCTTTATTTAGAGGCAACCGGAGAGATTAGCGTTTTTTTTTATGAAGAAGAAGAAGTCAGGCCTGGAATGCCGATATTTCCCGAAGTTTTATCAAAACCAGTAGAAGCCATATCCGAAGCGGGAAACTATGCATGTAATAGATGTGGACTATGCCAGCAACATGTACCTGGAGAATCCCATACATGCATTAATTGTCAAAATCAGCTTTGGCTGAAGGCGTGTTCGGCTAAGCGAATAACTTAACAGTTAAAAACCCAATTTATTAGAATTGTTATATTTACACTTTTCATAATCTGCCCTAAATGAAATTCATTCCTGTGAGCTTACAGTTTCCAACTACTGAAGAAAAAGATGCTTACCAAGGCAAGGAAGCATCTTTTTTGAACCATCAAAAAGTGTAATATCAGTTATGATTAATTATTCTTGTTCTTTTTGCTGAAAAAGAGAAACTTCTTCTTTTTCTCAGTCTGCGGATGTTCGTCGGTAATTACTTCTGTTGTATTAGCGTCAGCAATAGAAGCAGTTGCTGTTTCAGCAGTTGTGTTTTCTTTTAACTGTGATGAAATTACTGCTGTAAGCCTAGATTCAGATAATTGAATATCGGCAAGGTTGGTTTTCGGCGCCTTTTTCAGCTCATAGATTTCAATCTTTGGCTTTTCCTTCCGTTTTTTATGGGAATCAGTTATAACTGCCGCCAGCCTTAAACTATCAGTTTTATCAGAGATTTCTACTGGTAAAATGGCTTCTATATCTAATTGATTGACTACCAGTTGCTTGTTTTTAAAAGCCTGCTGATCTACAAAAAACAATGAGTCCATCTCAATATCAGATGCTTGTACGAGCTGTGGTTGCTCCATTTTTTTCTGGTAAAATGCATACAATAGGCAAAATCCTAAGAAGATAGCCATGCTGCTTTGTAAAAATGCTTTCATATATCTATAAATTGTATCAATACTTACATTTGTCTATCAAATCTTACACCAAACATAAAATATTGACTTATATGCAAGAATTAATCTTACTGGCTAGGCAAAAAGTAACCAATATATGATTGAGACTTTAGTAAGTAGCTGAGGATTAGAAATATTATTTATGAATGAATCCCCCTGTATGCGAAATATGATGTATGTAAGCATCCAGGTGATGTGCAGGAAAACTAAATTCTATTTGTTATGAGAAATAATAGAATATTACATATTGCGATGGAGAATATGACAAAACAAGAGAAGATAAATAATGAAGAATTTTTTATCAACCTAATTGTATTATCCTGTAATATTATCCAAATCAATAAGTTCAAGTTTGCAGCCGCTACAAACTCACTTACCGGATTGTAAGTCAGTAAAAAGGAGGGCAAAATCTTTGTAGTTCGAGCTGTCAGCGATAGTAAAATTAATCTGGCCAATATCTGCTAAATTAAGGTTTTTAGCCTCCTGAAGTTTATTAGCTAAGTCAGCAGGCTCATCAAAAAGCAAGGTACTTTGGTGCTGAAGCAATGAGTGCATAAATTTGGTTTTCAGCGTAATGATGGGTTTGGCAAATGACATGGCCAGATCTACCGAACTGGAATGTTCGATATTTTTGAAAGGCAGTACAACTGCATCTGCAGCATTAAAATAGTATTGCACCTGAGGTACAGCTACAAATTCATTCTGAAAAATAATCCGGCTATCATCTGCCACTAATGATTTAATACTATCCGCATAGACGGGGCGGTCGCTTGCGCCTATTAACATGAGAATATCATTCAGGGAAGCTATTTTGCGGAATGCCGCAATCAGGTCTTCAATACCTTTATAAGGTTTCACCATCCCTAAAAAAATATATACAAAAGACGCTTGCGGAATGTGAAGGTGTTGCCTGCTTTCTGTTCGGGATACTTCATTGGGATAATAATGATGAAAGGGTACATCATATACAAGTTTAATTCTTTCTGGATTGAGGCCAAAAATACTAATTACTTTGTCTTTTGTTTCCTGTGTATACACCCTGATCCGGGAACACCGGCGAAGAAACCAGGTATAAACGACTTTTTCTATGTTCAGCCATAACCCCGCATGGTTATGAATATTATGTAAGGTATGCACAATGGGTATTCTTTGGATATGAATCAAATACAGGCATTCCAGCATAAAACACATGCATTTGAGCAGAGTAATGGGCAAGGTTTTCCCCAGAATAAAACTCTGTATCCAATCATAATAGACTACGTCAGGCTGATGCTTTTTTACGGCAGCAGTGGTAGCAAAAAAACGCCTTGATACCTCTTTTTCGACCTTAAAACCACTTTTTCGCAGAAAATCAATCATCTGGTATTGAAAAGGATTTTCCGGACCAGCATCTGGCAGTACTAATATTTTTTTTACTGGAACCACGGTCTATGCGTTAAGTTGTATTTCAGTTTGCTTTTTCGTTCTCCTATAATTCTTGCAGGTATACCCCCAACTATTACCATGGGTGGAATGTCCTTGGTAACCACACTATTGGAAGCGACCACGGCACCTCTACCTATTCTAACGCCAGGTAAAATGGTACACCTGGACGCAATCCAGACATAGTCTTCAATCACTACATCGGCTCCCTTGGAAGTATGGTAATCGTCATGAACATCGTGTTCGAGAGTCCATATATTTGTTTCCTGGGCAATGTCAACATTGTTACCTATTAACAACTTACCTCCCCGGCCATCCAGCAGCACTTTCCTGTTAATAGAGACATTGTTCCCGATAAATATATTTCCAGGTTTGCGTACTTCTACCCCCATTAGTATCCCTGTTGATTTACCCAGACTTCCCAGCATAGTTTTGTAAAAAAATAGACGTATCAGGTGAAATGGGATAAAAGTGATAAATCGGTTGAACAGGTAAAAGTAAAGCTGATACAGGAAAATGTTGAGCCCCGACATATTCTATTTGACTGTTTGCATGATTAAATCAATTGTATATTAATTGACTGGCAAATTGCTCAAATTTTTTTAGTGGTGTAGTATCCCGGACCGCTTTGTTATAGGCAAGATACCTTGTTTTATCAGGAAGTAATCCTTGAAACAACTCTTTTAACTCTTTTTCTGAATGAACAACATTGGGATATTCTTTCAATAAAAGATATTTATCATTCTGATACTGGTGTACAAAATTTTTGATACTGAGCAAAGACTTGTCTTGTTGAAAGTATTCAAAATCTATAATGATGGAAGGCGTTTCTGTAAAACAGGCTTCAAAACCCAAGGTAGTACCCAGATGGATAAAAGCTTCAGCAAAATGGATTTTTATAAATTTTTCCATGATAAAATCCTCCTGAACCGACAGATCTTTGGACCGGAATTTATCATCCAGTATCACATTCGGCAATTCTTTTAACGACTCATAAATACTCCAGTCTTTCATAACCGGATAGGGCCGTACGACCAGGCGAACATCCGGTAAATGTTTCTGCATGGCTTGGCTCAGCAAACGGATTACCTTAATTTCATCTGTTGCAATTTCGGGTGCACCTATGGCACAACCAAAATAAATATAGGGAAAGGAAAATGGTTTGCTGAGACTTGCTTCAGGAATAGACAAAAATTGATCTACATAAGCAAATTGAGAAGCGCCGGTAATCTGGATACGTTCCGGATGGATATGCTGCAATTTGATCATGTCTTCCCGTATGCCTTCATTCCACACTAAATAATCTACCTGATTGGAATATTTTACCTGTTTACAAGGATGGTCCCAGCTATACACATATATCTTTACTTTTTTACGTTCCCTGATTAAACGGGCCAGTAGGTAACTGTCGCTAATGTCAGTGAAACAAATAAACTCATCAATATCATCAATCGGAGTAGCCCCTTTGTATTGCAGGTGGTTCAGGTAATAATCATACGTCATGATTCTGGGTAACTTCATAGATAAGTCTAACCAGAACCTGGCTTTTTTCTGAACAGGTGCAGGGTTTAAGGAAATTTTAAAAACTTCCATCAGATAATAGTTCTGGATGCTTTCCGGAAGCTTGCCCAGGAAACGGAAGAGGTTATTGAGGATTAGATTTTGTGAGGTAGGAAGATTTTCGTCTGCCATGCGAACCTCAATCCTATCATTTACAAAACTTTTAATCTGCTGCAGATCTTCCTTTCTGACAAAAAGTACAACCTGGTGTTGCTGGCTGATAATATCGATTACTTTTCTGACATCATTCCGGAAATCGAAAAAATGCACCACAAAGCCTATTTTCATATATAAATTCAGAATCTTGCCTGCATCGGGTAACGCAATATTTGTTACCTGTACAGGCAAAAGGTCTGTATTACGTTAAAGAGGATGGGACCAATGTATAATGTATCAAATAAAAGAGTAGAAAATACGATGATCCTCTACTCTCTGCACGTGTTCATTTAAAAAGGGAGGTCATTGTCGGAATCTTCGCCATTGGGAGCCCAGTCAGTATAGGGTTTAGCCGCTTGTGCCTGCGGAGCTTTGGCTTTTGCCTGTGCATTTCCAGCTACAGGAGCAGCAACAGCCTGCCCGGCGGTATTGATTTTCCAGGCTTGCAGGGTATTAAAGTATTTTACTTCACCTTTGGCATCTGTCCACTTGCGGCCTTTGAGGTTAAACACCACTTCTACTTGTTGTCCGGCAGCAAATTTATCGAGTAGGTCACATTTATCTTGTACAAACTCAAATTTAATGTACTCAGGATATTGTGGATTTTCAGCATGTTCCATTACGAATTCTCTTTTCTGAAATTTTCCGGATACTTGTTGCGTGGGCATAATTTCCACAATTTTACCAGTCAATTCAAAGCTCATAGTTATATAGGTAGAAAACAGGGGTTAGTATTTTTTTAAATCAGACAGGGGCAAGTTACGAATTTCTGCTGTAATATTGAAGAAATACCCCTATATAGCCATCATATTCTGGCCTTGTTTTACCGGAGATTTTCTAAAGAAAATATTCACAAACGAGCCAGATATAAAGGCGGTTGCAAGGCAAAACGGTTAGCAAAATGCCATTTCTGTTTTTAAATAGGGAGGTAAAAAATAGGTTATACGCTTAAATATAAAATTGCATGCTCAGTATACAAGAAGCTGTAAATCTTATTATTGCACAGGCAACATCATTTGGCATAGAACAAGTGAGCCTTGATGATGCCCTCGGCCGGGTGCTGGCTGAAAATATTTATGCGGATAGGGATTATCCGCCATTTAACCGGGCTACCATGGATGGGTATGCGCTACAGTCAACCGCTTTTTCAGAATATAACCCGGATGGATTCTCTTTGATCGAACACCTGTTTGCGGGCAGTATAGCCCAAAAGGAAGTGGTAGCTGGTACCTGCATCAAAATTATGACCGGCGCTCCGGTTCCGGCAGGTGCTGATGCCGTAATCAGGGTAGAAGATTCCAGGAGGGAAGGGGATAAGGTATATTTCAATACAAACAACATGAAACCCTGGCTGAATATCGCCCGCCAGGGGGAGGATGCCCGGCAGGGAAACCTGATCATCCCCAAAGACCAGTTAATTACTACCCAGATTGTGAGTGGCCTGGCTGTAACAGGAAAAGCACAGGTGCAGGTAGCAAAAACACCCGATGTTGCGGTTCTTTCCACCGGAAATGAGGTCAGGCAGGTAGGAATGGAGGTATTACCCCATCAGATCCGGGATTCGAATACCTTTGCCATCCGGTATTTTCTAAAAAAATTTCATATCCATTCTCCAGCCTCACATCTGGTGGCTGATAACAAACAAGACCTGAAAACGACCTTGCAGCAACATTTGAATGCAGATATAATAATATTATCAGGTGGTGTTTCTAAAGGGGATGCTGATTATGTGCCTGAAGTACTGGCTTCGCTGGGCGTACAACAGGTTTTTCACCGGGTAAAAATCAAGCCAGGTGCGCCTTTGTGGTTTGGGAAATTGCCTGCCGGAGGTGTTGTATTTGGGTTGCCGGGAAATCCGGTTTCCGTACAAGTGGGTTGTAAAGTATTTATTGAATCCTATTTGCGTACCTGTTTTAACTTACCCCAGCAACAGCCCCTGATTCTGCCTTTTCTGGTATCAAAAAATAAAAAAACACCCTTTGATGAATATTTCCCTGCTACAATCCTTACCAAAAATGCGATCTCTGGCATAGCACCTACCCCTTATAATAGCAGTGGAGATGTAGCAGCAACGCTGAATAGCGATGGTATAGCTTTGCATCCGGAATCTATTGATGCGCTTACCGAAAATACGCCGGTGCAATTCCTGTATTGGTAAATAGTCATTGATAAATTGCTTCTGTTTTGTTTCAAAGGCTTATATTAAACCATTACGAAGCTATATAACGCAATTAACCATTGAAAAATGACCACTGATCAATCAAAAACTTATTTTAAAATTAGCTTGATTCCTCTGTTGAAATTTACTAATATTGATTTACCCTTATTTAATTGTAAATTTTTTATAAGCGTAACAATGAAACAATAGTTTCCGGCTTTGTGGCATCAGCTGAAGCCGGTTTTGGGAACCGTAAAACTGAACGCCTATGTTAGCCTCTGCTACGATCACAGATATTTTACAAACCTTGTTGCGCCATGAAAAGGTAAGTGCCTGGAAAACCAAATGCTGCTATTCTGATGGTGCCGGAAATTCGCTTCATGAGATCGATCTTTTTCTCAATACAGGCAGCAGGGAAAAAATTCTTTATCATATGGAGAGTGGAAATGTGATTAAATGCGGAAACAGGCCTTTTTCGACCCAGTCACCTGTAGATATTGTCGATTTCTTATTAGATCTGTACAACGAATAAGTACGCACATACAAGAGTGAGTTCCAGATCAAGTGCACAAACCTTACCAGCAAGCAGTCACATCTTTTGATGGGTAATTAAAATGTACATACTTTAGAAAGCTTTAAGCCGACAACACTTGAAACTTTCCTTTTCTGGAAAACACTCACTTTGTTTTGACTTAAACAGGACTCTGCACCCGAGTTATCCAATTTTAGTTATCTAACTGAATTCAACTTTTTGTTAAACAAATGCTCACAAATCGTCTCTAAATGAGTATGATCCGTGCCACAACAGCCACCAATGATAGTCAGATTGGGAATCAAAGTTTTTAGTTGCTGATAATTTCTGGCAAGCAATTGCTTATCACCGCTATCGAGTTCGGTAGATTCATCGAGTTCTTTGTGGCTTTTGGTGGAAGCATTAGCCCGGATGCCTTTTATTCTATTTAACCAGTTCCCTTCTGTTTGTAATTCTTTCATAAAATGCGTGGGATGGGCGCAATTGATCATGTAATATGCCACATAACGATCAGTTGCCTGGTCGGTTTGAATAATAGCATCTTGTAGGGATTGTCCACTGGGAAGAATTCCATTTGTTTCAACAGTGAAAGATATTACTACTGGCATACCATATTGTTTGGCCGCCAGCGTAATTCCAATGGCTTCTTCTACATAATTCATAGTAAGGCCGGAAACCATATCTGCCTGAGTCTGACTGAATGTTTTAATTTGCTCAGAATGATACGTTTCTGCTTCCTGTGCAGTCATCTGATTGGAAGGAACATAGCCATCACCTCTTGGACCGATACATCCGTTCAGCAGAATGGGAAAACCCGGACGAGCATATTCATCTCTGAGTTTTGCTACTTCATCAATGGCTATTTTGTTGATTTGTTCTAATGCTTCGGTAGAATAGCCCATTTTTTCTGCCCAGTCTGGATTTGCCCGCCAGGTGGCCGAATCCAGAATAAATCCGGTCTGATATTTTTGGGCTATGTTCAGGTATGGTCTGAAGTAGTCTGCCAATGCTTTTTTGCCGGCTTCATCATTGAGCAGGCTAAATGAGGCAAAATAAGTGAGTTCTATGCCCTGGTGAAAAATAAGTGTGGTTTCCAGGCCACCATCAGTAAGAAAGGTATTGCTAGTAATCTGAGTCAGAATGTCTGAACGGCGTTCCATAGGTTCTATTGATAAGGGTATGATGGATAGATTTTCTTGAATAAATATATAAAAATCAGCACTTTATATGCAATAAAAGATAGATTTAATAAACACGATTTTCGCTTCTTCCAATCCTGACAAACTTCGATTCTAACATACATTTTGCAGAGAGCTTATCATTGCATTTTAGTACATTTAGGAACAGCCAGTGTCATATAAGGGAATAGAGAGTAAGCTGAATAGTGCTGAAAATAATCAGTGAATAATATTCGAACAAACAGGCTATTTCGATTACTTCGCCACGATTTACGCTTCTCAACAGGAATATGAAAAAGCCCTGTAACAGCTTATAAAAACCGGGAATCTGAACTAAACTGGTTGCATCAGGAAACTGAACTTGCCACTTTGCTTCAGCCGCCTGGTTACTTACAGCAGGTTACTAATACTGAGAGGATAATCCAAAAGAGCATTATTTTAACTACATATTGACTTTTATTTAGTTATCAATTTGTTAAAAACCTGTCTGTTTCTTTACATTCTGCCAGAAAATTTAGTAATTTGACTCCAAATCTAACCTTATAATCAAATGGCCAAGTATAAGTTACAAATAAACAACCGCAGCTACCAGGCTGATGTAGAGCCAGATACCCCTTTACTGTGGGTTTTGCGCGATCATCTGGGACTGGTGGGTACCAAATATGGCTGTGGCATTGCCCAGTGTGGTGCCTGTACCATTCACTTAAATGGCGAAGCTACCAGGTCTTGTATGCTGCCGGTTTCAGCGGTAGGTTCTGCAAAAGTTACCACTATTGAAGGACTTTCTGCAAAAGGCGATCATCCGGTGCAAGTAGCCTGGAATGAAGTGGATGTAGCCCAGTGCGGCTATTGCCAGGCCGGTCAGATTATGACTGCTGCTGCTTTTCTGAAAAAGAACCCTAAGCCTGCGCCTGAAGAAGTAGATGCCGCCATGCAGGGAAATATCTGCCGGTGTGGAACCTATCACCGCATCCGGGAAGCTGTACTTGTTGCCACCACCAAACGTAAATAAGCCATGTCAACTATACCTAATTCAAGCAGACGAAACTTTCTGAAACTGGCTGCTACGGCCGGTGGCGGATTATTCATAGGATTTAACTGGAGCACAAGCAGTGCCGCCCAGCTAGAAGTGCTCAATGGCGCTGCAGTTGCTGCAGGAACCATTGATTTTAACAGCTATTTGTCTATTGCTACCGATGGGGTAATTACCATTTATTCTCCAAATCCTGAAATAGGACAGAATATTAAAACCTCCTTTCCGATGGTGGTAGCTGAAGAGCTGGACGTAGATTTTTCCAAAGTAAAAATTGTACAAGCCGCTTTAGATGCTAAAAAATTTGAGCGTCAGCTTACCGGCGGGAGTGGGGCAGTTCCACATTCCTGGCAACGCTTACGGAAAGCTGGTGCTACTGCCAGGTATATGCTGATCGAAGCAGCTGCCAAACGCTGGAATGTACCTGCCGGTGAAATTACTACCGATAAAGGAGTGGTTTTGCACAAAGCTAGTGGAAAAAAACTGAGTTATGGTGAACTGGCCACCGAGGCATCTGCCATTCCGGTACCGGCAGAAGTAAAACTCAAAGACCGGAAAGATTTTAAAATTATCGGTACTTCTGTCAAAAATGTAGATAACCAGAATATTGCTACCGGCAAGCCTTTATTTGGCCTTGATTATTACAAGGAAGGAATGCTGTTTGCTATGGTGCAACGCCCATCTGCCTTTGGCCTGAAACTTAAATCTGTGGATTCGGCAGCAGCCAAAGCCATGCCTGGAATTGTAGATGTGGTTACATTCAAGAATAATGTAGCGGTGGTAGGAAAATCTACCTGGCAGGTAAAAAAGGCGAGGGAAGCCCTTAAAATTGAATATGAAAAGGAGGGTAATCTTGAAAGTACCACCGATCATAACCGCTTGTTTACCGAATTACTGGATAGTGGAGAAGCAACCATTCGCCGGAAAGATGGAGATGTAGATACAGCCTTTAAAAATGCGGCTAAAGTGATTAAAGGCGAATATCAGTGCCCATTCCTGCCGCATAGCCCGCTGGAACCCATGAATTTTTTTGCGCATGTGCGTCCGGATGGTGTTGAGTTAGTGGGGCCTACCCAGACACCGGAACTGGCCCGTACCGAAACAGCCAAACTGCTGGGTATAGCGCCTGAAAAAATCACCCTTGAACTGACCAGAATGGGAGGAGGCTTTGGCCGCCGCCTGAAAGCAGATTATGCGCTGGAAGCCGTAGAAGTATCCAGGCTGGTAAATGCACCTGTTAAGCTGATCTGGACCAGGGAAGATGATATGACCGGCGGAAGCTATCGTCCGGCCGTGCGGTATAGGTTTGAAGCGGCGCTGGATGCCCAGGGAAATATGGTTGGCTATAAACTCAGAGGGGTAGGTATTAATGCCGGAAACTGTACCAGGGAAAATAACTTCCCATCGGGTGCTGTGGACAACCTGCTGATTGATTCCGTAGAGCATAAATCTCCCATTACAACCGGAGCCTGGCGGGCACCTATTACCAACTTCCTGGCCTATGCCGAACAATCATTCATAGACGAAGTGGCGCAGGCAGCAGGAAAAGATCCGGTGCAGTTCCGTCTGGACCTGCTCGATAAGGCCAAAAAAGCACCTGTCGGAGAAATCAAATACGATATCGACCGTATGAAAGGGGTTATTCAACTGGCCGCAGAAAAATCTGGCTGGGGTAAAAAACCAGGTGTTTCACAAGGATTTAGTGTTTATTTCTCACATGCTTCCTATGTAGCCCAGGTAGGAGAGGTGGTGATGGAAAAAGGAAAACCTGTGTTGAAGAAAGTATATGCGGCTGCCGATTGTGGTATCGTGGTGAATATGAGCGGTGCCAAACAACAGGTAACCGGGGGAGTTATAGACGGACTAGGTCATGCGATGTATGGTAACATGAGCTTCAAAAATGGCGCTCCCGAGCAAACCAATTATAACAACTACCGCCTGATCCGCATCAATGAAATTCCACAGGTAGAAGTGCATTTTGTAGACAATGGCATCGACCCTACAGGCTTAGGCGAACCAGCTTTACCTCCTACTGGAGCCGCTGTTTCTAATGCTATTTTTAAAGCTACAGGTAAACGCCTGCGAAATCAGCCTTTTGCTGAACAGGAAGAGTTGAAAGGAATTTCCTAATTAGTTTATTGCATACGTTTAAAAAAAAAGCTACGGAACTCAAACCGTAGCTTTTTTTTTATTTCTTTTCAAAAATGACCAGTTTTTACCACCAGTCAACAGGCATGGAGTCTGATATTTACATAACAGATTTATTCTTTCACAAAACCTTACTGTTATGCTACGCAGAAATTTTATTCAAACCAGCCTGGTGGCGGTTCCCCTGGTAAGCTTATCAACCCTGACAGAAGCCGGAATTAAACCAGCTATACAAAGTTTTATAGTTAAAGGTGGAGAAGACCGTTTTAATGAACCGATTTTGTACCGGGGTATAAATCCGAATCTGGTGAAAATTTCAGGCAAAGATACAGGTGGCCAACTGGCTATTTTTGAATATATTGGCTTAGAAAAAATGGGTCCTCCCATGCATGTGCATTACAAGCAGGATGAAATATTTTATGTAGTGGAAGGTGAATATCTGTTTCAGGTAGGAGAGGAGCAGCACCGCTTGAAAGAAGGAGATACAATTTTTCTCCCCAGAAATATACCACATACCTGGCTTCAGCTCAGCGATAAAGGAAAATTGACCTATCAGGTACAACCGGCCGGAAAAATGGAGGAATTCTTTAAACAGATGAACGCCATCGAAGGAATACCCACTGAAGATCAAATCCGGAAAGTACATCTGGCGCATGACCTGAAAGTGCTCGGTCCACCTTTGTCTTTGTAAATAGTACCCCTTAACTAAACCGGTGATGATTGTTTTTGATTACAGATTGCCAAGTCCCGGCTTAAGAGAATACGTCAGGCAATTTCAGATTGTAGGCTTTGAGTTTAAGGAGTCGGAAACGGTTCCCTGGAAGCCCTACTGGCCAAGGCCTGAAACCTGCTTGTCTTTTTATCCAAGGAAAACGGAAATTATAGAATCAGCGGATGGAAATAAAGAGGTACTCAGTTCCCGTGCCATCATCCGGGGGCAATACCATTCTATTACCAACCGGCAACCCAATAAGAATTTCGTGCTATTTCAGGTGGTTTTTCAGCCTGGGGCTTTGTTCCGCCTCACCGGTATTCCTGTTGATTTGTTTACGGATAAATATATAGATGCAGAATCGGTATTTCAGCCCGAAATCGGCCGGGTAAACGAGCGTTTGAGCAGTACTGACAATCATATGGAAATGATTTGGATTGTAGAAACTTTTCTGTATGCACTAGTTAATCAAGTGAAATATGATGTAAAGCCAGTGGATAAGGTGAGCCATTACCTGCTACAAAACCCTAACAAACTCTCCTTTGACTGGCTGGCGGATGAAGCTTGTTTGAGCCGCAAACAGTTTTACCGCAAGTTTGTAGAACGGATGGGCGTAAGTCCAAAAGCATACACCCGTATTATCCGCTTTGATCAGGCCGTAAAAATCAAAAATGCAAACCCGGAACTCGACTGGCTGAGTATAAGCTTACAAGCAGGCTATTATGATTATCAGCACATGGTAAAGGATTTTAAAGAATTTACCAGCCTTACTCCCACAGAGTTTTATTTAATGGACAGCCATGCCCCTGAACGGAAGTTTGGAAAGAAGGAGACCTGAGTCCAGGATAAAATCCCTATCGCCAGATATATAGTGCAAAAAACATTCAAAATATACTCACAAAAGCTACGGAAACTACCCGTAGCTTTTTTACATTTATGCCCTCAACTCAATGTTAATTCTTATGATTAATAAATGGCTGGCGTATGCCCAGCGGATTCAATCCATTGCCCAGGCTGGCTTAACGTATGCCCAAAATGATTACGATGTAGAACGCTACCAGGAACTGCGGGATATGAGCGTATCCATGATGGCAGATCTTTCCGGCGCAGAAATAACTTTGATTCAAAACCTGTTTGCCAGCGAAACCGGTTATCAGACACCTAAAGTAGATATCCGGGGCGTAGTGTTCCAGGAAGGAAAAATTCTGATGGTGCACGAAAAAATAGACGGACACTGGTCCTTGCCCGGCGGCTGGGCAGATATCGGCTATTCTCCCGGTGAAGTGGTAGTAAAAGAGGTGCAGGAAGAAGCGGGGCTGATCGTAAAGCCTATTCGTTTGCTGGCTTTATTTGATAAAAAATGCCATCCGCATCCACCTTCTCCATATTATACCTATAAGCTTTTTATTCTCTGCGAAGCAATCAGTGGCAGTATTCAGGCAGGTATGGAAACACATGGAGTTGGTTTTTTTGGCAGAGAGGAATTGCCTCCGCTTTCTGTGGAAAGAAATACGGCTTCACAGATTGCCACCATGTTTGAATTTCTGGATAATCCTCAAAAAACAGTCATGCTTGATTGAAAATAAATATGGTTTAATGAGCAGAATGAAGTAATGCAATTACTATCTTTTGATAGAACCAAAAAGGTAGTCAAAAGGGTAAATTATGCCCTTTTCTGGTAAAATCACCCAGAATGCGCTTTTGTTAATTTCTGAAAATAATTATATTACAGAACACGAACCATCTAACAATTATTGCCTTGAATAGAAGAGACTTTTTGCAAGTTGCCGGCATGGGAACAGCCGCCATGTGGATACCACTTTCTGCGATGAGCCGGCCCATTTCTCCGGAGTTGCTGTTGCAGCCGATGGATATAGCCAAAAATAAACGATTAGCCGATGCTGCGCTGAATGCAGCCAAAAGTAAAGGCGCGACTTACGCCGATGTCCGCATCGGACGGTACCTGAACCAGTTTGTAATTACCAGGGAGGATAAGGTCCAAAATATAGTCAATACGGAATCCTACGGGGTAGGCATCCGGGTAATTGCCGATGGCTGCTGGGGATTTGCCGCAGTGGTAGATGCCAATGATGAAAAAACAACGGCACAAGCGGCAGAGCAGGCAGTAGCCATTGCGAAGGCGAATGCCAGATTGCAGACCGAACCAGTGCAACTGGCACCGCAGAAAGGGGCAGGTGAGGTAAGCTGGAAATCACCGATCAAAAAAAATGCTTTCGAAATACCAATCAAGGAAAAAGCGGATTTGTTGCTTTCGGCTAATGCAGCAGCCATGAAAAATGGCGCTAATTATGTAAATTCCTTGTTGTTCCTGGTAAACGAACAAAAATATTTTGCTTCCACAGATGGTTCTTATATTGATCAGGATGTACATCGCATCTGGCCGGTATTTACGGTAACGGCGATTGACGAAGCCAGCGGAAAGTTTGAAACCCGCGATTCCCTCAGTGCTCCGATGGGTTTAGGCTACGAATACATGGCTACTAATCCCAAAGATAAAGTAAGCGGCATTACCACCAGGTATAACACTGGTTATGATATTCTGGAAGACATTACGGCTGCTGCCAAACAAGCCAAAGAAAAACTGAAAGCCAAATCAGTGGAAGCTGGAAAATACGACCTGGTACTTGATCCATCTCATCTCTGGCTTACCATTCACGAATCGGTTGGCCATCCGCTGGAGCTCGACCGGGTACTGGGCTACGAAGCCAATTTTGCCGGAACCAGTTTTGCCACCCTCGATAAATGGAAAACCAAATCGTTTAAATACGGCAGCAATCTGGTGAATTTATTTGCAGATAAGTTACAGCCAGGTTCGCTGGGTGCAGTTGCTTACGATGACGAAGGGGTAAAAACCAAACGCTGGGATCTGGTGAAAGAAGGCGTGCTGGTAAACTATCAGGCCATCCGCGATCAGGCACATATTATCGGTGAAAAAGAATCGCATGGCTGCTGCTATGCCGACAGCTGGAGTTCTGTGCAGTTTCAGCGGATGCCTAATGTTTCGCTAGCCGCCGGAAAAACACCGCTGAGTGTAGATGATATGATCAAGGATGTAAAAAAAGGTATTTATATTATTGGAGATGGTTCGTTCTCAATCGACCAGCAACGGTATAATTTCCAGTTTGGTGGGCAGTTGTTTTATGAGATTAAGGACGGAAAAATTGCTGGCATGCTCAAAGATGTGGCCTATCAGTCCAATACGCAGGAATTCTGGAATTCGTGTGCCAAGATCTGTGACGAAAGGGATTACCGCCTGGGTGGTTCGTTCTTCGATGGTAAAGGACAGCCGCCGCAATCGAGTGCGGTTTCTCATGGCAGTGCCACAGCCCGTTTCAACGGGGTAAATGTGATCAATACTGCCCGGAAGATTTAGCCTTTGACTCACAGATACACAGTCATTGGATTTACTTCCCTGATCTGTAATCTGTCTTTTGCCCAATATTCCTCCTTATTATTTTCGAAATGAAAATAATTTTTCTTGCATAACGAATAACCCACAACCATCAACGAAAAACAATGTATGTCAGTCATATTATCTAAAGAAGAAGCACAGACCCTGCTGAAAAAAATACTAAGTTATTCCAAAGCAGAAACATGCGAAGTAAATATATTAGGTGAAGAACGGGGAAATATCCGGTATGCCCGCAATACGGTTTCTACCAGCGGTTCGCTCATCAATAAAAACATCTCTGTTCAATCTTCGTTTGGGAAAAAGGTAGGTATTGCTACCATCGACGAGTTCGATGATGCCTCTATCGAAAAAGTAGTGCGCCGTTCGGAAGAACTTGCCCAACTGGCTCCTGAAAATCCTGAATTTGTGCTGCCCTTAGGACCGCAACAATACCTCGAATCAAATGGATATGCTGAGGCAACAGCCAATGTTGTACCTGCTTCCAGAGCGGAAGCCGTGGGTAAAAGCCTTGAACTCACCAGGGCTCAAAACCTGACCGGGGCAGGTTTTCTGGAAAACCGTAAAGGGTATACAGCTATGATGAATTCTAAAGGCTTGTTTGCCTACTATCCCAGCACGAGTGTAGAGTTCTCACTTACGGTTCGTACCCAGGAAGGCACAGGCTCAGGTTACGTTTCGCGGGGATATAATGATTTTAGCAAGCTGGATACAGCGGCTGCTTCCAATATTGCTATTGGCAAGGCCAAAAATTCCGTAAATGCCAAAGCCATTGAACCGGGAAAGTATACGGTTATTCTTGAGCCGGCTGCTGGTGCTGTATTACTCGAAAATCTGTTTTTTGGACTGGATGCCAGAAGTGCTGATGAAGGACGCAGTTTTTTAAGTAAACCCGGCGGAAAAACCAAATTAGGTGAAAAGCTGGTAGATGAACGGATAAATATCTACTCCGACCCACAATATGCCGAATTACCTACAGCTCCCTGGGCTGGTGATGGCAGAAAACTGGAAAAAACCAGCTGGATTGAAAAAGGAGTAGTAAAGAACTTAACTTATTCCAGATACTGGGCGGAGAAAAAGGGAGTTACAGCAACACCACCGCCCAATGGTATTATTATGGAAGGGGGCACTGCCAGCCTGGATGAACTGATTAAAAGTACTCCTAAAGGCATATTAGTCACCAGGTTGTGGTACATCCGTTCAGTAGACCCCCAGACTTTGTTGCTGACCGGCCTAACCAGAGACGGGACGTTTTACATTGAAAATGGAAAAATTGCGTATCCGGTAAAGAATTTCCGCTTCAATGAAAGTCCGGTGATCATGCTCAATAACCTGGAAGCCCTGGGCAAATCAGAACGGACAGTGAGTGGAGAATCTTTCCAGAACTATATGATCCCACCCATGAAAATCCGTGACTTTACCTTTACCAGCTTATCCGATGCTGTGTAATGTATGCTGTTTGAGTTGTATGTTTAGAAAGTATTCTAATACATAGACTATTATACAAGTTTTATTTAAGTTATGGTTGAATAACCCACAAGTATTTGAAAAAATCTTGTGGGTTATTTATGTGTACTGCCCTCTTAAGACAAAGAGATTAGGTGGTAGTTTATTCTTAAGTTAAAGTTATTTCTAATCCTACGATGGAAACAAATAACAAAACTCTGCCAGAAAATTATAATCAGATAAAACAAGATATGGTTCTGCATTTATTAAATACAGAAAGAAGTATAGAAGAAGGAGAATCAAATTCAATTTTCGGCTGGCTTAAATCATTTATGTACCACTTATCAAGTAATGGATGGACTAGATTTCATATTTATACCCTTATTTTAGATACAATAGAAAACACTTCAAAACTCGATGAAGATATAATTACTGATCTAATTGAATATGAAACAGCTTTAACAGGATTTTGTGCCCCTGAATGTACTATTCGATTGGCAAATGATCCTGATGATATTAATGATCTGAATAATTATGTTGGAAGCGGTATATGGAAAGAATAATCTTGTTAATTAAGACCGATAAATAAATATTGAAATTGATTCTGAATTATAATCCGTTTTATCAATTGAGTAGTTATTGAATTTATACAGATGAAAAATAGTATAGAAAAGAGCTTGTTTTCGAGCGATAATCTTAGAAAAATATCTATAAGGTCAATGTACTTTGTAACGTGTATTACATTCCTTATAAGCTGTACCTCTCCTCAGCAGCAAAGCCAGGTCAAATCTGCTTCCATTTATTCCCGTGATAATCTGGTAGCCTGGTGTATTGTACCATTCGATGTGAAAGAAAGAGGACCTGTAGAACGGGCTCAGATGCTGAATAACCTGGGCATCACTAAGCTAGCCTACGACTGGCGTGAGAAACATATTTCTACCTTTGATCAGGAGCTGGAAGCATTAAAAAAACACCGGATCAAACTGCAATCTTTCTGGCTATATTCCGGGCCAAACCCCGAAAATGATCCCAATCTGAAAATTATAGTAGATCTGCTGAAACGCCATCAGGTAAAAACTGAAATATGGTGTTTGATAGGAGGTATCAAGGGACTTGATACAATGAGCCAGGAAGAAAAAGTGAAGGCGCATGCCAAACCTATCCAATACATTGCCCAACAAGCGGCTGAAATTGGTTGTAGGGTAGGTTTATATAATCATGGTGGATGGTACGGCGAACCTGAAAACCAACTGGGCATTATTGAGTACCTAAAAATGCCAAACATCGGAATTGTCTATAATTTTCACCATGCCGAGGAACATATTGACCGTTTTCCGGAGTTTTTTCCTAAAATACTTCCACACCTTATGGCCCTTAACCTTTCTGGCCTCAGAAAAGGGAGTCCGGTGAGAGTAGTTCCGATTGGGGAAGGAGACGGTGAGCAAAAAATGATGCAGGTTGTAAAAGAAAACAATTACCAGGGACCAATCGGTATTATCAATGAAGATACTGCTCCAGATGCAGAAATTGGTCTGAGGATGAATATCGAAGGATTAAAAAAAGTATTGGTTCAAATGGGTGATACGGTTGCGATAAAATCTTATTGATCCCAGCATTAAGCACTATAATTAAGTAAATATCGTGGTTATTAGTTATAACCTTAACAAATCAGCATGATATTTATATATTGATTCGTTTGTTAAAGTATTAGTTGAGTTATGTATTATATAAAGTATTTATATTCAAAGATTTATAATTAAACAACCAACTCCTTTAAATAACAAAACCGGATAGGAAGTAATCCCTATCCGGTTTTGTTCATGACCATATTAATTCTTATTAGCAGCTCCTTGTGGCTTTCCTTCTTTATCAATACTGCCTGCCATTACTACAACCATTTTAGAGGGGTCAATGTATTTTTTCATAGCTGCATTTACTTCTGCTAACGTAAGGGCTTCAATCCGGGCAGGAAATTCATCGAGATAACTGATAGGTAATCCGGCTTGTATGGTATTAAGTATCTCATTAGCAATTCCGCCAGTTGTAGATAATTCCACCTTAAATGAACCCACAATATTCATTTTTTTGTCTTGCAGGTCTTTTTCTGATATTCCTTCTTTTATCCACCGGTTAAATTCACGCATGGTAGAAGCATACCCTTTGTCAAGTAATTCTGGAGCAAATTGCCCTGTTACTCCAAAGTATCCATCTGAAAATACATCGCCGGTATGATAAGAATATATCCCATAGGTTAAACCTTCGTCATCACGGATGATTGACATAAGACGGCCGGTAAATCCACCGCCACCTAATACCTGGTTTCCAACAAAAAGCGGCAAATAGTCTTTATCAGTTTGTTTAAGACCAGTAGCCATTCCAATCGCCAGGGTAGCACTGGCTTTTTCTTTCATTTCTACCACTACCTTTTTTTCAGCTGGCGCATGTGTGGCTTTTGCAATCGCAGGATAAGTAATTCCTCCACTGAAACCCTGTAGTGCATTTGAAACTAATTTTTGAAATACAGGCACCTCTACATCACCAACGGCTACAATAATCATAGAAGCCGGTCCGTAGTATTTTTTATGGAAAGCTCTAATATCACTACCTGTGATCTTGTCAATATCCTTTAAGGATTGTTCTACTGACACCGGATAATTGGGATGGGTTTTAGGATATAACTGCGCCAGTAAGGCCTGGTTTGCCATAAAATTTGTTTTCTCGGTATTCTGCTGAATACTGGCCTTCAGTTGTTTTTTTAACTTATCAATTTCTTCGTCTTTGAAAGCAGGAAATTTTAATTGTTCCTCAATCAGGCCTATAACTATAGGAAGGTCTTTTTTCAGACATTTGGCATTAAAATTCAGGGTGTGCCTGGTGATATTAAAACTGATACTCGCTCCTATATTTTCCAGCTGTTCTGCAATATCAAATTTGCTTTTTTTGATGGTGCCTTTATCCAGCATGCTCCCGACAAAATGCGCCAGTTTTGAATTGTCAGCCGGACTAGTAGTTTCGCCAGCATATATACTTCCGGTAAGGGTAACCACATCCTTTACATCTGTTTTCATGGCATATACTTTGGCCCCATTTATTTGTTTAAACTGCACCTGCGAAGCAAAAGTATTGCCTGGTAATACCTTACTATTCTTCTGACCGGGAACTTGCTGATCATGCTTATCTGCTGATTCCAAATAAGTTAACGCAGGGTTGCGATAATATAAGGGAGTTTGGACGGATTCACGGTTCTTTGCCGGTGAATTTATAATGGCAGTACTGCCTTCTTCAGCTTTAGGGATAAAATAACCAACCGTACTTTTATCTGTAAGCAGGTATTTTCTGGCAGCTGCCTGTACTTGTATTGGCTGAACTTTCTGAATGTTATCATTAAAATTTACATAAAATGTCCAGTCGCCCATAGCTATGGCTTCATTGATCTGAGAGGCCAGAGAGTAAGACCCATCACTTTGATACGCTTTCTGCGTAATGATTTTGTTTATAGCCCGGCTTACTTCCTGTGCAGTTACTCCGGAAGCCTTTATCTTTTCGAATTCATCCAGAATTATTTTCTCTACATCTTCTTGTTTAATGCCAGGTGTCAGATATACATAGGGGATGAATAATCCTTCATCTTTAAATATATCATATGAAGGATTAATTGTGGTTGCTAAACCTTTATCGACTAGTGCCTTATAGAGTCTGCTGGTTTTATCTTCTGCCAGAATGCTCACAAGAACTTTCATTGGATAGGTATCCTGTTCTAATCCCTTAGGGGTTTTATATGCTATACCTACCATTCCCAATTGACCTGCCCGTTTTACAATCATCCGGCGCTGTCCCTGTTGCTCAGGTTCCTGGGTATATACCTGCGGGATAGGTTTAGGAGAAGCGGCGATAGCACCAAAGTGTTTTTTAATGTATTCCAATGCCTGACTCTCTGAAAAGTCGCCGATTAAAGTAATGGTGGCATTATTAGGCCAGTAATAAGTATCATAAAAAGCTTTTAGTTTTTCAATAGGCACCTTTTCAATATCGCTGCGCCAGCCGATGGTTGAGTGGTGGTATGGGTGTGCCTGATAGGCAGTTGCCCATATTTGTTTATCAAGCGCATACAGCGGATCATTTTCTCCCTGTTCAAATTCATTACGTACCACTGTCATCTCAGCTTGCCGGTCTTCCTCATTGATAAATGCATTTCTCATGCGGTCAGCTTCAATTTTTATAGCCAGTTCCAGGTGGGTGTTGGGTAAGCTTTCAAAATAATTGGTTCTGTCCAGCCAGGTGGTGGCATTGACCATAGCACCAGCTTTGCCAAATTCGATATCAATGGAAGTGCCGTCTTTTTTGTTAAAAGTAGGGGAGCCTTTGAACATCAGGTGTTCAAGCAGGTGGGTTGAACCTGTGTTTCCTGTTACTTCGTCCCGGGAACCTACCTTGTAGGTAACCATAAAAGTGAGAACCGGAGCAGTGTGGTCTTCTTTGAGCAGTATTACCAAACCATTACTTTCCAGCTTAAACTCTTTGATTCCACCCAGTTCTTTCACCTGGGTATAACCGGCCGGAAGTTTTTGCCCTGAAAGAGAATACACCAGGCATAAAAATAGTAGAAAAAAGAGGGTATATTTTTTCATGGGTTGGTTCTAGTTGTTCAACTAAAATTAATAAAATATCAGCCAGTTACAAGCTAAAAAAACGATAATCAGCGGGTGATTTTCACCTGGAGCAAAGCTTATATTTAGAGAAGTAATTTCGTTCTACAGAATAAGAATGACAAAAGCCTGCAATTCGCAGGCTTTTGTCAGTATAAGCATAAAGGTTTGTTAAGGTACTATTATTTTTTTGTTGATTACCTGATTTTCTTGCTGTAAACTCACTATATATAAGCCACTGGCAATTACTGGCAGGGTTACTGTTTGAGTAGCACCTGTAGTATGTTCGGAAATAGAATTACTCCACACTAGTACACCTTTGCTATCATGCAAGGTTAATATACCCTTTTGTGAACCTTCCTGGCCATAGGAAATATGGATCTGATTGCTTTCCGGGGAATATACAAACGTGTTGCTTATCGTGCTATTGGTATGAATGGCAATTGTTTTGGAATACTCAAATTTGTTATCTAAATCAGTCTGTTTTAGGCGGTAATATGTTACTCCATTGTATGGACTAGCATCTATGGCTGAATATTTACGTATTTCCTGGCTATTCCCTGCTCCATCTACTTCTATGAAAATATCAAAGTGAATTCCATCTGCTGATTTTTCAATGGTAAAATAATCGTTGTTCACTTCTTTGGCGGTTGCCCAGCTGAATTGTACTTCTTTACTAACAAGATTAGCTTTGAAATAAAGCAGTTCGATAGGGAGAGCATTGACAATTGATCCCAAAGTATATATATAGGTTGTTTGACTATTGTTGGTAGCTTCAGTAGCAGTAACTCTTCTTTTATTTTCATTATGAAGTTTACCACCTTTATTTTCCCATAGATTATTTCTGTAATTGGCAACCACAAGGTTAGTATAGTAATCTAGGTATCCAGCTGGCCCACTGGCAGGAGTATCCCAACTCAATACAATTCTGGCATTAGAACCATTACCAGTATTGCCTTTTGTAAGTGTCCAGTGTTCATAAACGTTAACAGTTCCATTGATTGGTTTACCTCCAGCATTAGATGCGGGATTCGTATTAATACTGGTAGGATTATAAGGATTTCCTAAAAAATACTCTCCAATAAAACTTACAATGCTATTTGAAAGTTCTGAAATACCTATTGGCCTATAAAATCCATTCTTACCCGTTGGGAGTGTAAACGCATCATCGCCTGTCTTTTGAACAGATCCATTCACATAACTCGTATTTTTAGCTTCTCCCTGAGTAATAATGCCGGTAATGTTGTCTCTAGTCCGGAAGGTAGTATTATCATTAAATATCAATGGGTAGGCAGCAGAACTATTTATGATTCCATTATAAAATGAAACGCTTCCTGTAGATACCGGGTTAGTTAAATTCTTTCCAATACTCACCTTGGAATCTAATCTTATATTACCTATTGGTTTATCTATTGTTAGGTTATAAAATTCATGTTTTCCGATAATAGGATTGGCATATATTGATTGTGTTTCACCAATTCCATTAAATGTAACGCTGCCTCTTCCTGCGATAAAAGTACCTTTGCCATTCCAGTTTCCTTTAACCTCTATTTTATAATTGTTAGTAGAGACATCAAGAATACTATTGTCTTCGATTATAATATTGTTTGCAAATAAGGGTGCGCCCAATGTACATTTTAATGAATTATTAAATATGACCGTTCCTAGCAATGGTGTGCCAGCTGTAATTATCTGTTCATTAATTCCTTTAAATTCGATAGTTCCTGTAAACTGGTTTACTACATTTTCTTCTAACAAAAGGGAACCATAGATGCTTAGATAACCATTGCCGTCTATTTTTGGGTCTTTCCCTCCTGATGTGGCTTGAGTCCAGTCCATGTTGCGGCAAGCTGCATTGTTTATATTGATTTCTAGAACCATGTCATTGGCTAGGTCAAATGAATTCTCATCAAAATAAACGTCATTATTTTGACCAGGTAATATTGTTGCAGGATATGTGAATACACCTGAACTTCCTCTTGGCCTGGTTTTCCAGTTTTCTAAATTATCCCAGCTTTTATCAATTACTGCTCCTACCCAATGATAATCTAGAACCTGTCCATACATTTGGCTTGCGGTTATACATAAGAAGCAGTTAAGAATTAAAACTTGTATTATCCTTTTCATATATTTCGTCTTTATTACAAAATCCGTCAGAACCTTACTTAAATGCTTTTTAAGTTTACCTCAGTAATTTTCACAATCTTTATTTTATGTAAATATAATTTATACTGTATTTTTAATTAACAAATTCCTTTGATTTTCAATTGATTAACTAAATAGTTAATGATGTAATCTCAGATTATAGGTGTTATAACTGCACTCAATACATGAATCCTCTACCTTAGGCTAAAAGTAACTTTTAGAGTAGATTTAGTGGTTTGAAAAAATTTATATAAAAAAAAGCAAAAAAAAGCACATGGAAAAATGAGGAGGTGTAGTCACCTTTTAAAACCTAATTTTCCGTAATAATTATACAGAAAAATATAATTGCTTTGAATTATTAAGATTAATTGAATAAAAAAGCCTGGCAATTTGCCAGGCTCGTTTCAATTAGTGCTATACAGATACCAAAAATTACCTAATTAGTAGATGAAAATGTATTTTAGTTATTATTTGAGTTAATCAGCAGATTTTACTGAACCCAGGAAACCTGAGGAATTTTTAATCACATTCCGGGGATTGCCTTTGTAACGGATAGCCCCAACACCACTTGCACTTGCATTCAATTCCTCGGTAGTATATACCCGAACATTACCTACACCACTTAATTCTACATTGGCTTTTTCACTTTTCAACTCAAAACCGTTGTAATTACCAGCACCGCTCATTTGAATCGTTTGCGTTCTGGCTTGTCCTTTCATTTCTACATTCCCCGCACCAGACATATCTACACTCAGCGTATTCACTTTTAAGTCCATATTAACATTTCCTGCTCCGCTGATATCTAATTCAAATTTATCAGCTTCCAGCACCGATTCTGTTTTAATATTGCCGGCTCCATTCCACGACAGTCGTTTTAGCTGGGTATACGTTAGATAAACTACCGATTTGCTGTCAAAATCTTTGTACTTAAACTTTTTATCAGCGAGTTCTACATGCAAGGTATTATTGCGGACTTCGGTAATAATATCTTCCGGGGCTAAATCTTCGGTTTCAATAGTTAAGGCAGATTGATCTCCTTTTTTGAGGTGTATTTCAAAGGGACCGCTTAGTTCTACTTTGTCAAAAGAGCCAATTTTTCGGGTAACTGTATTTTCCTGGGCAAAGCTGTTAAGGCTGTACAAACCAGATAATAGTAGGGATAAAAAAAGTGTACGGATTTTCATATTTGAACAGTATATAGGTAGATGATGGATTCGTTTCAATAAGATGAATACGAATCCGGGAAGGTTGCACCAGATGGAAAATATTTATCTTCCGGTAGAGTCGGTTTTACATTCTCCTTCTGTAAAAGTAGTTACACCACTATTGGTAGCCATACAATCATTAGAATAGGTTTTGCCATCGCAGCCGCAAACTGGTTTGTAAACCTGTACACACATCACATCTTCCTTTATCTTGCTCTGGTCGATACAATCTGCCTGATTGCGTGCAGTGGTACAGGCACTTAGCCATACTATACACAATACATATTTCATCAAATTGAAAATTTAATTTTTTAATTATCTATTATTTAGATTAGCCCATACTTTTGATGTTGATTACTTCCTGAATTTTAGCTGCCTGGTTTTCGTCTATCTCCAGAACTTTTTTCAGGTAGGAAGCCAGTTGCCGTTCATTGGCATGAAAGTTTTTATCTGCCAGGAAAATTTCCATGGCATGGGCATAGATTGTAAGCTTTAAATGAGGGCTGATATGCATGGCAGACATCTCAATTAACTTGAATGAATTATACCCGATAAACTGGTAGGTAGATTGTACTTTGGTATAAATTTCCAGAATATTTATATCAGTATACAGTTTCTTTTTAGATAAGATATACGTCATTTCTTTCAATTCCAGATCAGATACGTGGTTGTCTGCTGACATACAGGCGTATATAATAGCTAAAAATGCTTCTCTCTCATTCTCGATTTCTGGCATTTAAGTAGAATACAGGTTAGTAGATAGTGTCTTTTAAGTTAAAAGCAAAATTGCAAAGCTGTAGATATAAGTCAGATCGTTTCAGTTTACAAGTACAAAAGTAACTAAAACTAAAAGCTCGTACAGTGCTTCGGGAAGTATGTACGTTCATAATGAAAGCTAAGCCTACTTATTTCTTCTGGCAAACTGACTATGTGCCTGCTGGGGCATTTCGCTCCTTGCCATTTTTACTGGAGCTGGTTTTGTCTGGGCCAAACGTTTGAGGCAGAAATACTGAAGGTTGGATTTTCTGCCGGTAGAAGCCGTAAAGCCCCATATTACCTGGGTAGCGCCTTTGAATATATCGTTGATCAGGTCTTTTACGCCCTGATATACAATCTGGCCATCCAAGAGTACAGTTACTTTTTTGCTGGTTGGATTCCACCGGAATTTGAAATTATGCAGTAAATCATCTTCCAGATTGAAAGACATATTATTGTCGTTGAAAAATTTTGTATGAAAGCTGCTGCCATTTTCCAGATAGGCTACATGATCGGAAGTGGGATCGTTTTGGGTAGGGTTTTCATACGTGTCGAATTCCACAGCTACTGAGGGAGCAATATAGGTGCCGCCAGGTCGGGAACGGTTCCAGGTACCATACCCCATACATTCGCCCCAGGTACCAAATGCTTCATAGCCTCTGTCGTCATTATGAATCACAAAAGTAATACCATCAGCACCTTCATCTTTTTCGCCCAGATAGATGTCAAATTCAATTTCGAAGTTGTTGAGCAAGTTAAGTTTGGTCGTACTATAGGCAATCCCTTCTGAATATTGTTCGTCGGGCGTGAGCTGGATACATCCGTTTGCCATGTAATTGGCATCGCCGATCAGGTTAAACTGGGCAAAACCACTGACGCTGCACAAGAGGCAGAGGAGCAGAAAGGTAAAGCGGAACATAATGTTATCAGGTTGGTGGCAGCAGGATGTAAGATAATAAATGATCGTTCAAAAAACAATGCAAGGCTGCTGAATCACAGGCTATGAATTGATTTTGAAAGTTACTATAGCCAGACCTGTTTAAAAATTATCCTGACAGTTTCCGGAAAATGCTTAAAAAAAATTGTAACCTGAATGCAGACTGGTAATTATTTTGCATACCAACTTATGTAATGTTTACTTTGGTTAGATATATACAAATGGGATAATAATTTTTATCCTTGTTTGTTTTACTTCAACTGCTATGAAACTGATTTCTATCTACGAAAATGACCAGGCCACTACTGCCCTTATGATTCCGGAAGACGATGATTTTGTCCTGGTTCAGTTATCCGGTGCTGTTGACCATGAGAGTTATAAGATGGTATTTGATAAATTGTATCAGATTATTGCCGTATACAAGTACCGTAATGTGATTTACGACCTCAAATCGCTGACCAATACCGAGGAACACTCCAGGTCATGGTTTGTGACTAATTTTTTGCCCAAGGTGATCAAAAACCTGGGTACTAATTTCAGAACGGCTACCATCCGTCCGGAGAATACGTTTGAAGGCTCGTCTGTGGATTTTTTAACCGAGCTGAGCCAGAAATTAGGTTTTACCAATGCAGTCTGCTCTTTTGATAGCCGGGAACAAGCGATCAACTGGATACTGGATAAGAAGCGTTCAGTGATGTGATATTGAAAAATAATTTTTAATTTACCGTTATGAATAAAAAAACCGCTGATTGTTCAGCGGTTTTTTTATTCATTTACTTAATGATCAATGCCAAAAGATTACTCAGCGTCGATCGCTTCCTGTTCTGCCTGAACTTCTTTCAAAGGACGGAAATTAGAAGGTATTTTGGGCTCATCTGGCGTATAGGGGAAGATTTCCATAATATTGGTAATGTTTATATCAGAAATCTCAAAAGGAACCAGCATGGTGCTCAGGCTTTCTTCAATGCGTTCGTAGGCTTGTTTTACCGTGGCGGCACTTACCAGCATGGTGTTTTGTACTTTTTTTTCCTTGCCGCTTTTTTCGTCCACCGAAATATAATTCACCTTACATTTATACCAGGTTTCTGCATCCTCATAATGAAATACATCTGTCAGGCGCATAGGTCTTACACCGGTAAGTGAGAAATCTTTAATAATACTGCTTAATTCCTGGTAAATGCGGGCTTCAGCATCCGTAAAGGAAACAGAATCGATCAGGTAAGATTCGTTGATGGTAAGTTGTTTGCCATTTTCGCTTTGTTTCCGGTAACGGATTTTGCAAAGGAACCATGTTGCCATAATAAGAAAATTAAAGGTCTACAATTAGAAAAACATCAGATTCCTGTATTACCAGGGACTGATAAGCGAAAATTAGCGGATTAAAACCGGAGTGCAAACTTGACTTTTTCGATTCTATAAATAATCCAGATACATTGATTTGCATGTCTCAATCTGTCAGTAGTTTATAAGCATTATCCGATACAGAATTTGTATATGTTTATATTTCGTTTACTAAAGTAAGCTTCCCGCCTGATATTTTAGCAAATCCATACTAGTTCACTTGTAATTCATGAAATAAGATATTTGATTTACTATTCTCATGCCAAGAAGAATCTTTTTATGCCTCTGCAAAACGAATATATTCAGCCGCATATCCTTGACCCCAGCTTGCAATGGTTTAATCCACCCAGGCAATATCAGGTAGACGAAAAAGCGCTTATTATCAAACCGGATGCCCAAACAGATTTCTGGCAGAAAACCCATTATGGTTTCACTCCGGATAATGGCCATTTTTTATTTGCAGAATTGGCAGGCGATTTTGTGCTCTCTACTACCGTAATATTCTATCCCAGACACCAGTATGATCAGGCTGGATTAATGATCCGATTCTCTCCTGATTGCTGGCTAAAAACCTCTGTTGAATATGAGCCAGACGGTGCTTCCAAACTCGGGGCTGTGGTAACTAATCATGGGTATTCTGACTGGTCTACGCAGGAGTTACTTCCATTTCGTAACCAGATTTCTCTGCGCATCCGGCGGGAGAGCAGCGATTATATCGTGGAATATCTGAAAGAGATTAACCTATGGGTGCAATTGCGGATGGCTCATTTATTCGAAGATGATGGAAGACAGAAAGTGAAAGCTGGTATATATGCCTGTTCACCAATAAATGTTGGCTATGAAGCACAGTTTACTTCGCTGCAAATTCTTTCTGGCCGGATTTCGCAGGCATAGATACAATAATTCTTTACTAATGTTCAGTTATAAGAAGTTGTTAGTTGTTTGTTAGTGCTATATAAATTTGATAGTCAATAGTATATGCAAAACATAGTTTAAAAATTGTTTAATCGAACTACTTATCTCCATTTATTCCCCCTCACATAACTAGTAAGTTCATTTAAATCTTGGGGATCTTCTGGAAATCGATCGATACTTTGAGGAGCACAAAATCCTATTAGACCTGTCACGTATTCTCCTAAAAGATCTACTGCATCATCACCAAGAGTTTCATGGCCAATAGAAAGGATTTCTGACACCAGGCTATATACATGTACCCTTCTCCAACCAAGTAATTTTAAATTTCGAATATAACTATAAAACCAGTTATGAATCTCATCGTTAAATTTTTCGTCATTTGAGTTACTCATTAATAAGAGCTTTTCAACAACTAGTTTTTTTATTTCTTGAAAATCTTCTGGTAAGTTACTGTTTTCTATTTTTGCCATGGGATACTATTTAATAAAGCTGAAATTTTTTAAATCGTATAGGGATGGTTATTAACCCATACTCTAGTTTAAATCAGTTTTTATTTCATTTTATTTTATAAAATATTGTCGTACAATATACTATTAACAATTACCAACCATATAGTATAATTCCGATAACCTTATAACTTTGCAGCCTTTAAAATTGAATGTATGAAGAATTTTATTGCTGAACTCTCCTGGAGAGGTATGCTGCATGATGTAATGCCCGGAACAGAAGCTTATTTAAACAGTCAGATGACCCCAGGCTATATTGGTTTTGATCCTACAGCTGTTTCGCTGCACATCGGAAATCTGGCCACCATTATGCTGCTCAAACATTTTCAGTTGAGCGGCCATAAACCACTTGCACTCGTCGGTGGAGCTACCGGTATGATCGGTGATCCTTCCGGAAAAAGTGCCGAACGGGAATTTTTGTCGGAGGAAAACTTGCGGCGCAATCAGGCTGGTATTCAAAAGCAACTGGAAAAGTTTCTGGATTTTGATAGCGGCGATAACCGGGCTGAGATTGTAAATAATTACGACTGGTTTAAGAATATTGGCTTTCTGGAGTTTTTACGGGAAGCAGGCAAGCATCTGACAGTGAATTACATGATGGCTAAAGATTCTGTAAAAAAACGCCTGGAAACCGGACTTTCGTTTACCGAATTTTCCTATCAGTTGCTTCAGGGATACGATTTTTATTACCTCTACAAACACAAAGGGGTAAAACTGCAGATGGGTGGCTCCGATCAGTGGGGAAATATTACGGCAGGCACAGAACTCATCCGCCGGAAGGAGGGAGGCGAAGCCTTTGCTCTTACAGCCCCTTTGATTACCAAATCCGATGGATCTAAGTTCGGTAAAAGCGAAGGCGGCAATATCTGGCTCGATCCGGCGATGACTTCACCCTATAAATTTTACCAGTTCTGGCGTAATGTGGACGATAAAGAAATTAGCCGCTTACTTAGGGTATATACCCTGTTTGACCAGGAGCAGATCACCACTTTGGAAAATGATCCTAATAAGAATAATGCTAAATCAGCCTTAGCAAAAGAGGTAACCATCCGGGTTCATTCACAGGAAGCATTTGAGAATGCCTTTAAAGCAAGCAATCTCTTATTTGGCAAGTCTACTATCGATGAGCTACAAACAATAGATGAAGCTACTTTTCTGGAAGTCTGCCAGGATGTTCCCCAAATAACATTATCAAGAGATCAGTTGAGTGGAGCTAAAGATGTAGTGGAATTTTTGTCAACCGTAACCGATTCAAAAATATTTCCCTCCAAGGGGGAAGCCCGTAAAATGATACAGGGAGGGGGAGTCGGCATCAATAAATTGAAAGTTGAAAAGCCTGAACAAGCAGTAGATTTCCGTTTATTACAAGATAAATACCTGCTGGTTAATAAAGGCAAAAAAGATTATTATCTGGTGGTGGTAAGTGAATAGTCAGTCGTTAATGACAAAATAGCAGAAGCGATATCAAATCAGGTTAGTAGAGAATTGATTATTGGCTACCGACAATGGAACAAAGGCCCTAAACGTTATACTTAAAAATATGCGTGCTTTTTGAAACATTCTTTCGTATCTTTCATTATAAGTTAAAAAAGTGTTGCAATGGAAGTTTTTATCTTATTCGTTATCCTGCTCGCTTGTGTATTGCTGCAAGCTTTTCTATTCAAACATGAAGACCAGACCGCCAAAGACGCCAAACAATATGCAGAAGGTATCCGGCTGGTAAACAATAAAAAATTTAAAGAAGCGTATACCTATTTCGACCAGGTAATCAAAGCCCGTCCATCTTGTGCCCTGGCCCATATGTACCGGGGTAAATGTAACCTTGCCCTCGACGATCTGTATGCGGCTATCTTCGACTGTACGGAAGCAGCCAGTTTTGACGATTGTATCGCTGAATCTTATCTGGTAAAGGGCATTGCTCTATTCAAACTGGAAATGTACAAGGATGCTTTTCTGGAATTTGACAAAGCAGTATGGCATTACCGTAACCACGGAGAGTCTTTCCGGTGGAGGGCATTATCCAGGCTCAAATTAGGGTTTGCTGAAAAAGCAGAAGAAGACCTGCTGCGGGCTATTGAATTGGGAGATGAACATGCCAATTATTTTCTTCAGCAAAAAGGCAAGATCGAAATTTAATAGTCAGAATTCATTTGTCATGGGGAGGGTATTGATAACGAATGAGCTACATTGTTACATTAGTCCGGTGCTCAATTTGACAACATTCATATCACTAACCATTGATAACTGACTACTGATATTTAATGCATCCGGTCGCCCCGGACTTCAAGGGATTTTATAATTTCTGCTTCTGCCTGTAATAATTCTTCCCACCGGGTTTTTACTGTTTCTTCCGGCATATACTCTTTGGCCAGTTCCAGAAAGGTAGTATAATGTCCGGCTTCAGAAATCATCAGTTCGTAATAAAATTTTTTCAGGCTATCATCGGCAATCTGCTGAGAAAGAAGCTTAAAGCGTTCGCAGCTTCTGGCTTCAATTAAAGCACTGATCAGGAGTTTATCCATGAGTTGTCGTTCGATCGCACCGCCTTTTCTTTCCAGTTTATTAAGGGCAACGGCATATTCATCGGCTCTTTTTCGTCCCAAATGATAGCCTCTTTTTTTGAGTTCTTCCAGTACCCGTTCAAAATGGCTCCATTCTTCGGCTACAATATCTGTCAATACATCTACTAACTTTCGCCTTTCTGGAAACTGTACAATAAGTGATATGCCATTAGAAGCCGCTTTTTGCTCACAAAACGCATGGTCAATCAGAATTTCTTCTATATTTTTTTCGGCGATATTTACCCATCTGGGATCTGTAGGCAGTTTTAAACCAAGCATAATACCATTTTAATATGTAACCCTTACAATATTTTCAACCCTTACTAAATAAATTATATTTCAATACGCAGTAGATCGCCCGGAATCCATCTTTCCAGTTGATCTTTTTTCCTTCTGCATAGGTACGGCCATAATAGGAAATCCCTACTTCATAAATGCGGATATTGGGTACTCTGGCAATTTTTGCAGTAACCTCCGGTTCAAAACCAAACCGGTTTTCCCTGAACCTGATCTTCTGGATGGTATCTGTTTTGAAAAGCTTATAGCAGGTTTCCATATCTGTCAGATTCAGGTTAGTGAACATATTTGAGATAAAAGTCAGGAATTTGTTGCCGATTGTGTGCCAGAAAAATAAAATCCGGTGTGGATTACCTCCCATAAATCGGGAACCATACACCACATCAGCAAATCCATCCAATACCGGCTGCAACAAAATACTGTACTCGTGCGGATTATACTCCAGATCTGCATCCTGAATGACCAGATATTCCCCGGTAGCCTTACTGATGCCTGTATGCAAAGCTGCTCCCTTGCCTTTATTTACTTCATGTTTGAAATAATATAGCGGTAGGTCAGCATTATTTTCCTTATACCGCAGAATGGCAATCTCTGTGTCATCGGTAGAACAATCATTCACAATGATCACTTCCTTTTGAATAGCTTGAGGCAAACACACCTGCTTAATTTTATCCAGGATCAGATGCACCGTATTACCTTCATTGTAGGCCGGAATAATGATCGAAAGTTTAGAAAAAGTGTTGGATGTCACTATATGAATGGCTGAATAATAACGGCAACTAATAAAATTCAATGGTCACTAGTCATTTGTTATGAGTCAATACTCATTTCATAAAGATAATCGCACCTGTTTTATAAATGTTCTCTCTACAATTGACTCATAAGTATTGACTAAATATACCCCAGTTTTTCTCTTACCCGGTTCAGTACCTGATTGGCAATATTTCTGGCTTTTTCCTCTCCACTTTCCAGGCGTTTTTCCAGCTCAGGCAAATGTGTCATATAATAATCGAAAATCTCCCGTTCTTTGGCATAGGTGCGAAGGAGAAGTTCGAATAATTCCTGCTTGGCATGGCCATACCCGTAATTTCCAGCCAGGTATTTTTCACGTAATGCTTGTGTTTCTTGCGGCGTTGCGATCAGTGAATATAATTTAAACACATTGTCAGTATCCGGATTTTTAGGTGCTTCCAGAGGAGTACTATCGGTAACGATAGACATCACAACTTTTCGAAGCTGTTTTTCTGGCAGGAATATATCAATATAATTATTATATGATTTACTCATTTTCTGCCCGTCGGTGCCCGGAATAGTCATAACATTTTCGTCAATTCTTGCTTCTGGTACAACAAACACCTCTCCATACTGGCGGTTAAAAGCGGTGGCAATATCCCTGGAGATTTCAAGGTGCTGTTGCTGGTCTTTTCCGACCGGAACAAAATTCGCATCATAGAGCAATATATCTGCCGCCTGTAATACCGGATAGGTAAACAGTCCTACATTCACATCAGATAATTTATCGGCTTTTTCTTTGAACGAAGTGGCATTGGCCAGCATCGGAAAAGGCGTAAAACAGCTCAGGTGCCAGGCTAGTTCGGTATGAGCCAGTACCCTTGATTGCCTCCAGAAAGTGTTTTTCTCAGTATCAAAACCAAAGGCCAGCCAGGCAGATGCTACTGCATTTGTGTATTCTTTGCGCTTTTCTCCATCTTTAATGGTGGTGAGAGAATGCAGGTCTGCAATGAAGAAAAAAGATTCATTATCAGGCTGCTGCGATAGTTCAATGGCAGGTTTAATAGCGCCCAGAATATTTCCCAGATGTGGCCTGCCTGAACTTTGAATGCCCGTTAAAATTCTTGACATGAGATAAAAGGATAGCTATGAAAATTTGAAAGCGCAAAAATGTAAATAATTTCCTAATTCTCATATGTATCATCAGTAAGAACGGGCATTAGTAGTGTAGGAAGCCTGTGTAGCTAACCTATCTAAACAATATCTATTCAAATCTTTTATATTTTGGCGCTTTCCAGACATATTGTTCACAACATTTGTCGTTCCAATAACTTGTAAAAGGAGGCTGGGAGATATCCACCCGTACACCTTCCCAGGAATATGGATTCCTGGATAATGAACTCAAAGGGTTGTCATATTCGAAATAGGTTTTTCCATTGAACTGGTAGCTCAGCCAGGCCCCATAATTAGGCATAAGGCTGGGATCGGAAGCGATTGTTTTTTCATCCTCTTTAATCTGGTCCTTTAGCCAATTGGGAATATTCTTTTTGGCAAGACCGTAATCGTCTTTTGAACAAGCCGTAATCAGCAGAAACAGAACGACAGTTGTGAGAATGTGTAAAGATTTCATAGGGAATAAAGGTTAAAAGGCAGAACAAATAGTAATGACTTTATTAGATATAGGGTTTCCGCACTAAATATTAAGTTTTAAGAATAGCTAACAGGAAATTAGTGTCTCTGTTAGCTTTTTTTCTTTTCCGTTTGACACTCACGCAAGAAGGCTCTTTTTTGAGCAGATGCAAAGACCACTTTCTAATCAGATGCAGATTGATGGGTCCTTTATCTTTCCTGACTTTAGCCTCATCTTCCCTAAAGGTAACATCTAGTTGCCAATGCAAGCCATTCTCTATCGCCCAATGGCCTCTTATGTAGCGGCTGTACAAGGCAGGGTCTGTATCTGTTAAACTGCTTATATAGAACAGGGTTTGTTCTTGCTTTTTGCCTGCTATAATGCGTTTTCTTTCTACCATGACTAAAGTATGTAAGTCCTGCCATTTTTCCTTTTCCTCTACCAAATCAATGCATTGAGCAATATATACCCTACGTTCTTCTCCTCTGCCATGGGCTTTATCTAGTTGCTGATTAAAAGCGAGAGCAGACTTATTGATTTGCATAAAATGGGCTACCTGCTCATAGAGTACACCTTGATTAGCCTTTAGGGCAATCACATAATGGGCTTGCTTATCCCTGATCTTTTCTACAATTGCCTGCTGACAAGCAATAGCATCTATAGTAATGATACTACCTTTGCAATCAAGGGTATCTAATAAAGCAGGAATAGTTGTAATCTCATTACTCTTGGCTTCTACGGCTACTTGTCCAAAGCTTAAGCTATGTTCCTCTACCCATACATTGACCATACGAACCAAAGCATGCTTTTTGCCTGCAGGTATAGTACCTCTCAATTCTTTGCCATCTATACATACCTGCTTGCCTGCTAAGGAGAAGCCAGCTACACACGCTTTGAAGCATTGCTCCAAACTATGGCTATCCAGGTGTCTGATCACCCGATTTAAAGTGTCAGCAGAAGGTATACCATTAACAAAACTTAATCCTAGTTCTTGCTGCAGAAACGCTGTATTATCTTTGCCATAATCTGCTATCTCGTCAAAGTCATCACAATCGGCTATTACCCCACATAAAACTAAGCCTAAAATATCTGCTAATAGATGTAAGCAGCGGCCTTGCACCCGAAAATCAGCTACTTTGTTTAGTATCTTTTTAAGTTCCATGCACAAAGTTAGCCCCTCTTTCCTTTTTCTCTATCTTTGGTGCGGAAACCTTAATAATAAATGCCTTTACTTTTCCAGGAAATTTAAGTCTTTGCCAAAGGTTTCTTCCATTTTCCAGAGTCCCAGTAAAGCAATGCCTATGGTAATTAATCCCAAGAGTCCTGCGCCAGGTAATATTCCGAACTGGCTTCTGAACAGCAGAAAAAGCGGTGTCATGAGAATCATACTGCCACGTACAAAGTTAGGTACGGTCGTAGCAACAGTTGCCCGAAGGTTGGTACCGAATTGTTCGGCAGCGATGGTAACAAATAAAGCCCAGTAGCCGGATGCAATCCCCAATCCTACACATAAGGCATAAAATAATGCAGAGGATTGTAAGGGTACAAATAAGTATACGGCTGAGAACAGGGCTGCTAATAAAACATACAGCAGTACAACTTTTTTCCGGCTGTTAAAATACTGGCTGAGAATCCCACTCGACAGATCACCTATGGTTAATCCGATGTATTCCCACATTACTGCTTTTCCAGCCACAATGGGCGTATCCAGATCCAGTGCCTGGCCAATTTCAGGAGAGAACGTCATGAGAATACCAGCCACAAACCAGACTGGTACGCCAATGAGAATACAGCGTATATATTTTATGAATTGCGGTCCGGAACTAAATAACTGAAAGAAATTTCCCCTGGACACTGATTTTTCTTTGGCTTTTGTAAAAATACCTGACTCGAATACACTTACCCGCATTAACAGTAATAGTAAGCCTAGTCCACCTCCGATAAAATATGCGATCCGCCACTCAAAATTATCGGCAATAAAATAAGCCAGAACAGCCCCCAACATGCCTACGGAAGCGACCAGTGAAGTGCCATAGCCCCGAATCTCTTTGGGTAATATTTCAGCCACTAGGGTAATGCCTACCCCCAGCTCTCCGGCCAAACCAATACCTGCAATAAAGCGGAGAACAGCATACTGATCTACGGAAGTGACGAATCCGTTGGCGGCATTGGCCAGTGAATAAATTAAAATCGAGCTGAACAGAACTGATATCCTTCCCCGTTTGTCGCCCATGATTCCCCAGAGAATGCCCCCTAACAATAGTCCTCCCATCTGCATATTAATCAGGTAAACCCCTTCATTCAATAAACTGGCTTCCGCAACGCCCAGTGACCGGAGGCTTTCTATGCGGACAATGCTGAATAAGAGCAGGTCATAAATATCTACAAAGTATCCGAGTGCTGCTACAATTACCGGCACTTGCAGCAATTGCCGCATTACAGAAGGCTTAGCTTGCAGGGTAGAAGGCTGGGGCCGCAAGAGAGAAGGCTGAGTCATAGGTATTTGAGTTGAATTTCTTTTTCATCACAATCTGAGTTCCTGAAGCGCATACATAGGCAATTTTGAATGGTTCCAGGCATCCATGTTTCCTAATTACAATCAAGTATTGCCATTCACCACTTCCGGTTTGATAATATTTTTTATGCCAGCTGCCTGGCAGAAAATCAAAACAATTTAAGCATCAGCAGGTGGTGCCAGGCAGAGATTGATTGTAATCTGACTATTCACTTATAAAGCTACAAGCCATGAACAGCTATAAAATTGCCGTGATTGCCGGAGATGGAATTGGTCCGGAAGTACTGGCCGAAGGAATCAAAGTGTTAAAAGCCATAGAAGAACTCGATGGGAATATTCATTTTGAGTTTACACATTTTCCGTGGGGATGCCAATATTATCTCAAACATGGAAAAATGATGGACGATGATGGACTGGAAAAGCTAAAAGCCTACGATGCCATTTATTTAGGTGCTGTCGGATTTCCTGGTGTACCGGACCATATTTCGTTGTGGGATTTATTGCTGAAAATCAGAAAAGGATTTGACCAGTATGTAAACCTTCGTCCTGTTCAGCTGCTGGAAGGAGCCCCTTGTCCCTTGAAAGATGTCAAACGGGAGGATATCAACATGATTGTGATCCGGGAGAATAGTGAAGGAGAATATGCCGGGGCAGGGGATTGGCTGTTTAAAGGAAAGCCTGAGGAAGTCGTATTACAAACCGGGGTGTTCTCCAGAAAAGGAACCGAAAGAATCATTCGTTATGCTTTTGAACTTGCCAGAAAAGAAAAAAAGACACTCACCAGCATCAGCAAAGGAAATGCACTTAATTACTCGATGGTATTCTGGGATGAGGTATTTGTAGAAGTAGGAAAACAGTATCCGGATGTACAAACCTATTCGTACCTGGTCGATGCGGCTGCTATGTTTTTTGTAAAACAGCCCCAGCGCTTCCAGATTGTAGTTACGTCTAACTTATTTGGGGATATTCTCACCGATTTAGGAGCCGCTATTGCCGGAGGTATGGGACTGGCAGCTGGCGCAAATATCAACCCGGAACGGAAATATCCATCAATGTTTGAGCCGGTGCATGGGTCTGCACCTGATATTGCCGGAAAAGCAATTGCCAATCCCCTGGCGGCAATCTGGTCGGTAAGCCAGTTACTGGATTTTTTCGGACATTCTACCTGGGGAAAAGAGGTATTGAATGCAATAGAAAGCGTATTAGTGGAAGCCAAAAACCTTACACCGGATATGGGTGGGAAAGCAAAAACCTCAGCAGTAGGAGATGCGGTGGTTGCTGTTTTGTCAAAAAAGAGTAGGGTCAAAGAAATAAGTCCTGATATTGTACAATAGCTGGTAAGACATACACCGGTGAAGCATATTTTATCAGATTTCTTTTCATTATATACAAGAAGCAACTGTTATAATCGGCTTTGCTTTGTCATCTCAGGTTCTGCTTTTCACAAGTAAGGATTGCCTTTGTATAGAAAACTTTTCTAATATCATTGACTTAATTTGAAACTGATTCTGGTTATAAAATTTATGTAAAGGCAGCATTGGTTTAATGAATATTTAAACTAAATGACTTTGTATATTTACATGAAAAATTTTCATTTTATATATTTACCCCAATACTACCAAATCTGCTTCTGAGTATGTCATTTTCAACACTACCTGCTAAATCTTCTCTGTTTATTCTCTTTTTATTGATCACAATTACAGGATTAATTAGTTGCCTGAATTCCAAAAAACCTGTTGCACAAACGAGTGCTAATGCTTCATCTACTTCCCTTCGGGTACTGGTATTTTCCAAAACCAAAGGCTGGAAGCATACATCGATTCCATATGGAATTACTGCCATACAAAAGATGGGGAAAGAAAATAATTTTCAGGTGGATACCACGACCAATGCCGCTTATTTTACAGAAGATAGTTTACGGCATTATCAGGCAGTTATTTTCAACTGTACCACCGGCAATGTATTAAATGCCCAACAACAGGCAGCTTTTGAAGGGTACATTCAAGCAGGAGGCGGATACGCTGGAATTCATTCGGCGGCTGATACCGAATATGAATGGCCCTGGTATAATAAGTTAATGGGAGCACATTTTGCCAATCATCCCTCCAACCCTGGAGAGCGCAAAGCAGCTGTTGATGTAACCAATAAAAACCATCCGTCTACCGCACATTTACCCGACCGCTGGGAGCGTACCGATGAATGGTATAGCTACCGTTCTTTCTATTCCGGGTTAAATGTGCTGGCGTATCTGGATGAAAATACCTACGACAATGGCACCAATGGAGCCAATCACCCTATTGCCTGGTATCATGACTTTGATGGAGGCAGGGCTTTTTATACCGGATTGGGGCATACACCGGAAAGTTACAGTGAGCCCTTATTTTATCAGCATTTGTGGGGAGGAATAAAATATGCCATGGGCAATGGCAAACCATTGGATTATAGTAAAGCCTATGCTGTAGTGGTTCCTGAAGAAAACCGCTTTGTAAAAACGGTTTTAATCAATGACTTGAATACCCCTATGGAACTGGCTGTTGCTGGTGATGGACGGGTATTCTTTACAGAACTGTCAACCGGGAATCTTTTTCTCTATAACACGAATACGAAAAAACAATCGCTTGTACATCAGTTTGCCTTATCTAAATTTCGGGGAACAGGCTTAATTGGGGTAACCCTTGATCCGGACTTTGCCACCAATCAGTACATATACCTGTATTATTCACCACCTGTAGAAAAAGAACCTATTATTTTCCATTTGTCCAGATTTACTGTAAAGAGCGATAATACACTGGATGTAAACTCCGAGAAGATATTGTTAAAAGTGCCGGTGCAGGAAAATAGTGGGGCACATCATGGCGGTTCCCTGGCCTTTGACAAAGATGGGAATCTTATACTGTCTACCGGCGATAGTTCCAGTCCGTTTCCTTCCAATGGATATGCCCCTCTGGACGAACGTCCAGGACAAGAATATTTCAGCCTGGATGCCCAGCGGTCTTCGGCAAATTCCAATGATTTTAAAGGAAAAATCTTACGCATTCATCCAGAACCTGATGGCAGTTATACTATTCCGGCAGGCAACCTGTTCCCGAAAGGAATGGAAAAAACTTTACCAGAAATTTATGCCATGGGCTGCCGGAATCCTTACCGGATTGCTGTAAATCCGAAAACTTCTACCGTATACTGGGGCGAAATTGGCCCGGATGCTGGTAAAGATAGTATTCAGGGCCCCAGAGGCTATGATGAGTTTAATCAGGCAAAAAAGGCTGGAAATTTCGGATGGCCTTACTTTGTAGGCGATAATCAGGCCTATGTAAAATGGGATTTTACAAGCAATACCGCTGGACCAAAGTTCGATCCGGCAGCGCCAGTCAATAAATCTCCTAATAATACCGGACTTGAAAAATTGCCTCCGGCTCAGAAACCAATGATCTGGTATCCCTATGCGGCTTCTAAAGAGTTTCCGGAACTAGGGCAGGGGGACGTAGTGCGATGGCTGGTTCATTTTATACCTATAATAAGGCCACTGCCTCTCCCAATGCATTTCCCGAGTATTACGATGGCACCTTGTTTATTTTTGAATGGATGCGTAACTGGGTAATGGCCGTAAGGTTTGATGAGAATGAAAACTATGTACGCAGTGAACCCTTTATGACTGCCAATGGCGATTTCCGCCGGCCAATAGATCTGGCTTTCAGCAAAGATGGGGTGATGTATATGTTGGAATATGGTTCGGTATATGGTGCCGATAACGAGGATGCACGACTGGTAAAAATTGAATACAATACCGGAAACCGGGCACCTATTGCGAAGGCTACTATTACGGATTCTGTAGCAGCGGCACAACTAAGCAAGAGAGTTTTTATAACTTCTGAGAACAGAAATCTGCCTGAGATTAGGGACATCGCAGGACAAGCACCATTGCGGATACTTTTCAACAGCCGGGGCACCAGAGACTTAGATGATGACGATGAACTGATGTATGAGTGGTTGTTTGATGGCAAAACGGTAGGGGCAACTAAACCGAATGCTTCATATACCTATACACATGAAGGAGAATACCAGGCTATTCTGAAAGTAACGGATAAAGCTGGTCTGGTGGGTACAGATACCCTTGTGGTGAAAGTTGGGAATGCGATGCCGGAAGTAAGCATTCAGTCTACCGGAAACAAATCTTTTTACTGGGAAAATAAGCCTTTTGAATATACGGTGAAGGTAGCCGATAAAGAAGATGGAAAAGTTGATCCTAAAAATGTAAAAGTATATTTTGACTACAATCCGCAGCCCAGTGCCCTGTCGAATGAAGCACAGCTTAAAAAACAAATCGTTACTACGGTTGAAACTAATACCGAAGGAAAACAATTGATCGCCCGCAGCGATTGCAAAGCCTGCCATACCATAGATAAAGTTTCTGTAGGGCCTGCATATGTTGCCGTGGCACAGCGGTACAAAAACCAGCCAGGCTCGGTTGATAAACTGGCTAAGAAAATTATTGCCGGAGGAGCAGGCAGCTGGGGAACCCAGTATGTAATGAGTGCCCATCCGCAGATTTCCGCCCAGGATGCTTCGGAAATGGTGAAATATATATTCTCTCTTACAGATGAAAAAAAGGAAAAAGCGCAGTTGCCAGTACAAGGTTCCATTGCTTTGAAAGAACATACAGAGGATCAGCCAAGAGGCCAATATACATTACTAGCCACCTACACGGATAAAGGCGGGAAAACAATTGGTCCCCTAACCAATTCAGATATGGTAACCTTGCGAAATGCCAAAGTAAGAACGGTATATGCCGATGCACATGTAGGTTTTCCCAGGTTTGGCAATTCCCTGAGCCAGGGAGACCATAAATCGTATATTCTTCTGAAAAATATAGACCTAAGTGGCATTAAAAAATTCGTCTATGAGTATTCTTCTCTGGATAAAGAAGGGGAAATTGAAGTACGTATCGATTCCTATGCTGGTCCTGTGATCTGCCGGACACCTTATAAGGCAACCGGAGCCTGGAGTACAAAACAGCAGATCACTGGAGAAATAACCAAACTTACGGAGGGTAAACATGATGTGTATTTTGTGGTCGTAAAACGGGACAAACCCAATGAGGATATTATTAATGTAAGCACCATTCAGTTTGAACAATAAGGCATCCATCTAACTAAAAATAAACCCAGGCAATATTATGCCTGGGTTTATTTTTACGCATCATCTTTTAGGTTGCCCTCTCTTTTTATTTGGTATTCCCTTTAGCATAATAATCTTCCTGATCTCCATAGGTTTCTCCGATGGTAAAACCGGCTACTGCTTCGGCATCATAGGCAGCTGTTGTAGGAGGTAAAGGAGTTAGGGGCGCACTGAGTGCTTCTGGTTCATCATATATCTCTAGATGAGTTTCGGGTTGTTTTAACGAACTACTCTCCGTTGAATCCTGGTTTTCTGCTGAAAATGATGCCTGGCTTTCCACTTCTACGGAAAGGGTTTCGCTAATACGGTTCTGATTAGCTTCGCTGATATAAGTTTTTATACGTCGATGGTTATCTTTCATTCTGTCAATAATTAAATAATCTTTTGATGTTTTACGAGAAATTCTGGTGTTGAGTAGAAACATTTAGGAACTTAAATTTCTTTGCATTCAAAATTCCTGCCTGCCGCCATTCTTTGGGGCGAAGCTATGGTATGGCTAAAGAAAGCTTTTGTCCTGGTGAAGCTAAAAAGAGGAGGGAGGCAGATAAAGGTTAGAATGAATGTTGATGTCAAAGCCCAGGCTGTTAATAAATTATACTATGCCGCCAGAGTGATTGGCACGGAATCTAAGAAGGCAGGTATATATGAAACGCACATCCTTGATTGGGCGCACTTTCTACTTCAATTTTTCCGTTAAGCGCCTCTACCTGTTCTTTTACAATAAATAAGCCCATTCCCTTTCCTTCCACATGCGTATGCATTCTCTGGTAGAGTTTAAAAAGTTTATTACCATTACTCTTGGTAAGGTCTACGCCAATACCATTATCTTTTACCGTCAAACAAACAGCATCGTTTACTTTAGAAGTTTTTATGAGAATTTCGGGACTACGTTCAGGGGATTGATATTTGATAGCATTGGAAACAAGATTATACAAAATACTGGTCATATAACTTTTAATGGTTAATAATTTATCCACTTGCGAATAATCCGTCTGAATGCTGGCAGCGGAAGTTCTAATCATCTCATGTAAACTTTCAATTGTAAGCCGGGTAACGTCCTCCAGAGATACTTCCTCTTTATATTGATCAGCCAGGGTTTGCATCAGCAGGATATCGTTCAGGTCACTGACCACCATATCCAGATTAACGGCGGCTGTATTCAGGTGCTCCAGTATCGGTAGATTGCTTTTATCCTGAAGGTTATCTTTATTGAAAATAGAAACCAAACCCATAATTCTGGCAATCGGCGCCCGTAAATTGTGAGAGATTACATACGCAAAATCTTCCAGGTGCTGATTTTTTCTAACTACATTCTCCATGGCGATTTGTAACTGGTGCGTACGTTCTTCTACCTTTTGTTCCAGGGAATTATTGAATTGTTTGATTTCCTCATTTTTCTCAGAAAGTTCTTTCTGCTGTAGAGTAAGGGTATAGTTGGCTTTGTACTTCTGGCGGTTACTCCGGTAAAGAATAAAAGCCAGCATCATAATTAAAATCAATATACCGGTAATGGCAAACAATGTATTGTTTTTTTGTTGGGCTTCTGCCTGAATAATTTCATTGTCTTTCTTTAATAAGGCTATTTCTGCTTGTTTTTTATCCCACTCATACCCGGCCATCACCTTTTCCAGTTCAGCATTATATTTTCTCTTATCGAGCGAATCTTTCACCGTATACTGTAGTTTCTGGTACTGGTAGGCTTTATCCAGCTGATTGGTTTGCAGATAATAACTGGATAAGGTCTGATACAAAACCTGAAGAAAATCATGTTCTCTCACAGAACTTTTCAGGTATATGGCACTATCAAGATATATTTTGGCTAAAGAATAATTCCTTTTCTGAAGATGAACATTGGCAATGCTGATATAATTATTGGCTGCGCTGCCCCACATATTAAACTTCTTGCTTAAGTTAAGATCAAGTAGATAATAGGGTAAAGCCTTTTCATTGTTACCTTGCGATTGATAAATAACACCCAGATTCCCGGCTGTTATAGCAATCCAGGCGCTATCTTTTGCCTGAATAGCCATCTGGTAAGAAAGTTTCTGATAATGTATGGCATCGGAATATTCTTCTTTGGCGCGGTATGCCAGAGCAATAGTATTTATACAGCTGATTAATATACGCTTATCTAAAGAATCACTTCCCAGTTGATAGGCCTTTAGCAGATATCGTTTGGAGGCATTGTATTTATGGGTATAGTAACACAAATTGCCTAGTTCATATAGTGTTTCTGCCTCAGATTTCTGATATCCTTGCTGATAGTAAATTTCCAGGGCTTTCAAATATTGTTGCAACGCTAATTCCTGCCTGCCTATTGAATGATAAATACTGCCCATTAATTTTAAACTATGGGCTTCTTCCATGGGCAACTTATCCTTTTGAGCGAGCCGGTATGCTTGCTGGGTAGCCTGCAAAGCTTGCATTCCCTTATTATTCTGATTATATACAATAGCTTTACAACGGTATGCACTTGCACCAGGCCCTTTAAAAGGGAGCCGCTGACTGATGGATATTATTTTATCCGTTGCTTGCAAAGCAGCATTAAATTCCGTTTTTTGGAGGGTTTGTTCTATGTGAGAAAAAACAGAAGGATATGTAGCGGGGGTAGCGTTAGCCAGCGCTAAGAACAGACTGTCTAAACTATGGGATTGAGCGGAGACAAATAAGGGAAAAAATACGCTTAAAACGAGCAGAAAAAAATGCCGCATTCCATATTTAATTTAAAAATCAGAAAGAGGGGCAGTTAATATTATACTAAATTAATATTTTAGATATATGTTTTATGCGACTACTCCTAATTTATTTTTTGTCAGAAGATTTACACAAAGACATAGGCCAGCCAAATTTCACTTAGACAACCATCTGGTGCTAACACAAGCAAGTAGCTAAATTATGGAAATTAACGAAGGAGATAAGATCAGTCTGGTAGCTTGATTCTCAGATAATTTAAGTATTCTTACCAAAACCATCCCTCGAAAAACAGGCTATCTACCTTGCATGTGGAGGCATTACTAACGACATAATAACTACGGCATACTCTGCTATTTGTTCAAAGACTTAAATTTACAAGAAGTTAGTTGATTATAGCCAAATTGCTTTTGAGAGCAGTTGCGTATACTACATCAATTTTGATTGAATAAATGTATTTACAATTATTTTTTATGATTTGAACTTTTACGGCTTGTATGTCTCCTTATAAACTTGTCAACAAAGTGCTCATTTTGTCAATGCATATCTGACACAGCATATCATAGAAGAAGCGAGCCTGACAAAGTAAATTGTAATTGCCTCTATGGGGAAGGAAGGATCAGAAAAAATAAAAGATATTGTTTAGATCAACGGGAGACTCTCTGATTTTCCAGACATATTTTAATTATATCTGTCCCTACCTGTAATAAATAACTTTGAAGTGTTGGAGGCACTCTAGCACATTATTAATCTGATCCTATACGCTCCATGATTATTCTAACTCACCAGTTCTTCTCATATTAAAATATAAAAGAATTAAAGCACCGGGATGCAAAACTATCTGCTTAAACCATTAACAGAGCTAAACGGCTGCCCTTACTTAAACAATATCATTAATGGCCAGCTTCACTTTGTCATAGGAAGCTCTACATGGAAGGTAGTGCCTACCTTCTCCTGGCTTTCCAGGTAAATACTTCCTTCATTTAAATCAATTACCCGTTTCACTAAATACATCCCTACACCTCTGCCTGCTATCTCTGGATTAAACCGTTTAAAAATCATAAACACTTTTCCATGATCTTCTTTTCTGATGCCTATCCCATTATCTGAAAAGCTCACCAGGATGTTATCGCCCTTTATCCTGGAAGAAATTTTTACATGAAGCTGCCTGTCGGTTGAGCGAAATTTCAAGGCATTTGAAAGCATATTATAGACTAAGCTTTTAGCATGCCTCTTTGGTATGTGTAAGAGAGGCACAGCTAAATCCACCTCTATAGAAGCTTTAGTCTCTTCTATTTGGTTATAATGGGCTACTTTCACTTCTTTAATCACGTCCGCTAAATTAACCAGCTCTTTTCCATCACCTGTATGAATCTCAGTGACCGTAGTTAAGTCCTGGAGTGTATTCTTTAAATCAACCACTGATTTCCTCATCAGTTCCATATATAAAGCGGTATTTTCCTTCTCATCAGTAATCTCTTCCTTTAGGAAGTTCAATAACGTTTCAATATTATTCAGTGGAGAGCGCAGGTCATGAGAAGCCGTATAAACAAAACTATCCAGATCCACATTGCGATGGGAAAGCTACGTATTTTTTTCTTCCAGTTCTTTGCGTTCGGTAATATCCATGGCTGTGCCTGTAAATTTGCCATGAACCATTTTCGCCCTTGACCAAATATACTTTAGCTTTCCATTGGGTAGGCAAAGCTTATATTCCACCGTATGAGATTCCCCACTACTCAATACCTTATGTACATTCTCAAAGAATTTTTCTCTGTCTGCTGAATGAATCATATTATCTACAAGGGCAGGGGTTATTTTTACAGAAGGGTCAATCTCAAATATTTGATACATCTGAGCCGTCCAGTAGATATCTCCTTTTTCATCCATTTGGAAGGTGCCTATCTGGGCTATTTGCTGACTTTCCAGCAGGAGTTCTTCACTTTGTTTAAACTTCTCTTCTTGAAGTTTTCGCTCCGTAATATCCATCACTGTTCCTGTACGCCTGCCATTGATTATTTTTCCTCTGGTCCACAAATGCTTCAAACGACCGTCAGCAGTGATTACTCTGTATTCTATGGAGTAGGTCTCCTGGGTATTTCTTATTTTACTCACCATCGCTACGAATTTCTCTTTATCCTCCGGATGGACAAAAGAGGCAATTAACTGAGGAGTAATCTTTAGAGAATTGGGTTCTATGCCATACAGGTTAAACATTTGTGGGGTCCAATACACCTCACTCATGTCTTCATTCCACTGGAAAGCTCCCAGTTGGGCTATATCCTGGCTTTCCAACAGCAAGGCTTCACTTCTATGTAAGATGTCTTCTTTTAATTTTTGCTCAGTAATATTATCAGAAGCAATGATGAGGCCATCTTCATACTTGATTCCCCTTTCCCTGATCCAGTGAGTCAAACCATCCTGATCATGGTAATACTCTGTTAAATAGGCTTCTCCTGTATGGGTGGTATGTATCCACCGCTTAAAATTTTCACTTCCAATGGCGCTTGGAAACAGCTCAGATACCCTTTTTCCCACTTCAATTAGCCCTTTTGCAGAAGGATACAGTTGAAGGGCTCGTTTGTTGAACAGCACCCAGGTAAAATCCAGGATGTTATTGTGCTCATCACGGAGGGCTTTTAGTACAAAAACAGAACTGAGTGAGGAATCAAAAATTCCTTGGAGCAACTCATTTGAATGAGTAGTATCTGGCATGAATGTTTGTTAGTAACATATAAACATAAGGTCTACAAGTATTTAGAGAAAATAATTCCGGATTTACTTATAAGATTTACATTCTCCATATCTTATTGGTTGTAGCACTTAGCAACTAGAAAGCGAAGGGTATTTTATACTGACACTCATGGAGAGGTAAAGTAGTATAAATGGCAACCTGTCCTGGTATATACGGTTTTGTAAATTGGAATATGCATAAGAAGTAAAAATAGCATTTAAATTATCTATAAGTAATTAAACACAATTAAGTATAATATTTAGGGTTTCCGCACTAAATATTAAGTTTTAAGAATAGCTAACAGGAAATTAGTGTCTCTGTTAGCTTTTTTTCTTTTCCGTTTGACACTCACGCAAGAAGGCTCTTTTTTGAGCAGATGCAAAGACCACTTTCTAATCAGATGCAGATTGATGGGTCCTTTATCTTTCCTGACTTTAGCCTCATCTTCCCTAAAGGTAACATCTAGTTGCCAATGCAAGCCATTCTCTATCGCCCAATGGCCTCTTATGTAGCGGCTGTACAAGGCAGGGTCTGTATCTGTTAAACTGCTTATATAGAACAGGGTTTGTTCTTGCTTTTTGCCTGCTATAATGCGTTTTCTTTCTACCATGACTAAAGTATGTAAGTCCTGCCATTTTTCCTTTTCCTCTACCAAATCAATGCATTGAGCAATATATACCCTACGTTCTTCTCCTCTGCCATGGGCTTTATCTAGTTGCTGATTAAAAGCGAGAGCAGACTTATTGATTTGCATAAAATGGGCTACCTGCTCATAGAGTACACCTTGATTAGCCTTTAGGGCAATCACATAATGGGCTTGCTTATCCCTGATCTTTTCTACAATTGCCTGCTGACAAGCAATAGCATCTATAGTAATGATACTACCTTTGCAATCAAGGGTATCTAATAAAGCAGGAATAGTTGTAATCTCATTACTCTTGGCTTCTACGGCTACTTGTCCAAAGCTTAAGCTATGTTCCTCTACCCATACATTGACCATACGAACCAAAGCATGCTTTTTGCCTGCAGGTATAGTACCTCTCAATTCTTTGCCATCTATACATACCTGCTTGCCTGCTAAGGAGAAGCCAGCTACACACGCTTTGAAGCATTGCTCCAAACTATGGCTATCCAGGTGTCTGATCACCCGATTTAAAGTGTCAGCAGAAGGTATACCATTAACAAAACTTAATCCTAGTTCTTGCTGCAGAAACGCTGTATTATCTTTGCCATAATCTGCTATCTCGTCAAAGTCATCACAATCGGCTATTACCCCACATAAAACTAAGCCTAAAATATCTGCTAATAGATGTAAGCAGCGGCCTTGCACCCGAAAATCAGCTACTTTGTTTAGTATCTTTTTAAGTTCCATGCACAAAGTTAGCCCCTCTTTCCTTTTTCTCTATCTTTGGTGCGGAAACCCTATTATTAGATACTTCAAAAAAATCTATGTAAAGCGTATATTAACGACCCTCATCAGTTGTAAAAAGTTGCAAGAAACTGCACATAATTATGCTTGATTAATAGGAAGTTATCTTTATCTACTTAAATACGAAATCTGTTTATTGATATCAAGCCTCATTTGGTACAAGTCAAACCCCTTAGCCCAGTAATCCTTTTCTGATTTCTCCAGGATAAAGCCCATCTTCTGATAGAATGGATACACCAGTTGGGTAGTCCGGACTACAATTTTACGGATATCTGCATTTTTTCTGATCTGGTTGATTCTGTATTGAGTAAGCGTACGGCCAATGCCTTTTCCCTGGAAATCAGGATGAATTATATCCCAGGAAAGCCGGGCTATCTTTTCTTCTAAAAAATAATTGATACCTCCACAGCCTATAATTTTTCCTGCTTCTTCCACCACAAAATAACTCTCCAAATATGTATCAAGATACTCACTAAAGTCTTGTTCTTCAGAAGGAGCAAAATACTGAGGTATATTCAGCCTAAGTAATGAAATAAGTGCTTGTCTATCTTCAGGTGTAAAGTATCTGATCATTCTACTTTATTTTTGTAGTCAAATTGTTAATTATTAATGAAATATATACATTTAATTCAAGTACAACTTGTACAGGCGGCAAAAGCTAAACCTGGTTTATAGTTAGTATACTCACCTTTAGACAACAGATCACAAAGCCCGATCAATTCTTAAAGTTATCACCAAGGCATATATGTTTGAATATTTTTTAGATTTTGGCAAATGGCTACTTTGTGTCTATGAAATACCTTGAGCAGGGCAGGCTTTTTTAGCTGGGTGAAAATGATCGTTCTGGTCTACAATTTATATACTGCTTGTCTGACTCATTCAAGAAAAGATATTATTTACGAGATAGCAAACCTTCAATCTCTTTCAGGAGTTCAATGGATTTTCGACTAGCTTCCTCCAATGGCAAGCCTGCCGGAAGACCAGGCCGCTTATGCTTGGTTTCTGTCAGCCAGGCATCGCGCAACATATTCTGCCGTTCTGCAATGAGTTTTATTAGCCGGGAAGCATCCGGAACCTGCTTTATGCTCTCTACAACACCAGTCGCATTCGCTACTTTCGTATAGCCCAGATATAAGAGGATTTGCCGTGCGATGAGCCAATGTCCGGTTTCTCCGGGATGAACGCCATCTTCTGCCAGGGCAAATCCCTGCAAGTTGAATTTTGCATCTACCTGGCGGTGAGCTTGCAGATAGCTTTTCATGGGATAATGGATATCAATTACTTCCCATTGAGCCGTTGCCTTTTTATCGAGTAACCAATCCGTATAATGGTCAAGCACAGCAGTATATCCTATACTTTTGCCTCGAAGTTCGTCATAATCCGGGGGTGTAATATGAATAATTCTGGCACCAGTCTTCTCTATTTCAGTACGCAGCCATTGAATCCCTTCTTTAAAACGGGTAAAACGCTCCTTGTCCAAAGGTTTGTAAATGCCATCATTCATCCCATAACAAGCAAATACCAGATCAGGCTTTGTCTGTTGTAATACCCGATTCAGCCTCTCATGTAGATCAGGTCTGGGGAAACTTCCTCCTGCATGTCCTTCTTCAGAAAACCCGCTCACTGTCTCACTAGGTAATCCTACATTAATAAATTCCCATTGTCTGTCAGGATGTTGCGTTCTAAGATAGGTTTCTATATAATTCACATATTGGCCTGCCCAGGTAATGCTGTTTCCCAGAAATACAACCCGTTTAACGGATGGAGCTATAGCTTGTGCATAGCAACTCAGTTTTACATTGAACAATGTTAGAACGAGTAGCAGGATAACAGAAGAAAGTTTGTTCATAAAAGTCGTATTCGAATGTATTTACGTCAGGTAGTGGTTTGCGACGATATATCAACTATATTATAATGAAAATATTACCGCCTGATAAGGCTGGAGTGATACTTCTCCCTCTTCCATTTTTACACTTGAGTAATTATTGATCAGCGTTTCTTTTACAGAACCCATTTCCTGCAGTTGAATTCTGGTAGTTTTGCTGGTAAAGTTAAGCAGCACCAGCATTTTTTTGCCCTCCAGTGTTCTGGTATAGGCATAAATATCCGGATGGGCAGGCTCAAGCAACTGGTAATCGCCATATACTAATACCGGATTGTCTTTCCGGAGTTGCACTATTTTCCTGAAATAATTGAGTACAGAATTCGGCTCATTTTCCTGTAGGGCTACATTAATCTGCGAATAATTTGAATTAACTGGCAGCCAGGGTGTGCCGGTTGTAAACCCGGCCTGGGTTGAATCATCCCACTGCATGGGTGTGCGGCCATTATCCCGGGAGCCAAACTTAAGGTCTGTCAGGTATGCTTCTATATTTCCGCCGGAATTCAGTACTTTTTTATAGCCATTAATGGCAGAAATATCCTTGTATTGCTCAATCGAAGTAAAGCCAATATTAGTCATGCCCAGCTCATCGCCATAATAACAATAGGGGGTACCTCGCATACTCAGAATAAAAGTATTCAGCATTTTTGCTGAAGCTTCTCTGAATTCCGGACTATCGTTTCCGAAACGGCTTACCAGTCTGGCCTGGTCATGATTGGCAAGAAAAATAGAAAGCCAGCCTTTTTGGGCAAACGCACTGTCCCACCTGGAAAATACTTCTTTAAAATGCCTGAGGCTATAGCCATCTGGTTTGGCAATATCTACCCCCTCAAAGGCATAGGCCATATTTAACTCCTTTCTATCTTCATCCACCAGATTGTGTGCATCCTGAAAGGAATTTCCGGCACCCTCGGCTACGCTCATCACCTTATACTTACTAAAAACCTGTTCATTCATTTCCTGCAAATACTGATGTAAATTACCCTGCATGGAGTAATATTTCGAAAATTCTTTTTCATAGCCTTCCGGGAATACCGGAAAAGTAGTGTCTTTGGCAGCAAACCCAAAAGCGTCCAGACGGAATCCATCTACGCCTTTATCTGCCCAGAACTTCATAATATCGTAGACTTCCTGCCTGAGTTTGGGATTTTCCCAGTTCAGGTCTGGTTGTTTTTGGGAAAAATAATGAAGATAATATGCTTTGGTAAGTGGATCGTATTTCCAGGCATCGCCCTTTTCATCGAATAAACTGTAGCGGTAGGGAGGTTTTCCTTTCTCAGCCGACCACCAATGGTAATAATTCCGGTAAGGATTATTTCTGGAACTTCTGGATTGTTTGAACCATTCATGTTCATCGCTGCTGTGATTGACAACCACATCCATAATCAGTTTAAGGCCTCTGTCATGCATTCCTTCAAGCATCTGGTCAAAATCGTCCATGGTGCCAAAATCCTGCATAATGTTGCGGTAATCACTCACATCATATCCATTATCGTCATTGGGGGAACTGTAAATGGGATTGAGCCAGACAGCCGTCACGCCCAGGCTTTTAATGTAATCAAGTTTTTCAATAATCCCTTTCAGATCGCCGACTCCGTCTCCATTGGTATCTTTAAAACTTCTGGGATAGATCTGGTAGATAACCGACTCTTTCCACCACTGTTTGGAAGGCTGACGAGTGTTTTTCTTTTCTTCGGTGGATGAAGCGCAACTACTGAGCAATATAGTCATCAATACAATGACGGAGAACTTTTGCATATGATGGATTATGGAATAGGTGAGTACAAGCAAACAAATATTTAAGGTATTGCTGGAAGCTGGATTACGCCAGATACGTTTTCTGATGCAAGAGAAATCAGTTAAGGGAATCTATTGCAGCGCTGATAGTCAGAAAAATTAATATAGATAAAAACAGATAGTGAGGCAATCTTTTTTAATTATAAACTTTTTTAGTTTAATTATCACTTATTATGTATCCTGAAAACAGGGATATAGTTTTTATCTACATGAGCCATCCAACAAGCTGTTTGCCTCAGGTAAACCGACAAATTTATTAATCATCCATGCACAGAAGAAATTTTATGAAGACGGCTTCATTCCTCGGAGGTCTATCCGCAGCTGGAGGAGCCAGCCTTTTAACAATAGCAAAAGTTCAGGCAAAGGATAAAGCTGCCAGGGAAAAACTATGGTTTGACAGGTCAATGCGATGGGCGCAGCTTGCTTTTGTAGAAAATGATCCGGGTAGGTATGATCCCGATTTCTGGCTGGGTTATTTCAAACGAATTCATGCCGATGGTGCTTTATTAAGTGCCGGGGGAGTGGTGGCTTTCTATCCTACTCAAATACCCCTGCATCACCGGAGTCCCTGGCTTGGTAATTCCGATCCCTTAGGCTACCTGGTGGAGGGATGCCGCAAGATGAATATGTCTGTTATTTTGCGCACAGATCCACATGCCACCAGACAAGATATGTATGAAGCTCATCCGGATTATATTCATGTAACAGCCGATGGAAAAAAGCGCCGCCACTGGGCAAACCCAGAATTGTGGGTAACCTGTGCCTTAGGACCCTATAATTTTGATTTTATGACCCGGGTGAATCAGGAGATCATGGAACGCTATCAGCCGGATGCCATATTCTCCAACCGCTGGTCTGGGCATGGACTCTGTTACTGCGAACACTGCAAACAGAATTTTAAATCCTTTTCCGGCTTTGAATTGCCTGCCACTACCTCTTCCGGACTAAGCACCGCTATGGCCAGCGGTGATAAGTCGGACCCTGCCTACCGCAAGTATACCGAGTGGCGTACAGAACGGCTGAAAGAATTGTGGTTTTTGTGGGACAAAGAGATCCGGAAACAAAAACCTTCTGCCAGATATATTCCAAATGGTTTTCCGGATAAATTATTAACAGGCAAACATTCTGATTTCTTTTTTGCCGATCAGCAGGCCAGAAGCGGGGTGATTCCTCCCTGGTCGAATGGGAAACATGCCAAAGAATTACGGGCCACTATGGGAATGAAACCCCAGGTAGGAATTTTTAGTGTAGGTATTGAAGAGCAATACCGGTGGAAAGATTCTGTGCAAAGCAATGCAGAAATTAAGATATGGGTAGCCGAAGGTACCGCAAACGGCCTGCTTCCCTGTTTTGTAAAGTTCGGCGGATTTATGTATGATAAACGCTGGATGGACACCATAGCAGATATTTACCAGTTGCATTACAAACACGAAAAGTATCTGCGAAATACAGACTCTCTAGCCAGGGTAGGAATGGTATATTCTGAACAAACCAGCCGCAACTATGGCGGGAAGTCCTGGCAGCAGAAAAGTGAGGATCATGCCCTGGGCATGTACCATGCCCTTATTGAAGCCCGTATTCCGTTTGAAATGGTGCACGATCAGCTTCTGGATGCTCAGAGTATTAAACCATACAAGCTACTTATCTTGCCCAACATAGCTGCACTTTCAGATGCGCAGTGCAGCCAGTTGCGTGCTTTTGTGGAAAATGGAGGAAGCATTGTGGCTACATTTGAAACTTCTCTATATAACGAAGAAGGCAAACAACGTACAGATTTTGGCCTGAAAGACCTGTTTGGTGTTTCATATGACCAGCAGGTAGAAGGACCCATGCGAAACAGCTATCTTCGCCTGAAAAGTGAAGCAGGCTCTGCAAAATTCCATCCCGTTTTAACTGAACTGGAAGATGCCTACCGGATCATTAACACCATTCACCAGGTACAGGTTAAGCCTTTAGCTGACTTCCCCAGTCCGGTTACGCTGATTCCTACCTATCCCGATCTGCCGATGGAAGATGTGTACCTGCGGGAACCGGAAAGCACGACCAGAGAATTGTACTTAAGGGAGATTGGAAAAGGGCGTACTGCCTATATTCCCGGTGATATGGAACGTTCTTTCTGGCAACTCATGAGCGCCGATCATGGAAAATTGCTAGCTAATACCATCCGCTGGGCATTACAGGAAGCTCCAGTTGTGGAGGTGAAAGGGTCGGGTATTGTAGATGTTACCGTTTGGCAGCAGAAACAATCCATGACGGTTCATCTGGTAAACCTCACCAATCCGATGATGATGAAAGGTCCCTTTAGGGAACTGATCCCCATAGATAAACAACAGGTGAGTATCCAACTTCCGAAAGGAGTACAAGTGAAAGCCGTACAGCTATTAGTGAGCGGACAAAAGCCTGCCTTTAAAATAAATGAAGGGAAGCTTACTGTAATAGTTCCCAGGATCGAGGATTTAGAAATTGTTGCCCTGGATATAGCCTAGCAGAGAATACATAAAGCCTTAATTGTGCCGGTTAAGAGAAAAGTTAAAAACAGACTCTATGCCTATATGAATCAAAATTGCTAGTAAATGAATTTTTTCTGGCAGTTTCCAGCATGGCATTAGAATACATTGAATTAAACATTTTTTACAATTGCTTTTGTAATACTAACTATGGGAGTGCTTACCTAAAAAGGTACCAAAGCCATGTATTTTTCTGGCTTATTCCGGGACATACCCAAATGCAACTTTCACCTGTGTAATTTTTTACAACGCAATGGACCAATCACCTTCATATGGTCAGTTAATATATCAGGGAAAGGCATGTGCTATCTATATAGTTCACGTACCTGAAGAGGAAACAAAGAAAATACGAAAGGTTTTACATTCGGATAGTGAGGGAAGTCAGGAAGAAAATTACTTAAAAAATGAGCTTGACATAACCCGGCATCTGTCCATAGAAGGCGTTCGAAAAGCATTTGCCATCAAAAATCTGGAAGGTAAACTCATCTTAGAATTAGAATACGTTGAGGGAACCACATTGAAGGAGCGTTTACGAAACAGCCCATTCACCCAGGATCATTTTTTGACTATAAGTATCCAGATGGCAAGCATTCTCGGAAATTTACATCAGCAGCATATACTTCATAACCAGCTTACAAGCGAAAATATATTAATCAATAACCGCGATGAAGTTAAATTCATTGATTTTGGCTTAGCAGGAAAACCCTCTGTTAAAGATGTGGATGTGGAAAGTCCTGCTTTTGTACAAGAATCACTGGCCTATATTTCTCCGGAACAAACCGGCAGGTTAAATCAGGTTGTAGATGAACGCTCAGATTTATATTCCTTAGGGGTTGTTTTTTATGAAATGCTCACCGGAAAATTACCTTTTGAAAGCAATACTCCGCTTGAGCTTATGTATGCCCACATCGCTCATACTCCCTTTACGCCCCATGTAGTGAATCCAACAATTCCTGCAGTAATTTCAAGCATCGTTACAAAGCTGCTTGAAAAAAAGGCAGACGACCGTTACCAGACTTGCCTGGGCTTGGTTGCTGATCTACAAAAATGCCACAATCAATTATTACAGCAAGGAAAAATTACTGAGTTCTCCCTGGGAGAAAACGACTTTACTGAAAAATTCCAGATCTCTCAAAAATTGTATGGCCGGGAAAAAGAAATGGCTCAACTGCTCCAGTTATGGGAAAAAAGTTGTGCCGGCTATTTTCAACTGCTTTTTATTAGCGGTTATTCTGGCGTAGGTAAAACTTCCCTGGTGCAAACCCTGCATAAACCGATCACCGAAAGAAGCGGGTATTTTGTCAGCGGAAAGTTTGACCAGTACTACCGCAACATTCCTTATTATGCCTGGATACAGGTGTTTGAATCCTTTATCAATCAGATTCTTTCCGAGAGCCATACAAGGGTAGAGTATTGGAAAAAAACCATTCTGGAGGCAGTAGGTACACAGGGAAAATTGTTAGTGGATGTAGTAGGCAACCTGGAAATATTAATCGGGAAACAACCAGAGGTAGCGGAGGCGAGTCCGGTAGAAAATCAAAACCGCTTTAACCAGATCGTAATCAACTTTATAACTGCCATTAGCGGGCAAAAACATCCGCTTTTTATGTTTATTGATGACTGGCAATGGGCCGATTTCCCATCCCTGGAATTATTAAAAGTAGTAGCAACTAGTGAGCAGATCCGTTATCTGACTTTAACTGGCTCCTACCGCGACAACGAAGTAGACCAGACGCATCCCTTGCTTGAAAAATGGCAGGAGATACAAAAGCAGCACAGAGAAATTTACCAGATTCAGCTCAGTAACCTGAATGTAGATCATATCGGACAATTATTGAACGATACGCTGCATTGCCCGGTCAGTTATTGTTTACCTTTTACACAGCTCATCTTCTCCAAAACGCAGGGAAATCCTTTTTTTGTCCGGCAATTGCTGCACAGCATTCATGAAGCTCACCTGTTGCAGTATAATGCCTCTCTTAAACGCTGGGACTGGAATGTAGAAAAAATCAGGCAGCTCAATATTACAGACAATGTAGTAGAGTTCATGGCAGGAAAAATCCTCCGGATGCCAGTGGCTTCGCAGCAAGTACTCAAACTGGCTTCCTGTATTGGTACCACGTTTCAAGTAGAAACGCTTGCGATCATCTATCAGAAAAACAGCAACCAGACCTCCAGAGAATTGCAAAAGCCTTTGCAGGAAGACATGATCATCTCCGATGGAGCAACCTATAAATTTGCTCACGACCGGATTCAGCAAGCTGTTTACTCACTCATCCCCGAAAATGAACGGAGTAGGGTTCACTGGCAGATCGGGACTTTATTACTCCATAATGTAAAAGAGCAAGCGGATGCGGAAAATTTGCTCAATGAACAGCTATTTGAAATTGTAAACCAGTTGAATGCCGGAAAAGCACTTATTTCGGAGGAAGAAGAAAGCGTTCAACTGGCTACATTGAATTTGCAGGCCGGGCAGAAAGCTAAATCAGCATCGGCTTTTCAACCAGCCGCTCAATATTTTAGGAATGGTATTGACTTACTGCCTCCTGATGCCTGGCTGAAATATTATGAGCTTACCTTTCCATTGTATGAACAGGGGGCTGAATGTGAATTTCTTATTGGGGAGCAAGAATCTTCTGAACAACATTACCAGACTTTGTTAACACATGCCAGAACAGCCTTGGAAAAAGCCAATATTCTCGCTTTTCAGGTCTGGCAATACATTAGTCTATTCAAACTAGAAGCTGCCAATCAGAAAGCTGTACTCGGATTGCATTTAACTGGAATTGATGTACCTCAAACAGAAAGCGTACTAATAGAAGAAATTGCATCTCTGGAAGCCCAAATAGAAAGTGTCATCAAGCGACAGAATATTCACGACTTTATTGATGTCCCGCCAGTAAGCGATCAGGAGTTGATTGTACAAATGAAAAATTTGTATGGACTAGCCTTTCAAACTTTCTATATCAACCAGTTAGCGCAAATGAAGTTCGCCGTTTTACAAGGTGTCATGCGTTCCTTTAAATATGGCCGGTTTGACCTTTCTGCGAATATGTTTGCTATGTATTGCCGGATTCTTGCCTCAGGAGATAAATACCAGGAAGCCTACCGTTTCGCTCGTCTTGCCATTCAACTGGCAGATGCTAACCCAAAAGCCAGAGAAAAAACGCAAGTGTACAGCAGATCTGCTTTTTGGGGAATGCCCTATGGAGAACATTTAAGTAAAACGATACCCATATTTAACAGAGGCATTGAAGTGGGCTGGGATGCGGGAGATCTGGTGCAGTCAAGTGCTAATTACCTGGATGTGGCGATCCACATGTTCCATAAAGGAGATCATCTAAAAGAAGTGGAAGAATATGGAGCCAAAGGAGCAGAATTTGGCCGGAAAGTAAATTTTATATTATCCTATTATGCTTGCACGTTAGAAAAAAGAGTGGCTGCTTACCTGCAACGAAGAGAAAAAGCAGATAACCTTACAGATGAAAGTTTTTTGCCTGAGCAACTTCAACGAATCAACCAAGGCCTTGTAAAAGGCTTTCTCTGGTTTAACAAGATCCAGACTAAATTCTGGTTTGAGGAGTATAAAGAAGCCTATCAGATTGCTTCAGAACAATCTGCCTCTTCCCATGTAAGAATGGAATCTAATATTAAGTGGGCAGATTATCATTTTTATCAGGCAATCACCTGTAGCCAGTTATTGTTAGCAACGCACACACAAGCAGATATTCAACAACTCAGGCAGGAGATTGGCCGGTGTTATAGAAAAATCAAATTAAAGGCAGATGCTTGTCCGTCTAATTTTCTGCATAAACAACTATTAATAGAAGCAGAACTAGCCCGCCTGGATGGCCGGAAGTGGGAAGCTTCCGAATTGTATGACCGTGCCATTGCCGAGGCAAAGAAACATAGCTTTACGCATATAGAAGCTTTAGGAAATCAACTGGCAGCCAAGCACTGGCACCAGGTTGGCAAAGCTGATTTTGCCGGTATTTATTTTCTGAATGCCCGACAATTATATCAGAAATGGGGAGCCATAGCCAAGGTACAAGATTTAGAAGCAAAATATCCACAGTATTTTATTCATGCACTCAAACGTGACGAGGAAATTTCCCTGCATTCTTCCATTGAGAAAGGGCAATCTCTAAGCCGGACGCTGGATTTTGAAGGCATAATCAGATCTATCCAGGCTATTTCCGGAGAAATGGTGCTTTCGGGCCTGCTTGAAAAAATGATGCAATATGTACTGGAAATGGCCGGAGCTGTAAAAGGCATATTGATTGAAAAGCAAGGAGATCAATTAATTATTCAAGCCACCGGCTTAGCCAGGGGAAATATACAGGTACTGCAAGGGGTTTCCATAGAGAAATCAACGGAGTTACCACTATCTATCGTTCAGTTTGTAGCCAGAACGCAAAAATCCATCTTGTTAGACAATGCCTTGCAAAATAGCCGCTATGCCTATGATCCGTATATCCAATATTACCGTCCGCTCTCCCTCTTATGTTTTCCCATTCTGAGAAAGGAGAAACTGATGGCAATTTTTTACCTGGAGAACAATCTGCTGGCTGGTGTATTTTCATCCGATCGCTTACATGCCTTAAAAATCCTAACTACCCAGATGGCTATTTCTCTGGAAAATGCCCTGTTATATGAAAACCGTTTGGAATCGGAAAAAAAACACGAAATAGAAAAAGCCAAATCCCGCTTTTTTGAAAATATTTCCCATGAACTTCGTACCCCACTTACTTTAATCCTGGGCCCTCTGGAGCGGAAAGTAACGAAGGCGAATAAAGAAATTAATCCCGAAGAATACCAGATGATGCACCGCAATGCCCATCGGCTGCTGCAACTGATCAACCAGTTGCTGGACCTTTCCAAACTGGAAACTGGAAACATGCATCTGCAGGTAACGCCCATGGATATCCGGGGTTTTTTTGAAAACAGTATCCAGTCCTTTATTCCATTAGCCCGCCAAAAAAATATAGCCTTTTCGTATCAGTTGCCCGATGAGTTGATCGAGGGCTATGCAGATTCGGATAAGCTCAGTAAAATTATAACTAACCTGCTGGGAAATGCTTTTAAGTTCACTCCCGAACAGGGGCAAGTTCAACTGGAGGTCAGTTGCCCTGATAAAGATGGGGAATGGCTGCAAATACGGGTAACAGATACCGGCCCGGGCATGAAGCCAAAGGAGCTAAGCCGGGTGTTTGACCGGTTTTATCAAACAGATACTTCTCAGCAGAAAGCAAGCGGAAGTGGCCTGGGATTGGCTTTGGTTAAAGAGTTGGTAGAATTGCATAAAGGAAAAATTTCTGTAAACAGCGAGTTTGGGAAAGGAACTGAATTTATTGTTGACCTGCCGGTAGGTGCTGCCCATTTTACAGCGGGTGAAAAGGCAGGAAAAGAAGGAGATGACCAGCCAGTTAACGTAATTGCACAGGAAGAACCCATACAATCGCAATCAGAAAAGGCAGTTAGTTTACCTGGCAAAAAAAGTAGAGGCAAAAAGCAACTATTAGTAGTTGAAGACCACCCGGATTTAAGCCGGTTTATGGTGGGAATACTAAGCAAAGACTACTTTGTATCTCAAGCCAGGGATGGGGTAGAAGGACTGGCGCAAGCCATTAAAGAAATTCCCGACCTGATCATCTCTGACATTATGATGCCCCACATGGATGGATATGCCTTATGCCAACAGCTGAAAAATGACGAGCGGACAAGCCACATCCCTATTATCCTGCTCACGGCCAAAGCCGATGTATACAGCAAAATAACAGGCTTAGAAACCGGCGCCGATGATTACCTGGCGAAACCTTTTCATGAGCAGGAATTATTTGCCAGAATAAAAAACCTGATCAGGCAGCGTGAAAAACTACAGGAAAAATTTGCGCAGAATATTCATCTTGCCCCTCGTGAATTATCCATTCCCTCTCAGGATCAGCGGTTTTTGCAAAAGGTGATGGAAATCACTGAGACTGAGTTATCCAATCCGCAATTTGGGGTAGAAAAATTTAGCCAGGAAATAGGCATGAGCCGGGCTCAGTTATACCGGAAACTACATGCCCTGACCGGTTTTTCTCCCAATGAGTTTTTGCAGGAATACCGCCTGAAAAGAGCTGCTTCGCTCATTGAAAACCAGTTTGACAACATCACCCAGATCGCCTTCGAAACCGGTTTTACCAGTCCTTCCTATTTCGCAAAGTGTTTTCAGCAGCGTTTCGGTACAACACCCAAAGCCTATAGCAAATCCGTTACAGGCCATACAAAAAAAAATTAACCCTGCTAGGTTCACATCTAAGGGCCATTCTACCCATATAAGTTACCGATGCATTACGCTAATCAGTTCTGCCCTACAGTTCTATAACATATATCGGATGAATCAATTTTGCTAGTATTTGAATCATTTGCGGCAGTTTCTCCTTCGCCAGGCGCTTACCTTTGACATAGTTGATTACAAACAAAAAGTGGCCATATCAGGCATGATATCACTCACTCTACCTAGCAATGCCAGATAATCTGGTAAGGTATTACAGAAACCGCTACAATTATGAAAAAGATTTTTACCCTTTACTTTTTATTCATAGTGGGCGTTCAATTCGCTTCCGGGCAAATAATTACTTCCGGGAAATCCTTCTTAAGCAGCAACTTTACCGGTAGTTTAGAAAAAGTGGCAGGTCAACCATCTATTGGTGCGAAGCAAACAGAACGAAATACTATGGATACCCTTTCCTCCAGGAATCCTGTATTTTCTACTCTTGTAGCAACCAGACATAATCCTGCTGTTGAACGTGTCTCTTTGGTGCCAGTGATCAGGCACATCACCATTACACCCATTCTACTATCCCAAGCATATAACCTTTCTGCCGGAATAAGAGCAGTAGACCATACAGGGTTAGACGTTCCACAAATGAATTATACAGCCTATGGTACTAGCGGTTCTGTTTCTTTTTCGGCAGGATATGGGGCACAAAAAAAGTCATCGGCAAATCTGCAACTTACCCATCGTACCAGAAAAATCACGCTTTATGCGGATTACCTTTTTATGATCAATCACTTCAGGCAAACCTTTATTAACTACCGGAAAGTTGATTACCAAGGCTTAACCACACAAACCTGGGATAGCATCGTACGCAATCCATTGGTATACCATCATGCCCTCAATACAGGAATGGAATATAGGCTGAGCCAGAGAACCAGCCTGAATGCTTCACTTTCCGGATTCAGCAATGCCGTAACTGTAAATGATGAAAACATCCGGACGAATATGATGCAAGGAGATCAGGCCACAACGCCAGTACTTCTCACACACCTGGAAAAAAATCAGTGGAGCCATTGGAGAGGTGTTGTGTCACTGCACCACCAGTTTGCGAAGGAACAGGAATTAAATGCGGAACTGGGATATCTCTATTCACAAGCCAATGATCTGCACCACTTTGTCCAGAATAATTCAAATAGTAGTGACACTCCTTCCGGCACCAATCCTTTTGCTGTCGATAGAAAAATACCGATACAAGTAGCAATGAGCAGCGTGAACTATACAAAACACTTTAGCAAGCAAAGTAAGCTAGAGGCTGGTATAAAAGGTTCCGTGGCCAATCTGGAGAGTCAGGTAGTGTTGAACAGATTTAAACAAGACCAATGGCAAAGGGATAGTACCGCCAGCTATCAGATGAACAGGCTGGAATATATTGGGGCTGCTTACCTTGCGATCAGTCATCAATTGAATGCTAAAACGAAGTTAAATACAAGTCTGCGCTGGGAGTATAGCCACACACAGATTCATAATGCCCAGAATAAAGAATTGGTACAACGGCGCTCGGGTATTTTACTTCCCAGCCTGTCGTTTTCCAGGGAGTTTTCTCAAGCAAGCAGCCTACAGCTTTCGTATGCCCGTAGCCTACACCGTCCGGCATATAACTTTCTAGCCGCCTATATTTTTCCTACGGATGCCTTTTCTGGCAATATGAATTTAAGGCCTTCTACGGTAGATGCTCTGGCCGCCACTTTCCAGGTAAAAGAAAAATATCAGGTAATGCTAGGCTATACTTATTCTAAAAATCCAATTCTTCCACTGCAATTCCATGTAAATTCCCAAACCAATCAGCAGTATGCACAAGCTGAGAATTTAAAAGATATTCAGCACTACTACCTTACCTTCTCCTTTCAGTCAAACATTGCTCCCTGGTGGCAGGTACAAAATAAGATAGTTGGAAACTGGCAACGGAACCGAACTGTATACGAAGGCACTCCGCTACAGGCACAGAAAACCTATGGGAATATCCAGATAGCAAATATATTAAGGCTTCCTCACGACTATTCTGCTGAAATTACAGGGTTTTACCAGACAATGAGTTTGTATGGCGTTGGGTATATGAAAGCCTTTGGAGGACTAAATATAGGTGTGCAGAAAAAGTTAAGAAATAATCAGGGACTGTTAAAACTGACCGCAGATGATATACTCGGAACGATGGGTATTAGGGTAGTAAATCATCAGCCTGCTGTACAGTTGAACCATGCGATACAAGCCAGATTTGTCGAACCACGGATTTTCCGGCTCACCTACTCCCGCACCTTTGGTAACCTGCAGGTAAAACGGGTATCTCATCTGTCGGGCACTTGTGAGGAAGAAGCAAACCGGGCCACGAAATGAACCATTGGCTATACATTCTTACGAGTTCTTTTGTAAATAAAATACCAGTAACATATCCATATATCATTATTTGAATCAGGAATACTATGAGTCAAATACGTCAGGAATTGATGCGATTTTTGTTGGTTTTTACCTACAGGATAATTATATTTGATTACCCTCAAACAGCTGGAAATCAATATAATATTTAGTATTACCTAGTGAGCATTGCTTGATTTTTAACTAGACAGATTTCTAACCTTTTATCCACTTCTATTTACACATTTATGGCTGTTATTACCCAACCCCGTACTTTAGAAAATCTCCAGGAGATTTATGAAAAGTGTGCCCAACGTGCGCCCCAGTATGACCGTGAAAATAAGTTTTTTCACGAAGACTTTGAAGATCTTCGGGAAGCAGGATATTTACTGATGCCTGTTCCGGAAGAATTAGGAGGTTTCGGTATGTCGCTGGCAGAAGTTGCCCAGAAACAACGGGAACTAGCTTACTATGCTGCGCCCACTGCCCTTGGTGTCAATATGCATTTATACTGGATAGGCTCCGCTGCTGATAACTGGCGCAGGGGAGATACCTCTGTAGAATGGCTCTTACGGGAGGCAGCCGCCGGAAAAGTATTTGCCGCTGGTCATGCTGAATCTGGAAATGATCTGCCGGTGGTATGGTCTACAACCAAAGCTGAAAAAGTAGAAGGAGGCTATAAGTTCACCGGAAGAAAATCTTTTGGAAGCCTTTCTCCGGTATGGTCCTACCTGGGAATTCATGCCCTGGATGACAGTGACCCGGAAAATCCGAAAATTGTACATGCCTTTATGCCCAGAGAATCATCTGGCTATGAAATAAAACAGACCTGGGATAATGTACTGGGTATGCGTGCCACCCGAAGTGATGATACCATACTGAACGGTGTATTTGTTCCGGATCAGTATATTCTCCGGGTAGTACCGGCTGGCTTTAAAGGGATGGATGGGTATATTGCCGGCCTTTTCTTCTGGTTTCTGACCGGCATCAGCAACGTATATTACAGTTTGTCGCGCCGGGTGTTTGACCTCACGGTTGAAAAGATTAAAACCAAAAGTTCCATTGCATTGACTAAAAAGTCGATGGTGCATCATGCCGGGGTGCAGATGGATATAGGCGAATTATTTATGGAACTGGAAGGAGTGGAAGCTCAACTCAATTTCATTGCCAATCAATACAGTTCTGGTGTAGACTATGGACCAGCCTGGCCGCTGAAATTCATTGCCATGAAAGGCCGGGTAATGGAAGCCAACTGGAAAATAGTAGACAAAGCCCTGGATATATCAGGTGGATTTGGAATTTTTCCATCCTCAGGTTTGGAGAGGCTCATCAGGGATGCCCGGTTAGGCCGGATTCATCCAACCAATAGTTACCTGTCAAAAGAATTGCTGGGGAAAGCCAATCTGGGCGTAGATTTCGATACCCAGCCAAGATGGGGATAAAAATTAGTTGAGTTGCAATAGTGTTATAAATTGATAAACAGGTAATTATATTAAGGCTCTCATCATATAGGCCAATGCATAAGATCACTGGTATGCATTGGCCTTTGAGTATGTATAAGTATCAGGTATTTCCGGCAGAAACTATAAACGGCTGTCTAAAAAGGTTCGATATGTATCAATACATCATATATTTGCCTGTTTTCCAGCAGAATGGCATCTTTCACCTGATGTGCAATCCGGTGGCCTTCTTTTACCGATAAGTGGCCATCTACCAGTACATGCAGATCAACAAAGTACTCGAACCCCATTTTTCGCACCAACGCTTTATCCAATCCTCTTACCCCTTCTACCTGCATCGCTACTTGCCTGATTCCATCAAGTATTTCTTCAGGAGGAGCCACATCCATTATTTCGCCCATAGCAGGAATGAAAATATGGTAGGCATTAAACACGATGATCACTGAAGCAATTAAGGCCGCCCAGTCATCCGCATTCTCGTAGCCTTCGCCTCCAATTAAAGCAATGGTAATTCCGAGAAATGCGGTAAAAGAGGTAATGGCATCACTGCGGTGGTGCCAGGCATCGGCCTTTACAGCCGTACTATTAATCTGCTTGCCTGTTTGATTGATCCGCCGGAATAAAAATTCTTTCAGTACAATTACGCCACCCAATACAACAAGCGTAAAAGGGGCAGGTACTTTATGGGGTGTAAGTATATTCTTCACACTTTGAATCGCAATCAGAATAGCCGCTCCGATCAGCAACAAAGCTACCACGATAGTAGCCAGGGGTTCTGCTTTGCCATGCCCATACGGATGATCAGAGTCAGGGCCTTTCGACGCAACCTTTAATCCTGCCCATACAATCAAGGAAGAGAATATATCTGAGGTAGATTCGATCGCATCTGCAATTAAGGCATACGAATTACCAAAAATACCAGCGATTCCTTTTACGATAGCAAGCAGCGCATTCGCCAGTATACTGATTAACGTTGTTTTCAAGCCCTGATCCGTTGCATGACTCACTTTGCTATTTGCCATTGCCAGAGTAATCTTTAACCTTTTGAAGAAGTAAACCGAAAGAGTTGTTTTATACTGATACTGAAGAATTTCGGTTTTTTGCTTATAACATTCCCTGTATTCGATTATTGTGCAGAACTATGCCAACAACTACTAACGATTTGTATAACTCTTACGGTTACATCAATTTTTTCGATGCAATTTTCTACAGGTTACAGATTCTCAAAATAATAATTTGTATAGGTATACCTGCCGGGACAGAGTTGGATATGCCAGCAGATGAAGGAGTTGGAAAGGTTAGGAGTTATGTCAGGTCCCAGAGCAGGTAAAGGGATTTTGATAAAAATAGATCTATTGCCATAACATGGAATGTTGATTTTCTTATCAAGATTTAGCGTATTGAAATTAATATAGGTATGTACTTCCTGCACTATCATACGGATCTCTATCTCCTTATTTCTTTCTTGTATGTTTCCCGGCCATTGCTTAGCCATTCTAATGAAAAACTAACAAATACGTTTTCTTTGTACTCATCTTTTTCAAAAAACAATCCGATATCCCCGTTTTTCAATATAGTTAAATCTGAGTAGGCGGCTGGACCGGTATAAACCGTTTTTCCGGCTGTCCAGGTTTTGCCCTCATCATAGCTTATGCGGACGGTCAGGTTGCTGCGGCCTTCTTTCGTTTTAACATTAGAGAAAAGCAAGCGGTTTTTGCCATCTCCTGCCATTGCAGCCGGGTAGCGGATAATACTTGCATTACAGCCTGGATCAATAAGGGATGAATCAGCTTTTGAGGTCCAATGTTTCCCTTCATCTGAGGATGTATGCACATACCGCATACCACCGGTGTTTACCCTGGCATTTACCATCCAGGTGCCATCTGATAGTTCGATTACCTTAGATTCATCGGCCGGTTGAATAGGATGATCAATAAAATACCATGTTTTTCCATGATCATCGCTTCCGAAAAGATATACGCCCTGCTTGAGGTGTACAATTGTATGAAGCAGTTTGCCTGTACCTGTCTGAATACCCTGGCCTGAGGTAATAAACTTAAAATCATACCGCCATTCTGGCTTTGTTAGCTGAGAAGTGAGATCTGCCGGTGTGCTCCATGATTTTCCATTATCCTTACTTTTTACCATGTGAAAATAGTAGACATCTTTCTCCTGCACCACATCCATAAAATTATAGAATAGAAATATTTCCTTTGTCGTCTGATCTACGATCATGGAAGGATCTGAGGCAGATTGGCCCAATGGAAAATTAACGACTTTTTCGATGGGCGACCATGTTTTTCCCCCATCGCTGCTTCTGCGGATCACAATATTGATATCCGGATTAAATTTCAGATCGCCGCAGGAAGGCACCCGTTCATCAATAGCCGCAATCAGGTCGCCATTGGGTGCAGTAATAATAGAAGGAATACGGAAGCAGGTGACACTATCGCTCATCGTTTTGTTAAACAAATCCTGGTATATATTCAGGCCCGCTGCCATAGAAAATTTCTTTTCCTGTGCAGTTACACAAAAGGCTATCAGTACGAACAAGCCTGTGATCATTCTCTTCATGGCCAAAATTTATATAGTTCTCTGTATGAAACGACTAAGATAACAGGATATAATTTCTAAAAACAGAGACGTATGCCTGTGTTTTAGATAAGAGAAATAAAGTAGTTTTACTATCCGCTCCCAAACTCATCCTTTTATGTTTGAACTGCTTTTACGATCCATTGAAGAAAAGGTACCCTCCACAGAAGTAGAAATAGCTGTATGCAAGAGCTATTTTAAACCAAAGAAATTAAGGAAAAGGCAGTTTCTGATTCAGGAAGGAGAAGTATGCAACCAGCTTGCTTTTGTGGAGAAAGGCGTTTTGTATTCGTATTCCACCGATGCAAAGGGCACACCACGGGTTATTCAGTTTGCCTTCGAAGGCTGGTGGATTGCTGACTTGTATAGTTTTTTTACCAGAGAACCATCCGGCTTACATATTGAGGTATTGGAAGACTGCGAACTGCTTTTATTAGACCGGGAACATCACCAGGGCTTACTACAACAGGTGCCTAAATACGAAACGTATATGAGAATTTTATATCAGAATGCCTATGTGGCCCTCCAACGGAGAATCGAAGGTACGGTGGGCCTCACGGCAGAAGAAAAATACCTCCGTTTACTGGAAGAATATCCGGCCATTCTCAATAAGGTCCCCCTCCACCTGGTCGCTTCTTTTTTAGGGATAACGCCGGAAACCCTCAGCCGCATCCGCAAACAGATTTTTAAGTAAGCCTTGACATTTGTCAAGGCTATTTCCTATCATATATCAAGGCAAAAGGCTATGGGCCTGTTGTATCTTTGTATTATCAAAAACAATTAAATATATAAAGATATGAAAACGAACACCACCATAGCCATTATCGGAGCCACAGGTAGTATGGGTTCCGCTATTTCCAGGAGTCTGGCAACCGCCAATTTTCCCTTGCTTCTCTGTGCCAATGACCAGGATAAACTACAAGGTTTACTGCAAGACATAAAATCAGCTAATGCTCCAGCGAAGGTAGAAACCATTAATTGCTCGAAAGAGGCCAGCTGGGAAGCAGATATCATTATTATGGCCGTACCTTACCAGGCTGAAAAAGAGATTGCCCAAAAGATCAGCGAAGTAGCTGCTCAAAAAATTGTGATCAGCATTGCCAATCCATTAAATAATACGTTCGATGGCCTGCTGACTTCTCCGGATACCTCTGCTGCCGAAGAATTGCAAAAGGCATTGCCTCTCTCAAAAGTAGTAAAAGCCTTCAATACCACCTTTGCCGCTGATTTTGCTCAACCTGTGATCGATGGCAAACAGGTAGATGCCTTTATTGCAGGTGATCATCAGCCCTCTGTGGAAACGGTTACCCAACTGGTAGCTTCTGCAGGCTTTAATCCTATTGTTGCCGGTGGCCTGAAAGAAAGCCGGATACTGGAAAACATGCAATTGCTGCTCATTAAGCTGGGCATGAAATACAATTACAACTGGCATGCCGGCTGGAAAATCTTACACAATTAAGATTTAACCAGACAGGTTGTAATGAAACGGAATCAATTTATCAGAACAAGTTTAACAGGAGCCTTAGCTATGACAACATTATCAGCATTCAATAGATTTACAGATCAATTATCGGAACAGGATCAACTTATGCCGGTCTTATTTATAGGCCATGGTTCTCCCATGAATGGCATTGAAGACAATGAATTCAGCCGACGGTGGACAAAGCTGGCCAGAGAAATTCCAATACCCAAAGCAGTTCTGGTGGTATCTGCCCACTGGCTTTCCAGAGGAACACGTATTACAGCCATGGATTTTCCGGAAACCATTCACGACTTCGGTGGATTCCCCAAAGCCTTATTTGACTTGCAATACAAAGCACCTGGCGATCTTTCGGTTGCCAAAGAAACGGCTGCTTTAATTAAATCAACACAGGTAGAATTAGACCATGACTGGGGCTTAGACCATGGCACCTGGACGGTTGTCAGGCACATGTATCCGCAGGCAAACATTCCTGTGCTGCAACTAAGCATTGATGCTTCCAAAGGTCCGCAATATCAATATGAACTAGCCAGAGAGTTGTACAACTTGAGAAAAAAAGGAGTATTGATCATCGGCAGCGGTAATATGGTGCATAACCTGAGAATGGTCGCCTGGGATAAATTAAACGATAACGAGTATGGCTACGACTGGGCGATAGAAATGAATCATACTTTTAAAGAATTGATCCGGAATGGAGATCACCAGAAGTTGGTAAATTATGAAGCCTTAGGCAGAGCTGCCTTGCTCTCGATTCCAACACCGGAACATTATTTTCCGCTCTTATATGTGCTTGGATTGAAAGGCAAAAATGAAGAAGCTTCCTTTTTTAACGATAAGCTTGTAGGAGGTTCTCTCACAATGACTTCCGTAAAATTCGGCTAAATATGGGTAGTATATAAAGGTTTGATTGTAGGATTTATGAGTTCATACATGGTAAACTAGGTACTTAAATCGACAGGTCCTTATGATTAATAATAGAAGTATACTAAAATTAACAACCTAATATATCCTTCATTTTCATACGATCTGGCTAATAGTCAGATCGTATCTTTTAATAGCAGCTTATACTTTATTTATACGCTGATGGATAATATTTATTGAGTTATTATCAGTTTTCAGGCTTTTCCTTTTATTTACGCCTTATATTGGACAACAGTAATATATTCATCCCGAATTTTAAGCAAAACCGCCTATGGATGCCTGGTATCGCCTTTCCGAAGAAGAAGTAATTAAAAAACTAAAAACTTCTCCTTCCGGTCTGAAAAAAGACCTGATTCTCTCGCTTCAACAGGAATATGGGAAAAATGCACTCAAAGAAGCCAAACAGAAAAGCAAATTTGCCATCCTGCTCGGACAGTTTAAAGATGTCATGATTGTCATTCTCATCCTGGCTGCCATTATTTCTTTTGCGGTCGGCGAACATACCGATGCCTATGTAATCCTGGCGATTATTATCGGAAATGCCTGGATTGGCTATGCCCAGGAGAACAATGCCGAAGAATCCGTACGGATGCTGCAACAGATGGCGGCTCAATATGCCCTGGTTCTGCGGGATAATCATCCGGTAAAACTGGAAGCAAAAGAACTGGTACCAGGCGATGTAATCTTGCTGGAAGCTGGAGATATTGTACCGGCCGATGCCAGGCTGCTAGAGGTGAGTGCTTTTAAAACAGAAGAAGCGGCATTAACCGGCGAAAGTCATTCTATAGAAAAAATAACAGATGCCATTGACAAAGAGAATATTGGTCCTGGCGACCAGCTGAACATGATATTTAAAGGCACCATTGTAAGCAATGGTTCAGCCAAAGCAGTAGTTACCACGACCGGCATGCAAACGGAAATTGGTAAAATTGCCGGATTGCTGGAAGTAGGCGAGCAAAAAACACCCCTTCAAAAAAGGCTGGCCGTATTCAGCAAACAACTGGCTGTGATCGTTATTATTATTTGTGCCGTGGTATTTGGCTTCGGTTTGTGGAGAGGCGAACCTGCCTTTCTGATGTTCCTGACTGCCCTTTCCCTGGCCGTTGCTGCTTTACCGGAAGCCCTTCCTGCTGTAATTACCATTGCCCTGGCTAATGGTGCCCGCCGCATGGTGAAACAAAAAGCGCTTATCCGGGTATTGCCTGCCGTAGAAACACTGGGTTCGGTTACCTACATCTGTAGTGATAAAACGGGTACACTTACCCAGAATGTAATGACCGTAGAAAAATTTCAGGCCGCCCCGGATAAAGATGAATTATTAAAGCATGCCATGCTGCTGAATAATGAAGTACGGTATTCCGAAGAAGGCAATATGCTGGGCGATTCCACTGAAACAGCGCTGGTGAATTATGCGGTAAATAAGGGTCATTCAAAAGAACAGTCGGATAATTCCTTTCCTCTGGTTTCCAAATTGCCGTTTGATTCAAACAGAATGCGGATGAGCACCCTGCACCAGGATAATGGAAAATGGCTCTTGTTTGTAAAAGGTGCCCCGGTAAAAATAACGGAAGTATTGGCTGAGAGATACAAAGACCAGGTTCCGAAATGGCTGGAACTAAACCGGGAATGGGCCGCTGATGGCTTGCGTGTGCTGTTTTTTGCCTATAAACAACTGGATGAGAAACCAGGGCAGATAACAGAAGAGTTAGAAAAAGACCTGGATTTTCTGGGAATGGCTGCCATGATAGATCCGCCGAGGGAAGAAGTGATTGAGGCCATTAAAGAATGTAAAACTGCCGGTATCAAAACCGTCATGATCACCGGAGATCAGCCTTTAACGGCCTATGCCATTGCCGAGCGCTTAAAGATGGTAGCAGAAGGTTCTAAAAATACCCGTACCGGAGCAGAGCTAGCTAAGCTGAATGAAGAAGAATTTGCCAGGGAAGTCAGGAATATATTCGTCTATGCTAGGGTTTCCCCAGAACAAAAACTCAACATTGTAAAAGCCCTGCAACACAACGGCGAATTTGTAGCCATGACCGGAGATGGGGTAAATGATGCACCCTCACTCAAACAGGCAGACATTGGCGTAGCGATGGGAATTACCGGTACGGGTGTATCCAAAGAAGCCGCCGATATGATTCTGCTGGATGATAATTTTGCTACCATTGTAAAGGCGGTAAAAGAAGGCAGGCGGATTTATGAGAATATCCGCAAATTCATTTTATATGTGCTTTCCTGTAACCTGGCTGAAATCTTAACTATTTTCTTTACGCCCCTGTTTGGCTTAGCTATTCCTTTACTACCCATCCATATTCTGTGGATCAACCTGGTTACCGACGGATTACCAGGACTGGCACTCACTTCCGAACCTGCAGAAAAAGACATCATGCAAATGCCGCCCCGGCCGCCCAGAGAGAATTTGTTTGCCGGAGGAATGATTCCTAAAATTGTTTTAACCGGCGTATTTATGACGGTATCTGTGATGCTTACCCAGGCATGGGCAGCTAAAGAAGGCTACGATGTACAAACACAGCAAACGATGGTGTTTACCCTGCTCTGTTTTATTCAGTTAGGAAATGCCCTATCCGTACGCTCCTCCTATCATTCCATCTTTCACGCTACGATCTTTGGAAATGCAGGGATGTGGGGCTCGATTATCCTGACAGTTGTTCTCCAATTACTGATTGTATACCTGCCTTTTACCGAAGCTATTTTCAAAACAACTGCCCTGGACTGGAAAGCCATGCGCATGATTCTCCTTGTAACCGGTATATGTATTCTGACTATTGAACTCATAAAATATATAACCAATAGATTATACAGAAAGGGGAAATAGAGATATTCTACTGTGGTGAAAAGAGAATACTCATTTTTTTATAGTAGACAGCTTATATAGCTGAAAACTTCCTATACCCCATATACTGGCTTACCTCTGTGCCCTGGAAAACCTGTATTTGCTTTGCCCAGGCTTGCTTTGTAACTACAATCCGCTTAGGACCTAGCTGACTGGCAGGCAAAATTGGGCTATTTTCTCCCAAATAGTCTAAAAGTGTTAAAGAATGCACGATTTGTGTTAATGCTCCGGCCTTTTATTTGCTCACATTGCCTGTGTAAGATTACATCAGGTTGAGCATTTATTGTCTGGTCAATAGATTAAAATGAGTTAATAATGGAATGGAAGCCTGAGAAATCCTTTTACCAGAACATGTAAGATTTTATTTACTTAATACTTATTGAATGGATTAACACTGTGCTATTCCGCTTTATTCAACCTTTTGCTCATACGTGCGCCAAATACATTTCTCAGGAGGCGAGTATAATAGAAAAAGCTTTCCTGACACAGTTAACTAAATTTATGTAAAGATTGAATCAGCCTTAAACCCTTATACTGTAAAACTAAACCTCAATTTTACCCAAACTTTATGTATCAATCTCTATCTCCTACATCTACCTCTATGCATTTCGGCTATGGAATGTATGTAAGCAAAAAACTCAAAACCTATGTAAGCTTTTGTATGTACAGTTTTTTATTTTGTGTTTTTGCTTTTACATCTCAGGCACAAGTACAAATCTTGCCCAGTAGCAATTATGCCAACCTGACTCCTGCAACAGGTAATACCTTTTACTTTACGGCCACTACTGCCGGTAATGAACATGCTTTATGGAAAAGTGATGGAACTGCCAATGGTACAGTTCTGGTAAAAACCATAGGTGCTGCTAATCTCACCTATGTAAATGGCACTTTATATTTTATTACTAACTATAAGTAAGAGTACACAATTAAGTATAAGATTTTGGCAAATTGTATCTTTGCTTATGCGTTATATCAAGAAGATTACAGACAAGCAAAAACAAGACTTAGAGAAGATTCATAAAGATAGTAAAAGTTATCAGGAACGTAACCGTTGCCAATGTATACTGTTATCCAATCAAGGCTATCAAGTACAGAAGTTAGCAAGCATTTTTCAAGTAAGTCAGTTAAGTATTTATAAGTGGTTTGATCGCTTTGAGAAAACAGGTGTGGTAGGGTTAAAGAACCAAAAAGGGAAAGGCAGAAAACCCATCCTTACTACCAGTAATGCTACCCATGTTGAAGTAGTGGAAAATAGCATAGAGAAAGAAAAACAACAACTTAAATTAGCTAAGCGAGAGATAGAAGCTAAATTAGGCACGGCTATGAGTGAGATGACCTTGAAGCGGTTTTTAAAAAAATTGACTACCGATGGAAACGTTTCCGTAAATGGATAAAGCCATTGCAAAACAAAGAAGCATATGAGCAGAAAGTCAAGCGATTACATGCTTTGCTTTATTTGGCACAGACAGGCAGTATAGATTTATATTTTGGAGACGAATCAGGGTTTTGCCTTACCCCTTGTGTACCTTATGGATGGATCAAAAAAGGCGAACACGCCCCTATTTTATCCCAAAGAAGTACAAGGATAAATGTATTTGGCTTGTTAAGTACAAATAATGAGTTGCTTACTTATCAGAAAAGTGGGAGTCTAAACGCTGACTTTATCATTGAATGTGTAGAGGCCTTCTCAACATCTATTTCCAAGTTTACTGTCATAGTCTTAGACAACGCCTCCTGGCATACATGTGGCCTATGGGAAGTCAAAAAAGAAGAATGGGAACAGAAAGGATTATACATCTTTTTGCTGCCTAAGTATAGTCCTCATCTTAACAGGATCGAACGATTTTGGAAGCAGGTGAAATATCATTGGCTCAAAGCCGAAGACTATCTGTCTGTAGAAGCGCTTAAGGAGGCACTTTATACCATCTTTTCAGGATTGGGTACTTACTTTAAACTTGATTTTAAAAAACTTGAAGTAGATGAAAATATTATACTTAATTGTGTTTAATTACTTAGTCAAACATATCTTTTAAAATAATAGACATAAAACTACTGTTAATCGTCCACCTAAAAAATACCAAATTTTAGGTATTTTTTGCATTTAAAGAGGGTGTGCATTTAGTAGTTTTCATCCACTACATCTCAGCATATGATCGAAAAAATGCATTTTTTTGACTCTGCTCAGGCTAATCTGAATTAATATGGAATATTGCAACTACCTTCAATAATTTGGCACCCTTTGGAATGCCATGAAAATAATTATACCATATATTTTTCGATTACTTACATATAAAGCCTTTATCTTCTTTTACTAATCACCTTATCAAATTCTTATTATAATTTATTCATGCAAGATGGCATGTTTTATACTATAGATACATTCACCTTAGATATTAAAAATGATATCATTGATTATATTAAAATAATATCGCAAGCGAATGTTTATTGATATGTAATTTGCTATAATTTTGATTGCATTTGCTATATATTAACCAATGGTTTGATGCATATTACCATTAGTTATTCATCTGCTGATATGTGCTTTTCTGTATGAGCCATATTCAAAATAAGTATAAAAAACAGCCGCACCTATATCAATTATTAATCCTGTTGCAAAGCTAGGCTGATGTCAGAATAAGCTTCCAAAAGCTTCCGGCATAAAGTGTATCTAGTGGCCTTGCGCTTGTTTATTCCTTTTCCTTTTGGGCAGATTCTGCCCTAAGCCTGATGAGGGCACCATAATTAATTTTTGTTTAACCTTAACACAAATCTTTATGGAACGCCCACAAACTCCATTCTCTCTTACGGAGGTAGCCGAAATCCACCTCTCCTACAAATCCACTGTTAAACCCTCCCAAAGACCCAAAGTGGCCAGCTCTCACGATGCCTATACGCTGTTGCACAGTAGCTGGGACCCTGAAAAACTAGAATTTGTAGAACAGTTCAAAATCCTGCTGCTCAATCGGGCCAACTGCGTATTAGGCTTAGTAGAAGTATCCACCGGTGGGGTAGCAGGTACAGTAGCAGACCCTAAACTGATCTTTGCCGCCGCTTTAAAAGCCAATGCCTCCTCCATCATCCTGGCTCATAACCATCCCTCAGGAAACCTTAAACCTAGTGAAGCCGATCTGCAACTCACCCGCAAACTCAAAGAAGCCGGCAAGTTCCTGGATCTACCTATCCTGGATCATTTGATTATTACAGGCGAAAGTTATTACTCTTTTGCTGACACAGGGGCTGTATAGCCCTTTTTTTGATCAGAGTAACCTGGGATCAAATTTGAAAGGGTCAACAGATACAATTTTGATGTCTTTTGCCTGCTTGTGGGCCGGGTTTAAAAGCACATTTTTCTCCTTAGTTAAAATAGCAGAAGGTACCTTGAGTGCCAATGAAGTTGTAGCTTGCAGCCAGGCCGTCCCCATATCTGCAAGTAAAATAGAGGTGGCCTCACTTTGGACGAGTGAAGCCGGGAAACGGCTAGTATTGGCTATATTGTGGCTGAGTTTGCCCCAGTCTTTGGGCAGATTCTCTATAAGAATTTCCTCAAAAGAAATATCGTCAGGTAGCTCAAGGGTAAGAATTACATATTGATCGGGCGTGGAAGCAGCATCCACATGTACTACCTTCTCGAGCACAGCTAAAGCTCTGGTGGTAGCTGTATATATAACAGGAATCCCTTTATGGTGCCAGCGGCCGGAGACATAGAGTCCGCCATTTCCACTCAGGTCCCGTGCCCATTTCTCAGTGGTGATACGAAAAAGCTGCATCAGGCAAATATGCCATGTTCGATCCGGATTACTTCATCCAGTACATATTCTACCCCTTTGGTGGTATTAAGTAATTGAATGGGTTTCTTTCCTCCCAGGGCTTTACTTGGGGTGTTCATCCATAGTTTGAATTTCTGCTCACCAAATACTTCAAAGCCCTTCTGGTATAATTCTGCGGTTTTAATCACACGTTCGCTGGTGGAATAATCCAGGAGTTCTTCATCGGCAGATACCGGTATAGTGAGAGAAAGGAAAGTAGTTACATCTTTTAAGGAAAAAGACATTTGCTCAGCTAAGTGATACAAAGCCTTTTTTTGAATACCCACCTGGGCGCCGAGCATATCAATTACAGAGTTATATAGCATGGTAGAAAGCTATTTTTTGCTAATATAACGAAAAGTGTCCATTTCCTGTTCGCTTAGAAATGTTTTATGCTTTTAACGTATGAAATTTCAATCTTTTAGCCTCTTCTTCAATGCTTCCATTTCCTCGCATACTTCTCTTAGCTCATTTTCAGCCGTCCGATAGGCAATAAAATACAGATCATCATCGGTTTTGATGAAACCTACTTTTTTAAACCGCTGTACTTCATCCCATATTCTAATTAGCCGGGTAGTAAAATTCCTGCCCTCATGCAAAGCTGTCTTTTCAATTCTCTCATTAGGATGCATTTCTGGAGCTGTGGTGGTATCAATTTCTTGCTGAAACATAGACTAGGTTGTTCAGGTGCCGCTGTCCGCCGGGTTTATATGAAGGGAAAATTCTACTGGAGTAATCCCGCTTTGAGAATGTCTTTATTAGTAAGTAGGAAAGACAGGTGCCTACCACCTTTTTTCTCAAAAAGCTCAATTCTTAAGACTTTATCATCAGGAATGGTTACTTTTTCCATCACATATACCTGGTCTAAAGAGCCATTTCCGGGAATGGTATTCAGGGTAGGGTTGAAGATGTAGTGCGGAAAAATTTCCCTTTCCTGGCTGGCCGTACGCTTGCCTACCTTCTTATCGCGGATAAAAAACCTGATAAAATCAATGTCATAGCTAATATTGGATCTGTTTGCTACCTGCAGGTGATAAAAAAACAGATCATCTTGAATATACAAACCATGTAAAGCAAACCGCATATTATATTTGGCTAAGCCTGCAAGGTGCCTGGTTTGTTTTCTACCCATTACCAGCCCAGATAGCTTTTCCATGTAGGTTTGGTTGAGGCTTTTGTTCTCAAACAAAGCTTTCGCCCCTGTAGAAGCAATGCCATCGTTTGCCCGCGGAAATGGTGATAAGGGAAAATCTGTTGAAGAGTTTTCTTTACCAGTTGTTTTCTCTGCAAGTACTATATTGAGTTCTTTAGGAGCAATCGCATAATCTACCAGAAAGGAAAAATAACTACCCGATCCGGTCAGTACAGTCAGATTTGTGGTCGAAAAACCTTCTACATTAGCTTTCAGCTTGAGTATATTTTCCACCTGTTCTACTTTTTCAGCGAGCAAGTCTGCACTTCCAAGATCAACGTATACTATTTTATGCGGAAAGATCAGATGGGTTGTTTTATCATAGCCCACCGTAATGTGGTAAGACCCCAGGTAATTATCCTCACCAAAAGAAAGCCTTTGTTGAGCAGATAATTCTTTGCTAAAACATAATACTATTAAACTTGCAATCAGATAAGTAGATATACATTTGTTGATCATGGCTATGTGGAGGTTGATAAAAATAGGGTATTATTCTATTTGTGAAGGTTTGAGAAGAATCTGGTAATTAGATTTAAGTTTAACCCGGATGATGGAGGCTTTTTTTGAAATGATGTTTTTCCCTGCTTCAATGGCAGTTTGGGTAAGCTGAGAGCTAACGGAAGGAGAGGTGCCAATAAAGTTTGCCCCACTTAATCCCTGGCTGGCACCCTGCTTGGCTGTCGTTCTGGAGATGGAGCCAGGAATGAATAATCCTTCCAGTCCATCCAGGTCATAGACGGAAAGCGCAATAGGAAACAGCATTTCACGGTAACGGATCGAGTTAATTGTAATTTTTAACCGTTCCTCTGATATAGAGCACAGGCCAAAAATGAAGCTTCCTTTCGGAATGATTGTATTTTCAATTTGTATAGGGTCCTGTAAGCGCATTTTTACAGTTGATCCGGCAACAAGGGTTTGTTCATTATGGATGGCAGCCATAATTACATTTACTTCTTCTTTTAATCCTTTTTGCTTGTCAGGGGAATAAAAACCATTATTGGCTCGTGGTACTAAAGGAGCATTTTCAGTTGGATGGTGGCTTGTTTCTGCCTGGTAACTTGCCCTGGAATATGTATTTCCATTTTGTACTAATTGGGTAACCAGAGGCTTTTGTTTCTTTTCCAGCATAATAGTAAGCTTATTGCTTGTTGAAGAATTTTTAGTCTTTGCTACCTGAGCTTCAGTTTCCGAAGTAGTGAATGCACTTATGGGATGTGTAGTTTGTCCATTCAAATCCGTTTCTTCCAGCTTTTTTTTGAGCAGGCCCATGATTTCTTCCTGCTGTTTGCGTTTGTGCTCATAATCATCGAGCATTATCCGGTTTAACTCTTCTTCACTACTGCGAAATGTCACACTTGTCCGGTGATGGTATATTTTTCCGGAAGCTACTTTATCTGCCTGCTCGATTTTTTGCCTGGCGTCTTGTATAGTCGTTTGTTCGGGTGTTTGTTGCTGTTCACCAAGGCTAAGGTTTGCATCATAGTTAAAGGCACTTTTAGAACCTGCAGATTTGGTAAGTGGCAAGGACATTTCTGTATTGTCTGTTTTCAAAAAAGCCTCCAGGCCTCCATCCAGAAAGGAAAAGCGGTTTCGCTCTTTCCTCCTCACACTATCAGAACTGATTTGCTGGTAGGCTTTGAGTTTGGATGAATAAATTTTGTTTTCTTCTGAAACCGTAGGCACGGTGGCATTGAGCCCAAATAAAGCAGAAGAAGCCGCTGTATCCGAGGCGTGATTATTTCCACCACCTAGTAAATAAAAGAAAATAGCCAGAAAGGGCACGCCGGCAATAGGCAGAAAAACCAGTAGTTTGCGCTGTTGCAAAAATGCCTGGGAGTGTTGTGTTTCCATAAATTTTATTTGTTTTAGGGGTGGACAGGGTTTGCAGGTAAACCTTGTTTTAATGGTATTTCTTTTGAGAGAACAAGTCCTTTATAAGAAAGAGAGATGAAATAGACACTCAGTAGGAGCAGTGCTGTCATCATCAGCCACATTCTGCGTCTGACACTAAAATGGCGGACAAATAAGCTGAAGCACTTACCGGCCCGGAAAGCCAGAATTGCTCCACTAGTTTTATTAGTCTTATCCATATTTGGCCAATATTAACGGCTAATTGTTTTTATGTCTGCATTATCAATTACCCGCCAGTTTTCTAAAAGAAACCCATGAGGATTATTATCAGACCGTACTACATCCCGTAAATAGCATTCTGAGACCAGGTTGCGTAAGGTAACGGAAGAGGTACGTATGATCTCCAGCTTGCCAATGCATTTTACATAATATGGATATACCGATACATCCAGTAGAACACTGTCAATACGCACATTCTGGGAAATATTGCCGGCAATCACTCCATTGTAAAACCCTTTTTCTTTCAGGTTATCATATTCCCTTTTTACACTTTCATCAGCTAGAAATAAAGCTTTTTCAACCGTGTGGTTAATGGCTCTTTCATCGGGGGAAAGGGTAAAAAAATATTCATGAAACCGTTTTACATGTTCCCGTGCTTCTACCGGCCGGTTTTCCTGTATATTTTGTGCTTTAGCGGCCAGAATACTTCCATTATCCAGTATAAAAATGGTATCCCGTGCAGCAATCATGGACTGGTAAGAAGCATACACGATATATAGGGTTACACAGGAAATAAAAAGAAGGAAAGCAATCACGATAAATTTGATCTGCTGGAATGAAGAATCGATATTTTTTAAAGACCTGATCATAGATAAATTAGAGATTTGAAAAGAGAAGTGTTTATTTTACAGCCCCTTGTGCATAGCCTTCTTTAAAGTTTTTCACAATGTTTCCCCCATAGTTTCCGGTTCCTGCTGAAATGGCCCGTCCTACCCCGATAGCCCGGTGAGAAGTTTCCCGCAAAGCTCTTCCTGCACCAGAAGATTCAATGATCCAGCTGGCAACAGAGGGAATGGTCATGTAGCTGCAAATACCAAAAAGCAAGAAGATCAGATAGCCTAAGTCAGCTCCATCATAATTCCCATTTTGCATGAGTCTTTCGATATCCTTTTCTACCATTAGCGCCTGAAATCTGGAGATAATAGTTCCCAGAATATTGGCAATCGGAAGCCACATAAAAATTTGTACATACCTTGAAAGCCAGCTGTTGAAAGTCCCTTCAAATCCCGGAAATATAGAAAAACCCAAAGCCAGGGGGCCAATAATTACGAGCATGATCAGATAAAATGTACGAATGGAACTGATGATGAGCCCGGCTGCATAAAAAGCAATCTCAAGAATATAGGCAAGGAGTTTTCTGGCAGAAGTTTCCAGCATTTCCGGGATAGAAGAGAGGAATTCCTCTGCGGCACCTACTTTATTGGCTACATCATATAGCCAGCCTTCTTCCTCTTCCTTTTGCTGATAGATAGGTTTTTTTGCCTGGTTCCTGAGTATATTCTGTTTACGTTTAATATTGGCGGCTACTGTCTGGTTCTGGTAATTTACCATCGTATTAGTAGCATCCACAACCGGTGTTAGTACAGCATTGAGCACATCAATGAGGCCCATGTAAAAAATGATTACTAAAAACAAGGCAAAAGGCCGGAGCAGGGGATAAAAATCCAATGGTTCTTTCCCGGCCATCACCGGCCACAAACGGTAAAATACATAAATTACACCCCCAAGCCCGGCTACTCCCTGACCTACCGAAATCAACCTGGAAGCTAATGGAATCATATCTGCATATAAGCCTGATATCAGGGTTTGCAAATCGCTGTAGGTGTTCCCTACCTGAAGAAGTATCATAACAAGCAAGGTTAATAGAAAATGAGTTTGATAAAGGTGGTGATGATTACTGCCAGCAGTACGCTTCCAAACCAGCCGGTAGCCGTTTGATAAACGGATGCATCACCTCTGGTAAACTGGGCATAAACCTTTACGGCACCAACCAGGGCAACCAGAGCAGAAATTGCATATAAAACTTCTACCACTGACCCATAAAAGCCTCCGATTTTCTCATAAGCTCCCTCAGATGTTTCTGTTGCCGCTTCCTGGGTCGCATAAAAGGCGGTCATTTGTTCAAGGTCGGCAAGTTGTTGCTGCTGCTGGCTAACCAGGGTGAAATTCATGGTATTGTAGTAATTGAGATGATGCTCTAGTTCATGGGTGCTCAGATTTATCCTGTCAATAAAATCAAGCCTTTCTGCATCTGACATCTGAAAGAATTTAGGGCTGAGGATTTTAGTAAGCTGACTGGCATTCTCAGCAGACTGGTCAATAAAATACTTATACATCTTAATCATGCCCGAAATTTGGGTAACTGTTAAAGACCGGTTCGTTTTCAGGCTGTTTAAATTAGTGATGGCAGAATTGATAATGATTTTCTCACTCTCAATAATGGCTTTCACCTTGTTATAGGTCTGGACACCACTAGAAACCGCTTTGAGATATTTATAAAAGTCACTGTGTTCAATGGCATCTTTTATGGTAGTAAATTCAGTCATGGCCTGCGAAGCCGTCTGAATAACCGTGTTAATGTCCTGGATCAGGTCTGCAACGACAAATTGTGAGTAGGCTTTCCGGGTGCTTAGTGCTAATGAGAAAAATACATACAATAGCAGCACACGCGCAAAAATGGGTTTGCGTAAAGTATTCATAAAGAACGATAGTTTACCGGGATTGTGCTAAAAGAACAGATAATACCTGCGGTTGAGGGCAGTTAACTCATCAGGCAAATGCTGTTGCCGCTTTTTATAAAAATTGTACATTTGTACAACCGGACTGGCTTTAAATCTGGCCAGTGTCTCTTGCAGTTCCTTTTCTTTTCCAGGTTTTCCCTTCAGTTCTCTTTCTTTTTCACGTGAAAATGTTTCCGGGCAGAACACATCAGTTTGACTGATTTTTTCCGGGGTAATCGTATATAAATTTGAAAGCAAAGGCTCTAAATACTGAGTTATATCTCGGCTCAACTGCAACTGATATTGTTTTCTAAGGCTGTCTTTAGCAGGGGAGGGGAGTTTTGAATTTATTTTGGAAAGCAAGTCAGTATAATTTTCAACATGATCGCTTAGAATTGTATTGTGTAAAGAAAAGATCTTCTTCACATCTGGGCACAGCTTCAAATCTTCATCAAGTTCGCTGGTAAACCAATTGCTGATAAAGTATTTATAGCCCTCAATGTGGATTTTTAGTGAATCAGTGCCGCCTGCTCCAGTTTTGTAAAGACTATCGATTGTAGAAAGTAACTGGCTGGGGGAAGTAAGCAGACTGTCCCTACGATACATGGCTGCCGCACTCATGTTTTGCTCTTTTGACGACTCATCAGCTAAAGAAGGGTCAGTAGTACTTGAATCATTGGACGAACAGGCCATAAGCAATAAAAGCAGCCTTAGTAAAATACCCTCATAAACAATTCTCATTTTCATAATTTTAAACATAGCTGTAGGTGGTTAATGGTTTGTATTAAAATATGCCTTCCCTGATTTCCTGGCCGGATTCTTTAATGGCTACCTCTATAGAGCCATATTTTTCTTTTTTCCCAAACAATTTGATTTTTTCCTTCTGCTCCGTTGAATATGTGATGTACTCTTCTGCTGATACCTCTACTGCATAGACTTTTGAAAGCTGGCCACCCAGGCTGATGAAAACTTCTTTGTATCTGCGATCTTTTTTTAAATCCTTGTTAATGGATAGCACTTGTGATTTTTCCTTTTCAGTAAGCCCAAGCAAGGTCTGGATCTGATCGAACCGGTTCATGAACTTGCGCTGGTCAAGCAGAATTTTGCAGTCAGAGTTGTTGATAATGGCATCTTTTACAACCTGGTTGCCAATGATGTCATCTATTTCCTGTGTAACTACAATAGCCTCCCCGAAAAATTTCCTAACCGTTTTAAAGAGGTATTTTATAAATTCAGCAGTGCCTTCTTTGGCTATGGCCTTCCAGGCCTCTTCAATCAAAATCATTTTCCGAATACCATTAAGCTTCCGCATCTTGGAGATAAAGGTTTCCATAATAATGAGTGTTACCACCGGAAAAAGAATCGGGTGATCTTTAATGTTGTCTAATTCAAATACAATAAAAGTTTCATGCAGAAGGTCCAGATTTTTATTGGAGTTGAGCAGAAAGTCGAATTCACCTCCTTTGTAGTACCTTTTGAGTATGTATAGGAAATTATGAACGTCAAAATGCCGCTCTTTAAAATGCTCATTTTGCTCAAGCAATTGGCGGAATGGCCCGTCAAAAAAATCATAGAAGGTATCAAAGCAGGGAAACACAGCCGCATTCTCCCGGAGCATGTTATAATACAGACTAACCGCATCGGAAACTGTAGAATATTCAGCCTGACTTACCTTCTCACCTTCCCGTTTCCATAATGCCATCAGCAACGTTTTTACGCTTTCTTTTTTCTCTACATCTATCTCACGGCTTTCTACAAAGAAAGGATTAAAGCTGATCGGCTGCTTTTCATCATAGGTAAAATACACACCCTTTACCAAATCGCATAGGCCTTTGTAGCTATGGCCTACATCTACGAGAAGAATGTGGGTGCCCTGGTCATGATACTGGCGGACCATATGATTGGTGAAGAAAGATTTACCGCTTCCAGATGGACCAAGAATGAATTTATTGCGGTTAGTGATTACGCCAAGTTTCATTGGTTCGTCTGAAATATCCACATGAACAGGCCTTCCTGCAATACGGTCAATGAGTTTGATACCGAAAGGTGAGGGAGAATCCCGGTAATTTGTCTCAAGATTCAAAAAGCAACTGGCTTGCTCGGAAAAAGTAGTAAAAGTCTCCTCACAGGGGAAATCACCAGCATTTCCCGGAATACCACTCCAGAATAAAGTTCCAATATCAATGGTGGCTTCCCTGGGACGGCAATCCATTTGCACCACTGCTGAACCAGTCAGATTTCTGAGCTTCTTCAGCTCTTCCTTATCTTCACTCCAGACCAAAATATTAAAATGTGCCCGTACAGAAAGGTGTTGGCCGCTGATGGCATCATGGAGAAATTGCTCAGTGCGGACCATGTTTGTTTCGTTTTCACGGGAATATCTGGAAAGAGAGCGTAGATTGGCTTTTTTGCCTTCCAGCATTTTCATTCGTTTGTTATGGTCGTCAACAAAAATGTACTGGTTATACAAATGACTGCAGGGTAGGTTGAGCCCAACATGGGAGGCAAACCCTAAAGAAAACCGCGATCGGTCGGTGGATAATTTTTCATATTTTATCTCAGTCTCCACCTTTGTAGGCAGATCATCTACCTGTGCAATTGTAAACAGGCTACAATTCTTATTGCCGATCTTGAGACCATCTGTAAAATCTATGTCCTGCAAGGCCAGGCCGTCTAGTGATAAGGTTAGGTATTTTTCAATTAGCCCTGGCTTTTCTTCCGTGCCGGCTATTTGATCAATATGAACAGGCTTAAAAGTAAAAAAGCCTGAATCAGTGAGAATCTTGATGAATTGGCCAGATTTATCAAAAAAGTCAGCTATTACCTTTTCGTCCAGCATATCTTTGGGAACTATATGTTTTCTGGTAAGTGAAGAAAACATGCCAGTGTGCCTGGTGCGGTCTTCAGAGGTCTTGGTCAAATATAGGTAACAGGTATGGTGCAGGAAAGGACGTTCGTTGAAATTCCGTTCAAACGCCCTTGTTAACATAGTCATTTCATTAGCAAAAGAAGGCGTATACCGGTCATCTAAAAACCAGTCTTGCTTGTGGATGACTGTGTAATTGTGTAATTAGGTAAACACCTGATTGCTTTTACAAAATTGGAATGGAACAGTTTTCATTGTTGCACTATTTGTTTTAATTACAGTTCTGTTTTACTCAATAAATTATGAAAGTAGATTTTAAACCAAAAAAGATATAATTGCATAACGAGTAGATATAAAGTTAGTAACATTGATTATCGAAAATCGACATTCGACTGAATAAGTTATATAAGTTTAATTTTAATTGAATAAATGATATATGCTAGAAGGTAATATAATCTTGCCATATCCATTATTAATTAATACACATGCCATAGGATGCCAGTTTCCTGTAATTATTGGGGGCTATGGCGGTACCGTAGGTTTACCACGTATAGATAAAAGCATTGACTATGATAATGGTTTTCATGACTTTTTGTTGCCACCCTTAGACGATCAAATAAAAAAATTAGACAGTGATGAAGAAGAGAATTGGGGTCGTGTATGGGATTGGCCGGAAGGTAGGGTAGAGGTAAAAGCCTTTAAAATTTGGTTTCCACTAGTGAACATCACTAAAGGAAAAGAAATAGGTCAAACTATCACAGATGCTTTTGATAACTGGTTTGAATCATTTTTAGATTATTTACAGATCTTCTCTTTTGCAATAATTGGTGATCCAGGATCTGTTGAATCTAATCCATATTCTAGCGGAAAAAAGATTACTCTATTCTTTCGTAATGCAGACAATAAACTTACTATCGGCTATCTTAAAAAGGAACCTAGAAAAATAACAGTACACATCACTTCGGGTATAAGAAAAGAAGAATTGGCTTTGGCATTCGAAGCAAGTTCTTACTCAAAGAAAATACCATTAGAGTATTCCTTAATGCTGGACAGTATTAAAGCATTACTATTTGCACAAGACTACCGTAAAGCAGTATTGGATGCAGCTACAGCGCTTGAGGTAGCAATTACCGAACGCATTAAAAATGAACTGGATACTTACGCTAATCCAAATCCAAAATTTGTTTCCAGTATATTGAATAAGTATCAGACATTAGGAAATCGATTGCAATTGGCACAAATTCTAAATATTAGTCTTCCAACGGTTAACTATAAAGGAGAATCAATTAATTACGAGGTTGATATAGTTAGGCTTAGAAACCAAGCGGTACATTTTGGTGAAACACCTTCTGAATCAGAAGCCGACAAAGCAGTTAGAGTGGTTGAAGAAGCAGTGAGACAGCTTAATCCAATTACTTAGAATTCCCCTACCTTAAATACATAGTCCTACAGCATTTAGTTTGGGTATAATAGAGGTAACAATTATACAGCTTTCTCATACTTAAACCCTTCCCAGTCGAAAGCTCTTAAAACGAACAGGCATAGAATATAATTTCCACAGTGTAATCAGTAACCACAAGGAGTGAGTTTTATTGACAATAACTGCAAAGCAGTATTTAAGGGCAGTGAACTTGGAAAAGCTTTTAGTTGGAATAATCTAGCCAAACGTTTTGAGCCTGCTACTACATATAACAATAAAGCTAAAATCCATACAAAATCTGATTTACCTGGCCAGTTAATTGTGACCAGAGAAACAATGAAAGCAGTTTCATCTGCCGTGGCTACTGTTTATCATCAGCTCCGGAAAGATCCACTTCAGGGTGATTACTTTGAAAGTGCTTTTATCAGGAAATTGGATAAGATTGACCTGATCACTCCTTTACTTAATTATCCGGTGCCTTTGAGCGTGCAACAAGTTACAGGGGTTGCAGAAAGGTTTAAAGCCTTTAAAAAGGCTAAACTTCCTCAAATTGAAAAAAAGGAGAAAGCTTATTTTAATAAGCAAGTGGACATAGGATTGAAGTTTATTGAAAAGATGCAACAAAGTGAATTGAATGGAAAGCTGTCTTTCTTATTTCGATATAATTTAAGTGTTACTAAAAAGGGTGATCAACTATTTCTTACCCATACGAAAGGAAAACATCTCAGTTTACCTCTTGAGGCTGATAAGCGTAGACTGGTCATGGGAGAGGGTAATATAATTCCTTTAATTGATACAAGTAAGCTAATCCCATTCACAAAAAAAGAAAAGGATTTAATTGCCTTAATTGCCTCAGGGAAAGAAAATGTAGGAAATAAAAAATGCCAGCAAATTATAAAGGTTGAACCTGTCCAGATGGCTAAAGTCAATCATACAGCTACAACTTTATTTGATGCAGCAGATTCACATAATTATGGTGAGGGGGTGGACAGCCATCATGGGCTAAATAAAAAGAAAAAAAGAAGGCAAAGAATTTCATGATATTTTTATTAGTATTGCCAATATTCTTGAAATTTTAATGAAATGATTTAATGGAGGACCAGAGAGCCTATATCAAGCTGATGCATTTTACCAGAGCAATCAGCCTTGTAATCCTTTTTATTCATTTTTATGTGGCTTGCTACCTTTTTTTTGAGCAAGCAGGATTAGTGCATCCAATAATTTGGGAATTGCTTCTGCGGTTTCAAAAGAGTGGGCTGCTCGACAATGGTTACATTACCAAAATACTTTCCTTTGCTTTCCTTGCTGTTTCCTGTTTAGGAACCACTGGCAGCCAATCTGAAGACATTACCTGGAGAAAAACTTTCCCTTGTCTTCTTTTGGGCCCATTTATTTTTTTCGGCTCAGGCATTCTCTTCTTGCTACCAATATCAATACTGTTAAAAGTTGTTTTATACATTGTATTTACCACACTTGGGTACTTACTACTTTTAAAAGGAGGGAGTTATATCAGCCGTATTTTGAAAGATAATTTGCTGCAGGATATATTTAACGAGAAAAATCAGTCTTTCCCCCAGGAGGAGCGTTACCTGGAAAATAAGTACTCAGTAAATATTCCTACCCTGTACTCAATACGGGGCCGAAAGCGAAAAGGCTGGATAAATATAGTAAACCCTTTCAGAGGTGGGATGGTACTGGGTACACCAGGGTCTGGTAAATCATTTGTCTTTGTAAATGCTTATATCAGGCAACTGATCAGCAAAGGCTTTTCCATGTATATTTATGATTACAAATTTGATGACCTCTCTCTGATAGCCTATAATACATTGCTATTAAACCAGCATAAATATATAGTCAGGCCTGAGTTCTATGTGATCAATTTTGATAATCCCAAAAAAAGCCATCGGTGTAATCCACTTTTACCCTCAATGATGAGCGATATTTCAGATGCCTATGAGAGTGCTTCCACCATTATGTTGAATCTGAACCGGAGCTGGATCGCAAAACAAGGTGACTTTTTTGTCGAATCGCCTATCAACTTCGTAACCTCTGTCATCTGGTTTTTGAAATTATACCAGGATGGAAAATATTGCACCTTCCCGCATGTAATTGAATTCTTAAGTGCCAAATACGAGGAAATCTTCCCAATTTTAGGTGCTTATAAGGAAATTGAGGTTTATGTAAAGCCTTTCATTGCAGCTTACGAAGCAGGAGCTTCTGAGCAACTGGAGGGGCAAATTGCTTCTGCCAGGATCGGGCTGGCTCGCTTGGCTTCCCCACAACTCTACTGGGTAATGTCAGGCAATGACTTTACCCTTGATATAAACAATCCCCAAAAACCTAAGATTCTCTGCGTAGGTAATAATCCTGAAAGGCAAAGTATTTATGGGGCAGCTTTAGGGCTTTATAATGCGCGATTAGTAAAACTGATCAATAGAAAAGGAAAAATCCCGTCTGCCATTGTGATTGATGAATTATCCACTATCTTTTTTAAGGGCTTAGATAATTTGATAGCAACCGCCAGAAGCAATAAAGTGGCCACCTTGCTTGGGTTCCAGGATTTTAGCCAACTGGAAAGGGATTATGGCAAAAGCGAAGCCACGGTGATTGAAAACGTGATCGGCAATATATTTATTGGGCAAGTAGTAGGCGATACTGGCCGAAAACTATCAGAGCGTTTTGGAAAGATCAACCAAAAGAAACAATCCCTCACTACTTCTTACAACGGGACTTCAGTAAGCCTTTCAACTTCGCTGAATTACCGTATACCCCCTTCTGTAATGGCAGAACTGAGCCAGGGTACATTCGTAGGGGCCGTAGCTGATGAGCGGGAGCAGGAAATAAAATTAAAAGTGTTTCATGCCCAGATGGTGGTTGCTGAAAAAGAGATCAGGGAAGAAATGGCAAATTATGTATCTATTCCTGAGTTCAGGAAGGATTTCTTTACCCATCCTGATAGCGGCGCAGATATAAGTAATGATATCATTCATGATAATTATTTGAATATCAAAAAAGATATAAAAAATATCATTAAAGAGGAACTTGAGCGCATCTCTCAAGACCCGGATTTAAAGCGCTTGATAAGGGAAAAAACACAAAATCAAAATATATAAAATTATGAAAGAACAATTAGGCGAAAGGCTGACAGAGCTCAGGGAAGATCTCTCCAAAAGAACAGGCGAAAAATGGCCTATGGGTAAGGTGGCGCAGGCGACAGGTATCACACAAAATATGATTGAACGCATTGAAGGGGCAAGGGTGGTACGATGGAAACTTACCTGGCTTTGTTTAATTTTTATTACAGTAAAGGCTATAACCTAAACTGGCTGATTATAGAAAATAACCAGGTTTTTTCAAAATACAGGGTTTCGGAAGATAAAAATTCTATTGAGATAGAACGGTTGCTCATTAAGATTGAAAACTTTAAAAAAGAAATGGACCAATCCGTAGATATGATGATTATGGACATGCTAGTGAACTCTTAGGCAAATATCTGTTCTATATTGTATTCCTTATAAATTTTACCAAATTTCATCCCGATGGAGAACTCAAATCAAAGAATGGAGCCAAATAAAAAGCCTGCCCTAGCAAAGAAAAACACCTTAAGTGAATATATAGATTTGATCCCTGAAAAACGGCCGGAAGAAGCTGTAACTCCACAAGGTCATTTAGATCATCCAGGGTCAACAACGCCAGAGAAAGGAAAGAAAAAAAAGGAAGATCAACCCGTTGAAGTGCTGCCAAACCGCAGTTGGGTGACTAATTTTTACCATAATTATATAAAAGCCATTGAGAGGGCTGATTTAGATCCCCGGCAGCTACAAAAGCAAATGAATAAAGATAGTGCTGAGAGTAGTATAAAGATCCGACCTAAAGAGGTAGTATCCCCCTTTAAAAGCATATTACTTGTGCCCCCTGTCAAACATGAGCGGGAAAAGTTGCTAACGGCTGTAGCAGATTTTCCGGTAATAAGGGCTTTTAAGGAAATCCTGGAAGAAAAAAAGTTTACAACTTCCATAACACAACAACAAGGTATCCAACCAAGCGCACATCGCCTATACACAAACCTATCAGAGCCAATATCTAACCGAGGTAAATTTGCTTTTACTTTGCAGGATGTACCTGTAAAGGAATTTGAAAAATTAGGTATCAGTCAGGAGTATCTGCTAAAAGATGGTATGTTGGATAAATTATTAAAAGGAGAGAAAACTAAGCCGGTCGAAAACCTGAGCATCACAAGTAATGATGGTAAAATAAAATACTATGCAGCATCTTTTCATTTGGATAAAAATCCTGATGGCTCTGTTGGGTTAAAACTTCATTACCTTCCCGCACAATTGAAAAATGAAATTAGCCCTGGTATAAACTTCAAAATACCTCAAACTGTAAAAGGAGTGAATCTCTCCATGCAGGAGCAGAAAGACTTAAAAGAAGGAAAAGAAATCAGGCTTTTGGGACTAAAATCAATAAGCGGAACTTACTATGATGCAACTCTGAGGGTAGACTTAATAGAAAATAAGCTGAAATTTTCAAATCCTACCCCTTCCCATGTAAAAACAAATAAGCAGGTAGAAAATAATGTAGCAAATGAAAAAGATGTTGTTGCAAAGAGGCAGGGAAATTATGTAGATTTACCAAGCAGGCAAACGGGGGAAAGTAAGGAAAAACAGGCCCAAAAATCAAAAGGGATGCGGTTATAAGTTAGTGTCGTAGATAGGGTTAATTATTTATACAAGGCTGTTTCCTGGTATTGCCCACACTTGTTTGTTGCCCTGCATTACAGGAAGTTATGAAAATAAACCTTGAAGAAATTCCTTTCAAACAGATAGAAAAGTTAGGCATTAATCGTCAGATTTTAGAACAAACTGGTAACCTTGATAAGCTGTTAAACGGAGAAAGAACAGGGGTGATTCCTGATTTAAAAACCACCCTGGATGGTGTGGAAAAGACCTTTGCTGCCCACCTGAAACTGGAAAGAAACAAGGAAGGGAAATTGCAGTTTAAAATAGAAGCACCCCGGATTGAAGATGCTATTAAAATAGCCCGGCAAGCGGATATAACCCGTGAGAAAATACCATTTTCTCAGATAGAAAAATTTGGCATCAGTAAAGAAAGCCTACAACAAAGCGGTGACCTGGAAAAACTTTTGAAAGGGGAGAAAACCGGTATCATCCATAATATAACATTTATAATTAGCGGACAGGAAAAAAAGGCTTCTGCCAGATTGTACCTCATTGTTGCCCCTGACCACTCACTTAAGTTCCAAATGGATTTTATCAAACCTGGAAAGTAAAAGGAGACACACATTCCTTGAAAATAGTAGCTTTAAAACAATTTCATGCTTGTTGTTTTGTTCAAAGACAATCATATAACCTCATCTGTTATTTCATTTTATTACTCATTCCAAATATAATTTTGATGTCATTGCATGATGACTAATAATATAAACTGGTCAATAAATACTTGCCTTTCTTGTAACTCCATTAATATTTAATCAGTATGCCCTCCCTGCAAAATCAGCCATAATGGCAGCAGTTACAAATACTGGTTAAATTAATCAAAGTAACGATAGCTAATTTTCATGAGTTTTTGTTACCATGCTTGTAGGGTATTCTACCAACCCTTTTTTGACTTTTTATGCTAGGCTACCCACTTTATTAAAGCTCAGACTATACCAGGCAACTGATCCTTTTAGAGAAAGTACTTATTCCTTATTGCATTCTAATCTTAGTATGCAAATGTAGAAAATTGGATTGAAAGCTAATTTTACCTTCAAATCTGCAAAAGGCACATTCATTTCTACAAATTGCTCATTGGCGTTAGCTAGGACCTAACTGAAAGAATAACTTTAACCTGGTGAGGGATGGTCCTAAGAAGTATCTTGTTGTGATAAACTTGCCTCAAGCACTTCCCTTTAACTCTAAAATATTCTACATTACTATTGGTTTTCAACCCTTTGGTTATGGCTCAGTTTACGCAAACAAAGATAGGATGCACCTGGCTAGTAAACTCGCTTTTCCTGCTTATAGGGCTTTCCCACTTTACACAAGCACAAACAACTAAGTCCCGTTTGTATCTAAATCAAAGCATGAGCTTTGTCAATTATTCCCTCGAGCAAGGTTTATCCAACAAGCGCATTACCGCTATTCACCAGGACCGGGAAGGATTTATCTGGGTGGGGACTATGGATGGATTAAACCGGTTCGATGGGCATACTTTTACTGTTTTCCGAGCTGATTCTATAGGGATTTCATATGCGGCTATCACTTATATTCATGAAGGTCCTGCCGGTATGCTCTGGCTTTCTACCCTAAACAGGGGCTTGCTCCGTTTCGACAAAAGAAGTGGAATATTTACCAGCTACCGTCTTCCTTCCCCTCATGAAAATGAACGAAATACCTGCCTGAGTGTCTTTGAAGACAAACAAGGCAAGTTGTGGATTTCATCACGTGGCGGCTTAAACAAATTCGACCCAAAGACAAGCCGTTTTACCCTCTATCCTAACCCTGCTCCTGGAGAGTTTATGTATGCTCTACACCAAGATCAGGCAGGTATAATTTGGTGTGCAACTGATAAAGGGCTTTTCCAGTTTGATCCCTCTTCATCAACCTTTACTCTATTTCCGTTAGGGGTTGAGCAGGAACATAAAGCACTCAGCATACATGCCCTTTACTCTGACCGGGCGGGCAACTTATGGATCGGCACCGAAGGTAGCGGCCTCTTCCACTTAAATCCTCTCTCCGGGCAGATAACCAGCTATCCTTATCAAAAAAACGGCCTAACAGGATTCTTAATTAGAAAAGAGGCCATTATGGAAGATGCCTCAGGCAAAATCTGGGTGGGTACAGATGCAGGTTTACATCGACTTGACCCTGCTACCGGTCAATTTACTGCCTATAGGGCAAATAGTGGAATTTTTACAGGTTTAAAAAGCAATGCTATCTGGTCATTGTACTTAGATCAATTAGGGCTCATCTGGGTAGGTACTACAGAAGGCCTCCATAGTCTTATGACTCCTTCTAAACCGTTTCATACCTATCAGTTCAGACTTGATCCCAGTTTCAGCCATCGAAATGAAAATGCAATTGGATTCTTAGCAGAAGGACCTACAGGCAATCTCTGGCTCAATAATGATTCATTGGGTGGACTCTACAGATATGATTGGGCAAACAGAAAACTGGCTTACTATTCTGCCAATCCTTCGGATTCGCATAGTTTATGGGACAAATATGTACCTGCCGTGTACGAAGACCACAAGGGTGTATTGTGGGTGCTTTCCGGGAATTATCTCCACAAACGCAATCCTTTCTCCGGAAAATTTATCCGCTATCCTACTCCCTTCTATGCTTATCTGCTGGCTGAAGATCATGCAGGCAATATCTGGGTAGGTGGCGTAGGGCTGGCCCGCTTTGATCAACAAAGCAAGCAATTCTTTAGTTACCACCACATTCCGGCTGATAGCCATTCTTTGCCAAAGAATCGTCTTTCTAGTTTGTTTATTGGCCGGTCAGGAACCATCTGGATGGGGGTTCATGTGGTAGGATTAAGTAAATTGGAACCTAAGACAGGCCGATTTACTCACTATCGTCCCGATTTTAACCATACATCCGGTCATCTCAATGACCGTAATGTAATTGACCTCTATGAAGATGACGCAGGATTATTATGGATTGCTACAGGCTTTGGAGGTTTAAACAGGCTAAACCCTAACACAGGCATTTTTACTTCTTATACTACCCGGAATGGCTTACCTAGTAATACTGTTAAGGGTATTCTTGGAGATGATACTGGTTACTTGTGGCTTTCGACTGATCATGGCATTAGCCGCTTTGATCCTACTACACAATCTTTTAGAAACTATGACCATAAGGATGGCTTGCAGGAGGGTGAATTTCATAATGGGGTCAAGGCTAAAAGAGGAAATGGTGAATTGTTGTTTGGTGGACCTAATGGCTTCAATGTATTTGATCCGGATAGTATCCGAGACAATCCGCTCATCCCCCCGGTATATATCACTGCATTCAAGGTCTTAGAAAAAGCCAGGCTCTTAGAAAAGAATTCGATAGAACTCACCTATAAAGAAAATTTTCTATCCTTTGATTTTGTTGCTCTTAACTATATCCAACCTGAAAAAAATAAGTATGCTTATCAATTAATAGGTGTAGACAAAGACTGGGTTTACTCAGCTAACCGCCGCTTTGTGAGTTATACTGATTTAGATCCGGGTAGCTATACTTTCCGGGTGAAAGCCTCTAACAATGATGGAGTGTGGAACCAGAAAGGAACTTCTATGCAATTTGTAATTCTTCCACCCTTCTATCGTACCTGGTGGTTTATTACGATTTCTATCCTTACTGGCATAGGGTTACTGTATGGCGCTTTCAGGTACCGTATTCATCAGATCAGAACCCAGGAAAGAGATAAAACTGAGTTTAACAAAAGGGTATTTCAGCTGGAAATGCAGGCACTCGAATTAGAAATGCAGGCGCTAAGGGCGCAGATGAATCCGCATTTTATCTTTAACTGCCTCAATTCTATCAACCGCTTTATATTGAAAAATCAGCCCAAAGTTGCTTCAGACTATCTCTCTAAATTCTCCCGCCTGATCCGGCTCATCCTGCAAAATTCCAATACGCCTACTGTGACCCTGGAAAGCGAACTTGATGCGCTCACGCTGTATCTGGAGATGGAAATGGTGCGTTTTGAGGGCAAATTCACCTTCTCCATTGTTTGTGGAAAAGGACTAGAAGTAGACTTCATAGAAATCCCTCCGCTGATTATTCAACCCTATGTAGAGAATGCCATCTGGCATGGACTAATGCATAAAGAAGGGGCAGGTCATATTACAATCAAAATTGAGCAGCAAGCGGAAAATATTGTCTGCATAATTGAAGATGACGGCATTGGCAGGAATCGAGCCGCCGAATTAAAAAGCAAATCTGCCACCAAAAGCAAGTCTTTGGGTATGCAGATTACCGCCCACCGCCTGGAATTGCTCCATACTTTATATGGGAAACAAACCAGGGTAGAAGTAGTAGATCTAATAGAGGCTTGCGGGCAGGCTTGTGGCACAAGAGTTATATTGAGTCTGCCTATTGGGGAATAAACCTTCTTTATAGGGAACCATATGAAATATGTACCTTGACTTCTCTTAACATGATTAAAGCTATTCTTATCGATGATGAAACACATTGCCGGGAAACACTTTCCATTCAACTAGAGGAATACTGCCCGCAAGTGAAGCTACTAGCCCAGTGTAGTTCAGCTAGAGAAGGCTTGCAAGCCATTGCCCATCATCAGCCCGATGTAATATTTTTAGATGTGGAGATGCCGCTGATGAATGGCTTTGAAATGCTTGGGCAACTGCCCTCTATTGATTTTGAACTTATTTTTACTACCGGTTACGATGCCTATGCCATCAAAGCCATCCGATTCAGTGCCCTGGATTACCTATTAAAACCCATTGACAAAGACGAACTCATCAAGGCTGTAGGTAAAGTTAGCAGCAGGTACCCTAGCCAGCTAAGCCAACAGTTAGACATCCTGTTGGAAAAACTAAGCAGTAAACCTGTGGCTTTACAGAAAATTGCCCTGCCTACTCTGGAAGGTTATGAACTCTTGCCCATTGTAACCATTATACGTTGCGAATCTGATAGTAATTATACCTATGTGTATCACAAAAATGGGAAAAAGATCATTGTATCCCGCAGCCTGAAAGAGATTGAGGAACTGCTTGAAGGGCACGGCTTCCTACGCATCCACCATTCGCACCTGATCAACCTCAATGAGATCATCCGGTATGTGAGAGGTGAGGGAGGTTATGTCGTGATGAGTGACAACAGTTCAGTAAATGTGTCAAGGAGCCGCAAGGAAATTCTACTGAAAGTATTGGGAGGTTAAATTTAGCATAGAGGTCATTTGCTTTTAACCCAGCTCATTTTATATCTGCCTACTAACAATACTAAGTATAGGATGAATACACACGCTATAATGCTCCCACAAGCAGCAAGAACAACTGGTGAATAGCTTTCTACTGGTCGTGTTGACATATAGGTGAGAAGTGAAGAACTTAGCTATAAAAAACGATGCGAAGATATGAGTTGCGAGAAGATCAATGGCTGAAGATTGCCCCTTTGCTACCCGGCAAAGCAACTGATCCGGGACGAAGTGGAGAAGACAACCGCCAATTTGTGCAGGCTGTGCTGTGGATAGCCCGTAGCGGAGCTCCTTGGCGAGACTTGCCGGAACGATATGGCAAGTGGAATACAGTATTTCAACGCTTTAACCGGTGGAGTAAAAAAGGAATCTGGCAACAAGTATTTGGGGCCTTACAAGAGCCTGACTTGGATTGGATACTACTTGATAGCACCATTATACGTGCTCATCAGCATGCAGCCGGTCAAAAAAAAGTATAGACAAACTGATGAAGCCTTAGGCCGAAGCCGAGGTGGCTACAGCAGTAAAATACATGTCACAGTAGATGCCTTGGGAAATCCCAGGCGCGTAATGCTCTCAGCCGGACAAGTCCATGATTTGCAAATGGCTGCCTGTTTACTCGAAGGTGAGTGCACAGGAGCTGTAGTAGCCGATAAAGCCTATGATAGTGATGTGTTGATTGCTTTTATTGAACAGGCAGGAGCTCAGGTAGTGATTCCACCAAAAGCTAACCGGCTAGAGAAACGAGCATATGATGAGAATTTGTATGCCGATAGAAATAAAGTAGAGCGGTTTTTTAATCGCCTGAAACATTATCGCAGGCTAGCTACCCGCTATGAGAAAACAGCCCGCAACTTTCTTTCCTTCTGGCAACTTGCTTGCGCTGTGATGCTAACACTATAATGATTGTCAACACAACCTAGTAAATAGCTACCCTAATCTTTAGATCAATTGATTACAAACGAACATGCATGCCCTACAATTCTATAAGATCGCAAGTGCAGGGTTTACCTTTATCCAACTTCCGAGCCTGACAATGGCAACCTAGGTAACTGCAAACTATCCATTCATTTTATCCAACTACACAGTAAACTCTACAGGTTACGCATTGGCAGTGGTGATCCTACAAAGAGTATAATAATTTAGACTCATACTTTTTAATCCTTTCTAATACAATTCACCTCTACCAAAAGTATTGTATGTTATGAGAACACCTGCCATTTTTTTAAGGTCTAAGAGAAGTCTTATGTTTATGCTTTTTCTTTTCATCTTTCTTTCCAGTTGTGATCAATTAGATGGGTGGTGGCCAAAAGACACCCCAACACAGGAGCCAGCCGATGTAGTACATGACTGGTATAAATTGTTAGCAAAAGTTCAATTTGGGGCAAATCCACAGCCGGTTGTACTACTCAACAATAGAAACTTTGGCTACATAGGTGTTGGATTGTATGAAGCAGTCCGTCCTGGTATTAAGGGAGCACTGAGTTTATCTACCCAGCTCTATCAGATGCCAGCTATGCCTACACCAGAAAAACACAAAAAATATTTTTGGGGCGCCTCTGCCAATGCGGCGATGGCTAGTATGGCTAAGCAATTTTTAGCAGGCCTAACAGATGCCGATATAGCCAGGATAGATTCGATGGAAAATGCGTATAAGAGCAAAATCAAAGCAAACACATCTGAGGCAGTCATTGCCCGTTCGCAAGCCTTTGGACAATCTATTGCCGATGCGATTTACAACTGGTCGACTACTGATAATTTTAACCTTTCCAGTGTAGGCTATAAAATTCCTGTATTTGCTGGCTCCTAGGAGCCTACGCATCCTGCTTTTGCTGCTCCTGTAGGCCCATTCTTAAAGCACTCAAGGCCGTTTTTGGTTTCAAGCCTGACGTTAAATGTGCGTTCCTTACCATATTTTCATTCTGAAGACCCCGAATCTAACTTCTATAAAGCAGCTAAACATGTATATGAGGTTGGCAAATCACTCACAGATGAACAAAAAGCTATTGCCAACTGGTGGGCTGATGCCGGTGGAATAGGTGTAGGCATTCCTGCTCCTTATCATCTCATTTCTCTTATAACAATCGTATTGGAAAGCAAAAAACTAAACCTAGGAGAGGCTGCGGAGATGTATGCCAGAACCGGAATTGCATTGAAGGATGGTCCTATTGTTACATTCAAGGGGAAATATCAATACAACTTAATCAGGCCAGTTACTTATATCAATAAGCACATTGATGCAAACTGGAAATCGTATCTGCCTACCCCTCCTTACCCGGAATATCCTTCCGGACTTGTAAGTGTTTTTGGTCCGGTGATGCAGGTATTGAAACGAGAATATGGTGACATTCCGGTCACCGACAATGCCTATGACTGGAGAGGCGATGCCCCCAGAGAGTATTCCTCCATTACTAAAATGATAGAAGAGGCGGCAAAATCAAGAGTTTATGCGGGCATTCACTATCAGTTTACCCAGGACATTTCTATTAGTTTAGGAAATCAACTGGGAGATAACATTTCTAAGATCAATTTGAATACACCCTGATACCTCTTGGTTGTATAAAATAGATATCAGATGTATATTCTTAGGTATCCATAAAAATTTCATCAGGATGCATTAGTTTTTTTAATTAATTAAAAAGTACCTAACCTGCTTTATATGAAAGCTGTAAGAAGAAACATCAAAATTATATTAATGCTACTCATCTGTATGCTTCTAATACGATGTGATGCAATCAATAGAGCAATCACTACAGGAGACAATGCTATAGAAGCAGTAACCAGAAATGCAGAGTTACTCACCAATCAGTCGGATAAGTGGAGAGAAAGCTTAGAAAAAACGGTTGCAGATTTAAAACAATATGGTCATACTACACTAGCTAATGAAGTACAAAATGTGGTTGATCGATCCGTAATGGGGGTTGGTATTCAGTTTCGATGTAATGTTGATTTTTTGGCGCAACGAACAAAAATACTTTTAGACAATGTCATAAATGCATTACGGAATAAACAAGATTTTATTAGTACCTCTCCCTCTCTTTGCAATTCTTCTCCTCCCTCTCTTAACTTATATTTGGAGGCTTACCGAAGAACTGATATTATTTTTGATGGATATGACTTAGGAAATAAAACTAATGACGGGAAAGGACTTTCTTTGAAAATAGTAAACAATGATGAAAATGAGATTGACCAGAGTGACGCTTTATCAGTAGTTACTTTCTATCAGGCTGTAATTAATGCAGGTGGTAATGGATTAAGATTAGATGATAACAGTAAGTATCTTCGATTATATTGGGGTGATCAGCAACTTTCTCAAATTCCTATCATTAAGCCTAAAATAGAAAATAGAGACATTACTGTACATGTACCCACAATAAAGTATATTCCACCTCATACGCGTGGTGATAAAGAATATGATGGAAATATTGTAATTAACGCTAAAGCTTATCTTGAATTATTAAATAATAATACTCAATTAGCTCTTCGGTTATATATGCAAGCGGTTGAACCAGAGCCCGATAATACAACTGCAGAGGGAACATCTCCAGTGAGTGGAGAGTATATTTTATATACTTGTGAACCGGGATCAACTATCCAGAACATCATGGGTGCAGCTTCAGATGAAATTCAACATACACCCAAAGAAGGCAATCATTCTGAAATTCATTTGCAGCAAAACTTGAATATTACTTCAAACAATGGTTTTGTTAAAGAATGGATTTTTATTGGTGACACTAGCGGAGATGAAGCGGGATTTAGAACTTCTGTAAAGACCATTTGCAACGATGTAGTGATTAGGGTAAAAACTGTACAATAACTACTATCTAGCTCATAGTTCTTCACCTTTGCAAAAGGGAGAGTGCAAATTGCCTAATTGTCATTCCTAATAGAGGGCAATTAAGTAGTTATGATCAGCATATAGAAGATTTAAACCATGATAATTTTTATTTACAACATAAAAACAAACACATGCAAACAACATTCTTTGTTACTTCATGCCATTACTATTTTAGGACTGTATCTCACATAATTGTGTTCACCTTTAAATATTATAAACAGCGCTTTGCTTTTATAACAATGTTTCTACTCTTGGCTATGCTGTGTAATACAATTGAGTCGCAAGGTCAGATAGTATTTCACCCAATCACCCGAGGTCTAGTTTATGACTTGAAAGTTTCTCGCGTTGATCAGAGTCCTTTAGTGGAATTCTCTCCAGTTGTAGTGCGATTCAAGCTGACCATTTCTATAGGGGGCAACACTGGTCCTTTTCCTACACCCATGCCTGTAAGGATCTGTTCTAAAGTTTCCAACGATCAAACTACTTGCTATACGATTGATGCTCCAATTCTTAATCGTGAATACTCTGGTACAGTAACAGCAATGACGTCTTTTGCAGGACAGAGTTCACCAATCCGGCTTGTCGTATTGGGTAAGCCTGAAAAGGGTGAAGATTATGGTGGAATACGCTTGGCTGAGGGTGAAGTTATGGCTCCTGTCGCGGCTCGATATGATATTGCTATCACTGGGTTCGAAGTAGTCACGTCACGCTCTAACCAAACAGATACTCAATGGTTCCTCCTGCAGGGTATGGTAAACTCTGATCCACCTCACCCGTCAGCCGATCCCGAAGCAGGTGATTTAGCTGGTTTCCACTGGGTTCAGCCCCCGCGTCTTTACGGTGATGCGGGTGATGGTAAACATGTTGTTAATGATATTAGAGTGGGTTCTTATGATCTAGTGCCTGAACGTGAGAAAGACCTACGCTTCCTGTTTTATGTTGATAATATTGGAAATCGCAAAGCAGCAGAAATCGCTGCCGGTATCGGGAACGGTTTTTCAAAAGTTGGATTGGTAATTCTTAGTGCCTATAGTGCATCCCAAGGTAGTACCGGTGGTCAGTCTTTTGCTACACAACTTGATAATGTAATGGAGCAAATGCATAGTGCAGCCACGGCCAGCTGCGATGGGCAACTTGCTAAAGGTATTAGAATAATAACAAACACTACCTTGGTTAACCGTCCAGATCTTACTTTGGAAGCACTGACGCATACAAATGGTACCTATTCGGAAACTGAGCTTCCCTCGTAAAAGTGGAGCATGAAAAGAGAATAGATTTGATAGTTATAGTTTTAAGTCACCCGAAAGGGGAGTATATTTTAACTAATCCTTTTCATTTAACTCTGATTACCAATTCAGGTGTAGCCTGTCAGTTCTCAACTTATACTAAATCGTTGTTGGTTGTTTATTATTAATTATTGGTATCATGTTGGCAACCAATTGATTACCCTTATTTAACTACAACATACTTATTTTAATTTAGTATTGATTTTATTAAGGGAAGATCAATATTGTTATGCTCATAAAAGTTAACATTACCTTTGGTAGAAAGCACTCCTATAGAGTTATAAATATAACTCAACACTGCTTATAGCTACCTGCTATTTTCTATCTATCCTACCATGACGTGCGCATTGGGATAGCGATATGCATTACTGATTACCTGTCTGCTGATGGCAAGAGCTAGGGTAAGCGTTCCTATCCGGCCCAAAAACATTGAGATCATCAGCACTACTTTTCCTACAGTTGACAACTGCGGCGTAATCCCGGTAGTTAATCCAACGGTAGCAAAGGCAGATACCTGTTCGAAGAATACATTTAAAATGGCAAGATCTGGCTCACTGACAGATAGAACAAAGGTTGCTATTAAGTTGTAAGCAGCCGCAAAGGTAATCACGGTATAAGCTCTAAAAAGCAAAGGAGTAGGGATGGTTCTTTTTCCGAAAGTTATTACTCTCTTGCCGCGGATAGAAGAAATCACCGAAACAGCGATGACAAAAAAAGTAGTTGTTTTGATGCCTCCTCCTGTGGAACCCGGAGAAGCCCCTACAAACATGAGAAACATGAGCATAATAAGGGTGGGATCTGAGAGGCGGGTAATATCAACTGTATTGAAGCCTGTCGTGCGGGTAGCCGATTGAAAGAAGGAAGCGATAATAGCCTCTACCCCATTCAAAGGCGCTAAGGCATTATTTCTTTCTAAAAAATAGAACCCTGCCGTACCAAAAATAATGAATACTATAGTAGTATATACAGCTATTTTCGTATTCAGTTTCCAATCTTTCCATGGTTTTTCAAGCCGCTCTCTGAGTGAAGTGATCGAAAACAGATCCATCAATGATGAAAAACCTAAGCTGCCTAAAATCATCAGAAGGGCAATGACCAGATGTAAAATATAGGCTTTCTGCACAGGTAATTCATACAGCCCATTGGTGTATAAACTAAAGCCTGCACTACAAAAAGCTGAAACCGAATGAAAGATAGAAAAAAATACTTTTTGAGTAAGGCTATCAAAATGTACAGAATCTCCCCAACAGAAAAAGAGGACAATACTACCTACAGTCTCAATGAGCAAGGTGAGAAAGATGATTTGCCTGAGCAATCCCTGGGCAGAAAGCAAGGACTCAGTACTGAGCAAGTCCTGCATATTAGACTGATGCTTGATCCCTACGGTTTGCCTCAAAAAAATAGTAACAAAGGTAGCAAAAGTGACCATGCCAATACCGCCTATCTGAATCAGGCATAGAATCACCAGATGTCCTTTAAAAGTAAGATAAGTAGCCTGATCTACCACCATAAGACCGGTGACACAGGTAGCACTAGTAGCTGTGAACAAGGCCTCTAGAAAAGGCATGGATTGAGCGGTGTTAGTCATAGCAGGCAACATTAAAAAGCCTGTGCCCAGGCTGATAACCAAAAGAAAACTGCTAATGAAAGTCACCGTAGGTTTAAGCCTGGTAGTGCTGATGCGGATATTTACAGCGGAAATTTCTATGCCTACCAGTAAGACAATGCAGAGACTTGAGGTTAGCTGGTAAAAAGCTAAGTAGTTGTTAAATCCAAAGACTTGAGCTAAACTAAATAGAATCGATTCATTGAAAAAGAAAGGGGCAAATCCATTTATCAGTAAGAGTAATAATAAGACAGTCTTTGGCAGAGTGTATAGTAGAAAAGCCTTTCTCTGGAAGGCATACAAGAGCCTGATTAAATAAATAATAATAAATAAAATCACTACTCCATTTAGTAGAGTGTAAATTCTTGAAATGGCTTCAAGGGTTAAGTGAAACCCATATTGATAAATGAGTAAACTGATAGCAAATAAAGAATTCAGGTAGGTCAACAGGTTTAACAGGTATTCTACCTTGTTCCTACTGTTGTACAAAGACCTATTGAGTTGTTCGACTGTCAACATGTATTAAAAAATCAACTGTATGCTTAAGTTTTGTAAATTAAAATGATTTTTTTAAAAGTATATGGTAATTTTCTTCTATTCTGTGTCGACAGGATGTGTAACATAGATTCAAAAGAAAGTATGATTTCTGGCTCAAAAATGGAGTGTAAAAAAGAGCGCAGTTTAAGAAACCTATCTCAACAGTTTCTTGAAAGGGGGGAGTTAACTTAACGATCCTTTTCCTAAAACATAGGAAATTGGATGCACCGTTTACCCTCTTTCCATTCTCTATTATTTTAGGGAAACTTCAATATTTTGTATGATAGGGACAGGAGTTTGCTTGGCAGGTAATCCTCAAATTCTTTTATCATTACTATTTTGGTTTAAAAACTGCTTTAACCTACTTTTAGAGAGATAGATTTTAGTGGCCATGTCCTTGTTGTTTCTTATTTATCATTTTTGATAAAAGCAAATCTGCTCCCTTTATCACAAATTTAGTATCATATCTATTGAGACTATCGGGTAAGATTACATGGGTATACCCACTATCGGATACTTCTTTATATACATGTATCATCTGATAATCATACATCACCTGATTGCCTTCTTGCCGTGTTCCTTTTGGCACAAATACATACTCATCGCCTGCTGATTGCACAAACGCCTCATTAGGCAAAGCAAATTTGCTTTCTTGTTTACCTAAATTACGCTTCTGCAAGAAGCCAGTCACAATAGCTGCACTTTGAATTTGCTCTTGGGTGAGTTCCACCATTCCTAAGGCTTCTTCTTGTTTTTTTGCTGTGTCTTGACTTGTTTCTTTTGTGCTTTCTTTAGCTTCACTACAGGAGAATAGAATCCCTGTAAGTACTATAAAATGTATATAAATGAGTGTATTTTTCATTGTAAGATTTTTTGTTATCGATGGCAGTGGTCTTCTCCGGCTATAGGTTGACAAAATAGCCCATTATTATATCTTTTAAAAGAATAGGGCAAGATGGAAAAGGATTATAGTTATAAAATATACCCCTTTCAATTAACCAGATAAACTAGGAAGGTTAAATATTAATAACAGGGTAATTATCATTGAATAAGAGTACTGTTCATCACTATGTCTTTTATTTTTATTTCAAAATAGTAATGCAGGCTGCTATCCTCACTGTATAGATTTTCTAACACAATCAGATCTACCCCTTTTTGAGGAAAATATATTTTAATGGATACAAAACCTAACCCTTTTCCTGAATGTCCGATGTAGGAAATGGGGGTTTCGTCGCTAATGCGAACCCCATAGCCATATCCAATGTTTTCATTGCCAAACGCCTCATGGGCTGAAGTTATAGAATAACTAGTCATGAGTTTGTAGGTTTCCGGTTTTAAAATTTTTCCATTGTGAAGGTTGGTATCCCCTCTGTTTAAGTCTTCTAGGTTTGAAATGATACCTCCGGCAGCCGTAAAGTCAGTCCTTTCTTTCGGGGTGGGTAGCACATCAGCTATGCGAACCTGGGTTACTTTCAAGGCAGTTGATCCTAGATACCCTTTCACTAATCTATGCTGGTTTTTGTCTTCCTGATCGCAAAAGCTATTTTTCATTTTTAGTTCTTTAAACAAATCAGTAGCTGCCTGGATATAGGTTTTTCCTGTCACTTTTTCTACTATGTTCCCAAGCAGGGTGTAAGCGATCACACTATATAAAAAGTCTGTTCCGGGTTTAAAAACCAAGGGTTTGTTTATATCCTCTACACCTGCTGAAAAGTTGAGCAGTTGATGAACCGTTACGGTGTCTGCCCAGCTCTGGGGTAGATCCGGCAAGTATTTCCTTATCGGACTGTGAAGATCTATGTTGCCCTTCTCAACTTCTCTCAAGATTAATACAGCCGTAATTTGTTTGCTATTGGACTGAATCCGGAAGTTGTCTTGTAGGGTCAATGCTCTGTTGTGCTCAACATCTGCATAGCCATAAGCCTTTGCATATTTTGTTTGCCCATGTTGAGTAATGAGAATTACACCATTAAAACTTCTTGGACTTGTGGCTTGGATCAAACTGTCGATTTTAGCAGAATAGTCGTCTTTTAGCTGAGCGTAATTATATCTACATGAGAGTAATAAAAAAGGAAGGCTAACAATCTCAACAGTTGTTTCATCAGAATGGTCTTTATGTTAATGTTGTGGCTTACTGTATTCCCCATAACCCTTTAGCTTAATTCATATAGCAATTTTGATAAGTAATACGATGATAAATATAGGTAAAGGGCAGGAGTACTACCCACGAATCGGTTAATAGTATCTTCTGTTCAGGGTCGAATTGAAGGCCTATGTTATGGGAGTAGTTCAATGTTGTTAAATAAGAGTCTATGCTGCTTTTTGAAAATACTTTCCATAATCGATTGAAGGGGCAAAGGTGATTGAAAGTGAATTGTCTCTTCAACAATACAAAAGGCTTTATCCTCTTTTATAATAAAGTTCATTTCAATGTTGGTCAATCTCATAACGGTTGCACGAATGGTTATAGTTTTCTCCACCCGGTTGCTTTCAACAGTGACAGGATAGGTAAAGGAAATAGGGATAAAACCAATTTTTAAAGTTTCATACACTAAATAGGTGTTATTTTCAATGGGGTTAATCTTAGTAATTACAGGATGGACCGAAACAAATTTTTGCATATCGGTTAAGTAGTCAAAAATGATATTGGCAGGCTTATTTATGATAAAGCTAAGTTTCATCTTTGTTTTTCTACCTTAGTTGTGATCCTTATCGACATGGTATTAACTTTTAGATTAGGTCAATATAACATTTCTAAGAGATTGATACAATTAAAACCATTATTATAACATTTGTGGGTAAGTGGGTAACTCTCGCCGGACAATGGGTAATCAGAGTGATCCATCTTATCCACAAACAGGCAGCCAGAGCACTAAGCGCTAATAAGGAACTAAATACCAATTAAATTATTTAGATGATCATTGGGGCAGCAAGCTAAGTTTCAAGAAAGGGGCAATTATTTTTAACCATCCCTTTACTAAACCTCTAAACTTTGAATCAGCTTTATTTCCATTCTCCACTTCTGCGAGGAAGACCATTTAGAGTTTCAACAGAAAATGAGCACGGCGAAAAGAATAACATATTTAGACCATTCTGGAGCTTTTACAAGAAAATGAGAATATTTTACCGTTTTGGATGGGTGAAGTATAGTTGTGAGAGGTTACCAAAAATAAAAAGGCCACCTAATCTGGATGGCCTTTTCTATTGAAATGCCTGGAGTTATTTTTTTTGCCAACCATTCCAAGAACTATCTCTATTGGTAACTGAAAGTTTAAAGAAGGGTTAACACACGCACTCCATTGAGAGTTTTGATACTCATTTTCTTTGTATAGATCTCTTGCTTACTTTCTACTTCTATCTGATACTCCCCTACAGGTAAATTGTACATATCATATTTACGGGCATAGGTTTTACTATTTACCACTTCTCTATGTAAAACAGTGGTAGAAGATTTTAACTTAATGGTGAGTTTTCCTTCCATCTGGCTTTCTACATGAAGACCTACACTAAATTTATTGTCTCCGGATTGAACAACAATAGCGGCAAGGTTAGTAGCAGATGTAGGAGTTGATTTTGGGGAATTAGTTACTGATTTAGGAGTAAAATTAGAGGCAAGTGCTTGAGCAGGCGAGTCAATTTTAGTAATGGTTAAACTTACAATAATGTTAACAAGGAGTAGTAACGTTTTCATCTTTTAAGCATTTTACAGTTAATAACTTACACGCCTGTGAAGGTAACTTTAGGCTGTTACATACCATAAAATTATTCTTTTTACAAACATATCTTGGGATGGCTGTCTTCCCAAACCTATATGTAGTTATAGTTAGATACAAGTGGACAAACAACTAAGAGAATAAATTTATAAGTTAACATAACTCCCCTTTTTTATTCCCATCAACAGTAAAATTGGATAAAAGGGAAAGTTGATCGTATCCCTTAATTTTCCCTCTCGTCCATTTGTTCAGTTTTAAGAAAGGGGAGGTTATTTTAACTATCCCTTTCCTGAAACTTCATTAGCTCTGATACTATTTCATGCTTGTTTGCCTTATGGTTTGTATTTTAATATTGTACTATGTGGAAATACCTACAAATTGATATAAGTTTATAGCTATTTATAAAACTTTAGTTTGGCAAACAATTATCACACAAGACAAGAGTGGAAACAAAGATGAAGCAGTATATACTCTTTGACTTTGATGGCACCCTGGTGGATTCCAGACAATCTGCTCTCACTATATTTAATCAACTAGCAGACAAATACCACTTCAAACATATTCTGCCTGAAGACATCGAACCATTAAGGAAACTATCCCTCCTCCAGCGATGCCGCTTTTTGAAATTGCCTATTTATAAAATTCCTTTTATTGTTAGAGAAGCTCGCCTATTGTACAGGTCTCATCTGCAAAACATTTGTCTTTTTGAAGGAATTAAACCTATGCTGGAAGAATTGACAAAAAGACACTTTACTCTGGCTGTCCTTTCTTCCAACTCCGAATCCAACATCCAGACAATCTTGCAAAAGAACCATATTGACACCATTGACTCTATCATTGCCGGTTCCACTTTATTTAGTAAACAAACCCTGATTAAGAAATTTATAAAAGTTAATAAACTCCATCCCTCACAACTGATCTATGTTGGCGATGAACTTAGGGACGTGATTGCCTGTAAAAAGAGTGGTGTCCCCATTATATGGGTAAGCTGGGCTATGATGCAGTGGAAGCTGTAACAACAGCTGGTACAGACTATATGATAAATAATCCGGAAGAGATTTTGTCCATTGTGGAGACCCACTACAGAAGGCCCTAGTTAGATAGGAAAGTGAAATGAGGTAATGCTTATTTTTTTGGTAAACCAACTTGTAGTGTCAGACTCCTGTTTTCAGATAGAAGACAAGAAGAATAGTACTAGTGATTTAGTTTCAGCAAAGGGGTCATTTAATGGACTTGACTCTACAGGAAAGAAAGTTACCATCTATGAAACTTCTATTTACAGAATAGCAAACGGTAAAATAGTGGAGCAATGGGGTTTTCCTGACGCATTAGGTTTGAGCCATCAACTTGAACCGAAAAAATAATAATTGACGAACAGAAAAACGGCATACAACATTGGTATTGCCAATAGTTGGGCTCGACATTGGAACAATCAGCAGCGGTAATTCTGTTGTACTGCGGTTCGGGGCTTGACGAACAAAGCCAAACTTTAATTCTTATTATTTAACTTTAGCAAAAAGCCAGGCAGCGGTTCCGGCGGACGAATTTTCAAACCCCCAACCATCGGCAATACCTGTTCGTTGGCTGCAATCCGTTTTGGACACACCATTATTCAAAATAACAGAATAGAAAAACAATTTTCCAGACAATTAAAAACACAACTAAAATGAAAAAAGTAGGAATTATTGGTGGTTCAGGCTTTATTGGAAGCTATAACACTAAAAAGTTTTTGGACGAAGGATTTAAAGTAAAAGTATCTACAACAGATATTTTAAAAAAGGACAAATATCAGCATCTACTCACCTTTAAAAATTCTGAGAATTTAGAGATAGTTCAACTTGATGTTCAAAATAAACAGGAGCTTGTTGATTTTTTGCAAGATTGTGAAATAGTAATTCATGGAGGAACACCATTTCAATTAGATGTTAAAGATTTAAGGACAGAATTGTTCGACCCAACAATCAAGGGAACTGAAAATTTTCTTGAAGCCGTTTTAAAAACATCTGGAATTGAAAAAGTTGTTTTTATTGCATCTGTTGCAGCTTACAATACAAATTTTCCACTCTTGCCAGACGGCAAAACTGAAGGAGAACAGGTTACTGAAACCGATGTGCCTTTTATGAGTGAACAGGGACATCCCTACGCACAAGCAAAGTTTATTGCCAATCAAACAGTCAACAAATTCATTGCGGACAACCCTAATTTGAGCTTTGAAATTACTTCTGTTTCGCCAGTTGGTGTCATGGGAAAATCTTTGTCTGACAGGCAAGACTCTACTTCAACAGGTATTCAATATCTTTTTCAAAATAAAATTGCCCCAAATCCATTTATACAAATGCTTTATGATATGGATGTCTTGTGGGCATTGGTAGATGTAGAAGATGTTGCCGAAGGTATTTATAAGGCAGCTACAACCAAAAATATACATGGAAAAAACTACTTATTGACAAGTGAAAGTTACAGGGTATCAGATATTTCATTACTGCTTAATAATCAAAGCCCATTGGGAAAATCTAAAGTAGTTTACAGTAACGATTTAGCAAAAAAAGACTTGGGACTAAACTTTAGACCTGCAGATGTTCCTTTGAATAGTTACTCTTCCTAAGTTCGTGGAGTACGGCTGCAGCCAACATGGGTATTGCTGCAAGTGTGGCTGGACGTCGAAATCTTCGGCTGTAGTTCGCAATCAGCAGCGATTTCGGCGGACGGAACTCTGTTGGGCTTTTAGTTTTTATCTTGTACTTTTATTTCTTTATTGGGCAGCGGTTCCGGGCTGGACGTTCAATGAATTCCACACCTGAAGCAATACCTGTCCGTTGTAAGGCATTTTACACGCAACTAAAAAACCATGTTTTAGCTTGAGTTTCCTTTCGTCTTGATATGGGTATTTCATTTCCATTTTTTAAAACAAAATGACCCTCTATTAATGCCTTAATATGGTATCTGTTTACGAGATAGGAACGATGGCTTCTGAAAAAACTTTTATCACTCAAAATGTCTTCTAAGTAAGCTAGATTTTTAGAAGATAATTCTTGTGAACCATTTGATAAGTGAATAGTACTGTAATTACGCTATCCTTTAATAGTTGTAATTTGTTTTAATGGTAGTCTTAAAGTGCCATTTTGCTGAGGTAATACCAATTTTTGATTTTCTACAGATTGCACTTCAAGATTAGCCAGGGCATTCCTGACTTCGATACTATTAGTTGATGATTTAAGCAGACGTTTGATAGTTTCATCCAATTCGCTTTCATCAATTGGCTTAACCAAATAGTCTAAAGCATTAAATCTGAAAGCTTTGATTGCATAGTGGCTGTGAGCAGTGGTAAATACAGTTTGGAAATTGATGTTCTCTAACTGTTGAAGAAGTTCAAACCCCGTCATGTCAGGTAATTCAATATCGAGAAAAACGACATTTGGTTTTACAGATGTAATCAGGGAGATGGCCTCTTTACCTGTTTTTGCAATGTCAGTAACAGTAATTCTGCTTGCATATTGTTTTAGCATATCTTGGAAAACCGTTGCCATAAAGAAATTGTCTCGGACAGGACGGAATTCTGTTGGGTCTTTAATTGTTAACTTGTACTTTGATTTCTTTATTGGGCTTCAGTTCCGGGCTGAACAAATAACTATGCCCTGCCTGCACAAAGCCCTGATCGTTGTGCGTCAAGCTTTGGCAACCCCAATTTAAAAATGGTTAGCGAAATATAAAAAATATGACTCCAGTTTCAGCAAAAGAAAACCTTAAACGAGAAATCGGAGTTCGGTCGCTCACATTGGCAATTATCAACCAAACAATAGGTACTGGCATTTTTGTTATTCCTGCACTTATTGCTGTAAATCTCGGAGCAGCAGCTGTGATAACTTATTTCGTTTGCGGGCTCTGATATTCTTAATTGCCTTGTGCTTTGCTGAATTAGGCAGCAAAACAACTGCAAGCGGAGGAGTTTATGAATACATTGGAACCGCATTTGGTCCTTATGCAGGGTTTTTAGCCAATAACATCTATTGGTTTGGGGCAAGTGTGATTTCAGATGCAGCAATAGCTAATGCATTAGCTGATACATTAAGATATTTCTTTCCTTCACTTAATAATGAAATCTTTAGAATAGGCTTCTTTGTTTTAATCTTTGGCGGAATTGCACTCCTCAATATTCGAAGTGTAAAAAACGGAGTTCGTTTCATTGAGTTCACAGCATTTGGAAAACTTATTCCGTTACTGGTTCTGGTAATTGCGGGAGCAAGTTTTATCTCAAGCGAAAATTTAAACTGGACTATCACTCCCACTATCAGCAACGTAGGTTCAGCATCTCTGCTCTTGTTTTTCGCCTTTATGGGATTTGAAACACCACTTAGCAACGGTGGCGAGATGAAGAATCCAAAGAGAACCGTACCGTTAGGGATATTTTTAGGTATTGCCAGTGTGTTAATCATTTACCTGGCTATTCAATTGGTTACACAGGGCGTACTTGGAGGAACAATTGAAGCACATCAAGATGCACCATTAGCCGCAGTAGCAGGCATTGTTTTTAGTAAAAGTGGAATAGTATTGATAACTGCTGCTATAGCTATGTCTATGCTTGGTGCCCTCGGTGGTGAAATTTTATCAGTGCCTCGTATACTCTTTGCAGGTGCAAGAGATGGCTTGATGCCCAAAGTACTATCCAAAATACATCAACGATTTTCAACTCCGTATATCGCAATTTTGTTCTATGCTTCATTAGGACTTTTGTTTGCAATTTTCGGCGCTTTCAAGCAGCTTGCTATCATTGCAAGTGCGTCTTCGCTTATTATTTATCTCGGAGCTGTACTTGCAACTTTAAAACTTAGGAAAATTGATTCCTTAACATCTGTCAAAACTTTTAAAGTTCCTGGAGGTATTATTATTCCAATGCTTGCTATATGTGTTATTTTATGGCTTCTATCTAATTTATCGAAACAAGAACAAATTGGAGTTCTTGTTTTTATTCTTGCTTTTTCTCTCATTTACCTATTGACAAAACTTTTAAAGAAGAAGAGTTGATTTTACATGCTCATAATCCACACAATAGCACGAACGCACAACATTGTGTTTATGAAATTGTTGCTGGACGGTAAGCATTCGGCTATAAATCATTATTTTGTTTTTGTGGTTAATTGAAGCTAACGTTTTTCAATTACCACAACTTCATAAACACTAAACGTTGGTGGCAATTTATACAAACTTTAAAATAACATGGGGAAATCAAATTTACTGCTCAAAATCACACCTAAATCTCTCCTTTTATATTCAACAATCTTATTGCTCGTTTTATTAGCCGGAAAATTTATTTTAAGAGATGCATTACCCTTATATGCATTTGACAAAAAAACACTAAGCTACTTTTGGGACCATAGGTGGCCGTTAATTGGACATATCTCTGGAGGCATAATAGCATTAGCCATTGGACCTTTTCAATTTTGGGAATCGTTTAGAAATAGATTTATGGAAGTCCATCGATGGCTAGGCAGAATGTATCTATTAGCTATCCTGATTGGTTCTGTAGCCGGAACTTACTTAGCATGGACAACCGCTTTAGAACTTAATTTTTCATTTGCTCTTGGTATGCAAATATTAGCTATCGTATGGTTTACAACAGCTGCTATGGCTTATATATGGGTGGTAAGAAAACGAATAACACAACATAAAGAATGGATGATACGTAGTTATATTGTAACCTTTGCTTTCGTTATTTTTAGGTGGCTGGCCGATTTGCAAATTATGCATGACTTGATGAGCAAATCTGCCGAGAGAGCACCAACAATTACCTGGCTCTGCTGGACAATTCCGCTGTTTATAACCGAAGTGATATTAAGTTGGAAAAAGAAATAACTGCCACCAACATATAAGGGTTCATGGGGTGGTCTTAACCCACCATGAACCCTGTGTTGCACGAAACCGGGTGGTTTAACCTGCCCTTATTTATGGGGAATCAATCCATAGAGAAGAAGCTTCCGGGTGAAGCGGTAGTACACTAAAAGAAGATAGTGTAAAAAAAGGAAGAGAAAAGATCTCACTATTTGTAAACTGAGCAGCCATGTTGGCTCCAAGTAAGGTGGCTATATTCCAACGGGCAATAACTTTCCCGGCCACTTTTTTGAGTGGCTTTTTTTAGCCTTCTTTAGGCAGTTTTCAAGTGTAAAGCTACTGATAGCAAGTAAGCTGCCTCGGGTGGCGAGCGGGCCGCTTGAAAACGCAGAATTTCTCTCATGCGGCCTTTGCTGCAGCAAGGACATAGCTCTACATCATAGCCTAAGCGTTCTTTGCAGATGCTTTTCCAGTCCACAGCTATCTTGTCTGGAGTAGTCACCCTCAAATCTTGTCTGGCTAGTGCTAAATCATGGGATTTTGCTTTGGAAGACAAAATGCCATAGTGGCGGATGCGTACAAATTTTAGGGGAAGAATGTGCAAAGAAAACCTTCGGATGAACTCATCAGCCTCTAAAAACATGGTTTTCTTTTTAGCCTCTTGCCGGTAATCTTTGTAAGCGAAGCTCACCTTGCCATCACTTATACTTTGGAGACGGTGATTAGAGATAGCTACTTTATGGGTATATCTGCCCAGGTATTCAATTACCTGGGCAGGACCCAAGAAAGGCCTTTTACAGTATACCACCCAGTCTTTGGCAAATAACTCTTTCCATAGCCCATTATCCACCTGTGCTTTATTAGCAGAAAGAAAGCTTCTCAGTAGTGAGACATAGCGAGCACGGAACACTTTACTGAGTGCTTTGACCGGGAAAAGATATTTACCTGTACTTCTGGCCTTTTTCCAGTGGCCACTCCCAGAGATCCCTCCACCCGGCACAATACAATGCAGATGTGGATGCAGTGAGAGGTTCTGCCCCCAGGTGTGCAGAATGGAGATCATACCTGTTTTAGCACCCAGATGCTTGGGATTATTGGCAAAGCTGTTGATCGTAGACCAGGCTGCCTTGAAGAGCAAAGCGTAGAGTTCTTGGGGATACTGCAGGCACAATAGATTAAGGGAGTGAGGCAAGGTGAAGACCACATGAAAGTAGCTGACCGGTAACAGGTCTGCCTCCCTTTGCATAATCCACTTTTCACGATTGGTAGTCTGACACTTAGGGCAGTGTCTGTTGCGGCAGCTGTTGTAGCTAATACGCAGGTAGCCACAACTATCACAGGCATCTATATGGCCGCCTAGTCTGGCAGTACGGCAATGCTCAATCGCCTTTAGGGTGGAGAACTTGTGAGCAGAGACTGCATGCGTGGCCATAAACTCATGTAAGTGAGCCGACAGTATATGGGCTAACTCTAGGGCAGGCTTCATGCCTCCTTTGTATAGAGGGTATCCAGGGGAGAGAAAGGAGCTTTTCTGCCAAGTCCTGCCATGTGCAGATACACAAGGGTGGTTTCCAGGAAGCTATGGCCTAAAAGTTCTTTGATGGAGACAATATCCAATCCATCTTCTAGCAGATGGGTGGCATAGGAATGGCGCAGGGTATGTACACAGATGCCTTTCTTTTTGATGCCCGCTTTACTAACTGCATCCTGCATGAGCCATTGCACGCCTTTGCGGCTGAGCTGCGAGCCATATTCTTTGCCATTGAACAGATAATGATGAGGTTTGCAGGCAGACAGGTAAGTGAGCAGTCCTCTTTTCATTAAGGAAGACAGGGGTACATAGCGGTCTTTTCTTCCTTTGCTTTGGCGAATGTGAATCTGCATGCGGTCAAAGTCAACATCTGAGATCTCAAGCCGGCATACTTCCTGCATTCTCAGTCCGGCAGAGTAGATCAAGGCTAGCAGCACCCGGTGCTTTAACAGACGGGGTGCTTTGAGCAGAGCTTTGACTTCCTGCTTACTGAGGACCGCTGGCAGTTTGTGATCTCTAGGGATGGAAGGTAGGCGGATAGCCCGGTCATCTCTGCCGGTAAGCCGGTAGAGCAGGCGCAGGCCATAGACAGCATGTTTGAAAGAGCTTTTAGAAGGCTTGTTCGTTTTCTTCTGCAGCATCCACAGGTAATCTCTGACCTGATCTTCGTCTAGTTCGGTAGGCAACTGATTGTAGTAGAGAGCAATCTGAGCCATGTGGCGGGAGTAGTTTTTTAGCGTGCTCAGACTTCTGCCAGACAGGGAGATATCCCTTTCCAGCTTGTTGTAAAGGAGAGAAAATCCGCTTACCTTCAGGCAAGCCTGTTGGATAAAAGTAGGGTGGGTGTTAGTGTTTGGTGTTGACATAGTGGTAAGAGTTTGGTGAAACATACTCCTATAACTATTCCCACCTACCAACAGGCTACCGTAGGTTTAGTGCAACAAAAAGTATTGAAGCAATTGGGGCTTGACGGAAGTACAATAGGCGGTTTTGCAAAGACAAACTTCAGTCCGGGCAGGACAAAAACTTTGAACAGCAACACTTAACTTCAACAAAACAATTTCAATCAACAGCGGTACCGGGCAGACGGAGTACTAATATCCCAACTGCGTTAATACTCGGTCGTTAGCTGTAACCCAAGACACAACACGCACTTACTAAACGACTAATTAATGCCTTCCGACCAAAATTTTGTGGACTTTGTCTTGGAATGGAACAAATCAAAAATGCAGGAGAAATAAGCGCTAAAAAAATGTTTGGCGAATACGGTATTTACTCTGACGGAAAATTATTCGGACTGATTTGTGATAATAAATTATTTATAAAACCAACCAATTCGGGACGGGAATTTATAGGTAATGTAATCGAAGTATCTCCATACGAAGGAGCAAAACCAAGTTTTTTAATAGAAGACAAAATTGAGGACAGTGATTGGCTAAGTGGGCTAATCAGAATTTCAGTCAAAGAATTACCACCATCAAAAAAGAAAAATAAAGTCCGAAATTGAAGTGCTACAGCTAACAACAGTTTTATGCAATAGTGGCTGTAGGAATAAATTTAAACGCAATATCTTTATTGGGCTTTAGCAGGATAGTAGACATCAGAGCAATGAATGCCGCTACTATATAAAGCTGAGAACCGTTAGTCAGAATTATAAAGCGATACCAATGACAAAAATTGCAATATTATTTACGACTCTACTTCTATGGTTTTCGTACGGACAATCTCAAACAAAAGTCATTGATATGCACATTCATTCTTACACAAGCAGCGACTTCGGTGAACGAGAACAGGCTACCGATTTTTATGGAAATAAAGGTGCTATTAATGCAGATATACATCTAAAAGAGACCTTTGCTGCATTTAAAAAAAACAGAATTGTAAAGGCTGTAGTAAGCGGTAATCCTCTAAGTGTAGAAAACTGGAGCAAGAGAGATAGTAACAATATTGTTATTAAAGGAATTTTGATGTTTTCGGCAGACGATTATGGTATGGACAGTGTTAAGTTTGAACAAATGGTCAAGGAGAAAAGAATTGAAATATTTGGCGAAATAGCACCTTATTACATAGGCAATACCCTGAATGACTTCAGTTGGCAACCTTATTTACGCATTTGTGAAAAATATGATATACCAGTAGCCATACACAGTGCAGGCGGTGACCCTGGTGGTACATATTCATGGGCACCTAAAGCAAGACTCTCAACAAGTGACCCTTTTTTGATAGAAGAGGTGTTGGTGAAATATCCTAAACTCAGAATTTATCTCATGCACTCAGGAGAAAGCTATTATGAAAATGCACTTAGGCTGATGGCATATTATCCGCAACTTTATTCAGATTTAGGTGTGTTGCTATGGGTAGAGCCAATGGACCAGCGTTACGCCACATTGTTTTTAAAAGCGGCTAAGGAATCAGGGTATTTACACAAAGTTATGTTTGGTTCAGACCAAATGACGTGGCCGTATGCTATTGAAAAATCAATTAAGTTTTTAAATAGCTTGACATTTCTTACTAAGCAGGACAAGCAAGATATACTCTATAATAATGCAGCTAAGTTTTTAAAGCTAAAATAATAACTGTGCCTAACATATAAGGGTTCATGGGGTGGTCTTAACCGATCCTGAACCTACAGGTTGTACAGAACTTGGGTAGCGCTATATTTGGTATCCCCCTAAAAGTGGAGTATTAAATAGGAGTAGATTTAGAATCTATATCTTTTGTCAAAAATATAAGCGCTGTTAAATTAACCTCCCCTTTCTTGAAACTGCGATTACCAACTTTGGTATAGCGTGTCTGTTCTTAACTTAGTGTCTATTTTATTGAAGGAAGACCACTTTTTCCCTCCAGTCTAATGCAGCAGGTTCAAAATAGTGGATTGTAGATAAATGATAACAAACACCTGGAAACTAGCATGTTTAAAAAGCCCGAACTGAGTCGGGCTTGTACAAATACGTTATCGAATATCTAATTAGCTTTTTCGAATATGGTCTTCCAGGAACGCTCTTCATCATCTAAGGTTGATTTTGCATTGGCCTGAACAGAAATAGACTTGCCATCATGACTCAACTTCCAAACTTCTGTTACGTAAAAAAATGCTTGTTTCTGAGTGGCCATCATCAGGTGTACAGTTGAGTTGACAGTCATCGTTTGTCCATCAGCAGACAACTTTACGGTAAACTTCTTTCCTCTTTCCCGGCCTTGATTAATTTGGCTTTCTTTACCGTCGAAGGTGAGTTTCTCCTGGCTTGTAGCGGGCGCTGCAAGAGGGGAAGGGTTTGGTATTTCTATGATTAGAAAATCTGCCTGCTGTGCTATTTTCATTGTTTTAGAGCGCATACGATCCTCCGCTTCATATACGCAAACAATATTTCCACCCATACTGATCGACTCTTTGGATTTCCATTCGCCAGAAAAGTTAGCGCGATTGGCGGCCATACTTGTTAGTCCCTGGGACGTGTTTATGTCTTTAGTTTCGGACTTAACAGTATGAGTTGGTAGGTGGGTTTTGTTTTGTTCTTTCCAGGCAGTGCAAAAAACAAGCATTAAGAACAAAGCATATACGTGTGCGTATTTCATAATTTATTAATTACTTAAGATTTAGATTAATACTTCCACAATGAATTTCTTTCTCTTTCATTAATGAGTGTGCTGGTGTGCTGTCGAGTCGTGAAATTCTATAAAAAAGATTTTGCCCCTTTATACTTAGTCCTGTTCGAATTGGACCAGCTACTCCTTTATCAAAGAGAATTACAATATAAAAACCACTCGATTCTTTTGGATTAATAGTCCGTTTCAATGACGACGGTTTATCAATACTATTATCTAAAAAAGAGTCTAAATCTGTCAACCCATAATTATACAAAGGTTCTTTATCAACGGCCATTGTATGGGGAAGAACTAATATTTTAAAGTATTTACCAGGTAAAGAGGAAACCTCATATGATTCTACAGGAAAGTTAATCTTCAATTCTAGGGGATTATCTGTTTCATTGATTAATCGAGTCCAAAATATAACTTTAAAATATTCCTTCTCATTAGGGTCAGTGTAACCGTCACCTCTTGAAAAGCTGTTTTGTATGATCAGGCTTTTACCTTTAGAATCAGTATATTCATATTTGGTGTCTATACCCCGTGGAGTGGATAGGTCTTTGGTTTCGGACTTGATATTATCTTTAGGTAGGTCTTTTTTGCCTTGTTCTTTACAGGAAGCGCAAAAAACAAACATCAATAAAGAACAAATGTGCAGGAGTTTAGTCATTTCTCCTTTTGTTTTCAAGGATTCGAGCAAAGTTAAATGTTTTTGTGCCCAGCTTTGGTTAAGGACTTGTAAAATAATGTTAACAAAACGTAAAAGTTGTTTTGAATAAGATAGAAAGCCATGCCTGAAGCGAAAGGGGCAGCTTTGGGCAAGAATATTTCACCATTAAAGGGATTTACATAGAATTGTTGATTTATTAGCAACATTTTTGTATATTTATCTACAAACAGGCAAGCAAGATCCTTGTTTTATCCATAGCTGCTCTCTGATTATTTTCCCTTTTGCCCCTATAATTAAGAAAAAAAATAAGGAGGGCCTTTATCCCTAAAAAGCTGGAGTTGCTTTCTCTACCCATTGCTTATCAGACAAGCAATACATTCAACGAATATGCCGAAATCACTGTACTTTCCTTTGGTGGCGGGCAGGACTCCACTTGCATTTTATATAAGATCATCTATGATCCGGCTTTTAGAGCAAGATTCGTACGGGGTCATTTGGTTGTCATCATGTCTGATACGGGCGATGAACACCGCTATACCTATGATTACTCTGGCCACATTAAGCAGGTATGAGTTAAGGCAGGAATTGAGTTTTATCTGATCACAGCTGATATGAACTTTCATACCGAAAGCTGGCAATCCCTTCGCCATCAGATGAGGACAAATTCCACAATTTTTGGAATGGAGCCTATACTGACGTTAGTCGTAGCTCCAGCTTTTGCCCGCAAAGGTTCCTGTACGGATAATTTAAAGATCAAACCCATCTACCGGTTTTTGGCCGATTATATCCACCGGCGCTACAACTTTGCAGGGATTGGCTATTACCCTTAAAGACAAGTGGGGAGATTTTAACAATGCCGACACGTTTAATTATTTTGCTCTCTGATATGGAAAGATCAATATGCTTATTGGCATTGCAAGAAAGGAAGAAGGCCGGGTAAGTAACACAGCAGGAACCTGCTGGCAGCAGCGCAGCATCACAAAAGTGTATCCTTTGATTGAGATTGGCTATGACCGCTCAGATTGCCAGGCATATATCCGGCAGGTAAATAAAAATATATAGTTAAATTATATACCCCTTTCAATTAACTTAAATTAATGAACATTGCTCACCATAACCCGAAATAAGTATTTGGCTTCTAAGGTATTTTGACCTTGCCAATGACTAGAATTAAGATGGGCATTATCTGTTCATCAACATTTTCTATTCTGGCTGTAGGGCTGGAGCTTAATTACTCAAAACTTTGTTCAACTCCTCGAGCATGGCAGGGCGGCGGGGAAATTGCTCTTTGAGATTTTGGGCAATTGCTTTGATTTTATCTTTCCCTTTCGGAATATCTTTCATCACCCGTATCATTTTCCTGGCCAAATCTGCATATGCGCTGCGGCCATCTGCTTTCTGTCCGTACTTCTCGAACGCAGGCAGGTACATTTGTAATAATTCATCCGGATAATGAGGAGCCAGATAGGTATGAAACTGTAACACTGTTTCCAGCCCGTTTTCTTTTTGCACCAGTGCAAGCAACCTCTCCCAGTACCCTTCCTGAATATAGATGGGAGCAAGGATCTGTAGCAAGGGCGGATGAAGCGGGTGCCAGAATTTGTTTTTATCGTTTGCCCATTTGTCTGTTACCCATTTGATGGTATCGCTGATGTATTTTTCTATGACCTGCTTCCATTCCTGTTGATTGTATGTTGCTTTCCATTGTTTATAATACTCCAGAGTAAATCCCCTGTCAAAAGCAAAATGCCTGGTATAGTGCCTGATAGTGTCAGTGTCTTTTTCCAGATAGGCAATACGTAAAAGTTCGCGCTCCCAGGCAGCTACCGTTCCCGGATGGTCTTTACCCTGGGCTATAGTAATCCCCTCCCCAATCAGCTTTTTGGCCGCTATATAATCTTTCTTCTCAATGGCTTTGTTTACTTCACCCTGCCGCACTTCTACTATATCTAAGTTCTGCTGCACCATTTTTTGAGCTTCTCCACTCTTGCCGGTTGCCTCCAGAAACTCAATCTTCAGTGTGCGGAGTGTATCTCTGCGGTAGTCATCATAACGGCCGGTGAGTTGCAGGATTTGTGCATCTATAAATTGCAAAAATTTATTGCTTTTATTCAGCCCAATAGCCAGGCTCTGAAAAATATCCAGCATCTGGTAACCAAAGTCTCCGTAATCAAAATAAATTTTGTTGTTAAGTTCTTCTTTCAGGAAATCAAACATCTGTTCTTTCAATTCTATAGCCGCTTTTTCTGCCTCAGCCACGCTGCCCATAAGTTCTACTGCGCTAAAAATGGTTCCGCCTAAATTGCCCGCCGAGTCATCAGACTGTGTAATGGCCTCCATCATGGCTTTCAGCACTACCCGGCTTACGGTAAAGGCGTCTTTAAAATTATTTTTACTGATAAACTCAGAGCCACTCCCCAGCAACTTGTCTACTTCTCTTGCCAAAGTGAATGAAGCACGGTAGTCTATGAAGCCCCGGTTGCTATGCTTGCGGATCATTTTACTAATCAGGTCTACGTATTTTTTGGCTACATCTATGCGTTCGTCTTTTGAGGCAAAGTATAGTTCAAATTCCGTTTTAAAGTCTTTATGTTTCTGGGCATAAGTGCGGATAAAATCCTGGTATTCTTTGGCAGTGATGCTTTGCAGCAGGTTTTCAAAAATATTTTTTCCGGACTTTTTTTCTTTCCGCTTGCTTTTCATTGTAGGCATCTGCTCCCGTAGTGCGAAAAACACCGCTACTGTATGTTTGCAGGTTTCGCCATCATAAGGGCAATCGCAGAAATAGTCGGTGATTTCATTGCCCTTTTTGAGGGTAAGCTCTACCTGATAGGTTTGGGAACCTTCTACTTCCGCCTGCCAGGTATCTTCCCCGGTTTCTTCCAGAGACACTACTGCCTGGTTTTGATAATACTGCTTTCCTCTTTGCAGAATGGCAGAGGAAATATGTGTTTCAAAATTCTCTAATGTCAGCATAGTTTATGTAATCAGTCTGGTGCTTGCTAAATTAGCGACATGAATGAAAGGCAAAATAAGTTCTTTAATATTTTTACCTGAAGCAGAAACACAAAATCCAAACTATTGCTCATATTTTAGCTAAAGTCAGTGGATTTTTGGCTTTTACTTTTCACCAGTAAATTGTCAGGCCCCTTACTGTTCGCACAGAGTTTAAGAAGTCAAAAAATATTTAATTCATGCTAGAATGGCTTGCCTATTAGTTACTCCAAAGGGGGAGTTGGTAAAACTGAACTCAGATCTAACTTTGGCCCGTATTAATCAAAGGTAAATATCGAATGGAAAAAAATACATGGTCAACACTTTTTAGGATGGGTCACCCAATGAGGAAAACATCTCTGTGAGAGTTGTAGCTTTGTCTCGATAAAATAACAAATGAAATGGATGGTAAAAAAATAACCATAATTGGCCTGGGAGGAGTGGGAGGCTATTTTGGATTCAAACTCGCCTATCAGTATAAAAATAATCCCACTGTTAAAATTACCTTCGTTGCCAGGGGAGAAACCTATGCGAGAGTAAAAGCAGAAGGGTTTACTCTGCTTTCCCCTGAGCATGTAGACCCGGTTGTTAGACCTGCTACTATTGTTAATGACCTAGCACAACTCCCGGAGTCAGACCTAATCCTCATTTCTGTAAAAGAATATGACCTGGAACAGGTTTGCCTGCAAATAAAGGAAAAAATAAAGGCGGATACATTACTGCTGCCCTTAATGAACGGGGTGGATATCTATGAAAGAATGAGAAAGATAATCACTACCGGTGTAGTTTTTCCGGCTTGTGTGTATGTAGCCTCTCATATAAAGGAAAAAGGAGTAGTGGAACACAAAGGAAATAGGGGAAAAATCATTCTAGGCAAGGACCCTCAGAAAAAAAGTAGGGAGCCTGCATGGGTGGTGGATGTATTAAAAGAGAGTGGAGTGGATACAATCTATAAAGAGAATGCCATTACCGATATATGGACCAAGTTTTTCTTTATTGCCAGCTTCGGATTAGTATCGGCAAGGTACAACAAACCGATTGGTCAGGTACATAAAGAACCTGAGCCTAGAGCAAGAGTTAGGGCGATCATGGGTGAAATACAACAAATTGCAGTAAACAAAGGAATTACTATCCCTAAAAACATTATTGAACTTACCTTTGAAAAAGCCTCAACTTTTCCATACACTACACCCACCTCCTTGCAGCTTGATGTGCATACGAATAAAGCCCATACTGAATTAGAATTATTTGCCGGATCGATTATAAACTATGGAGGGCAGTTGAACTTTCCAGTAAGAGAAACCGAAAAAATTTATGCAGAAATACTGCAACTTTATGTCAACTAAAACTATCAGGGATTGCGATGGAAAGAAACCCTTACGAGTAACTGTTAAGGGATAACTGTATTATTGAGAATCACTAATAAATAAGACAAAGGAGTTATATACTTTTGAATCTTTGTTGAAGTTGTTGAAATAATAAATCCCTTTGTGGAGAAGATTTAATCCATTTCTTTATGAAATCTATTTTCCATTTATTATAAACGTCGCGAGCCTTTTCTTCATTGTTTAGTATAATGCAGCTCCATCATTTTTTTGTAGTTGTTGAAGATCTTGTATTTCTTTCTCAACGGCTAAAACCCAAGTATAAAATCCCATGTCCTCCTCAAAAGTGTTAATCGTAAATCCTTCAGAGAAATACTCGACAATGGCAGCCAGTTTAGCCGCCCACTCTTCTAGTTGGGTAAATTGCTGATTTACTTTAATCAGGTTCCTTTCCAGATTATAAATCTCATTGATAGAAATTACTTTGTTCAAATTACTAGCATACTCTGAACCCAGTTCCTTTATGTAAGCATATACATCCCCTGATTTATTATTTTTAGTAAGCTCAACAATCTGTTTGTATTTTTTCTGTTCTTCTGCAGGCCATAGAGATAAGGTTTCTAACTTAAATAAGCTATCTATTCGTTTATCAATTTGTCCTTTTGTAATTAAAGCTTGTTTATAGTTTTCAACATTGGGTGTATACTCAAATTGTTTTGGAAAAAAATCTTTAGGATACTTTCCTGCTAAAATATCTTTAGGAGTTACATCAACCTTACTCATGGCTTGAGAAAAGCAAATAAACAAGCATACTAAGCAGGCAATACAATATTTTAGTAGCTTCTCCATAAGGTAGTTAGGTATAAGTATTGAACTTACAAAAATTTCACTACGAATGCATTTAAATTGACACAAAAAATGCTACCAATTCCGGAAGTTGGGTATTTCCTTTTGCAAAGAATGGAAAGAGAAGGAATGGTTATAGCAGGTTTAATAAGAAAAGACAAAAATAAAAAGCCTGTCCAATAGCCAGGCCCTTTACTAAAACAAACCACATGAAACCAATAATTTGATCGTATCCAAGCTAAAGCTTGTGGTCCGTAGTTATGGCTGACAAATGAAGGTTTATCCCTTTCTCTCAGGCTTTCATCGAATTGTAAATCGTACTCATGTGAGATAAAAGTATCAATAGAGGGCAAGTGCAAGCCATAGTCTATGATCAGGCAAATTCTAACCGATATCATGCGATTATTTTTCCGGAAGAGGAACGGACCCGATCCGCACGAACGTGGGAGGTCCGACTTCTCAAACATGGAGATCATCATATTTTATATGATCTGGAGTGGCCTTGCTATTTTTTTGGAATGGACAATTTTAAGCTAATATGGAAGATATACAACCTGTAGAATCAATCACTATTCTCATAAGAGAACTAAAAGAGTATTGCCAAAAAGAACTGCCTTATCTTTATTTTGACCTGCTGTTCTTCATGGATCTATGTCCGGATTATTTTGGCAGGCCGGTTGAAAAAATGACTCATAACTTAAGCACCGGGATGGTTAAGGTATTCTTTAAACAAATTCCCACAACCTTGTCAACGTGCATTTTTTACTACTTGATTCGGATCCCGCTTGCTTTGTAGTTGGACTATATATTGCTGACGTGAAGTTTGACTTAGGCTGTTAGCTGATTCAGCACACTTCCGGCACACTTTTCCTAATTATTATGGCAAATATTAAGCCCCTGGTTTTCGAATATATAGCCGATAGAAAATAACACAATTAGGAGTAAAGCCAAAGGGGTAGTTAATTTAACCGCCCCCTTTTGACAAACCAAAAAATAATGCCCTTAATTAAAAAGCTATAAAGGTTTTATTTTTGTCTTTGTTCATAGAACTTGGACCTGACATTCTTTTCATCATAAGCTGGTTGTATAGGAAAGACTTTCTATACCTCATCCCAAATTAACCTGTTGTCAGTTTCTTTTTCCTTTCGTCAATATGATTTTGAAATTTGATTATCATCAAGCATTTTGAAATCCTAAGTGTTTATTCACGATCAAGCTGCTCCTTTGGACAATATGTACCGATACCTCTTATTACTCTTTTTCCCTTGTACCATTTTCGTTTCCGCTGTTGCCCAAACTCCATTAACGCTGAAAAATTCTATCACCGCCGGGTATGAGCCATCCTTTTTTGATGACCTCGGCAAAAGAATGGCAGACAGCATTCCCAGCCTGGGTTCACTAGTGGTGTGGACAAAAGGCGGCATCGTTTATGAGAATTATTTTCATGGGGCATCAGCCACCACGACCTTCAACATCAAGTCGATTACAAAGTCTGTAGTGTCTGCCATGGCAGGCATTGCGCAATCAAAAAATTACTACCCACCTGGACACACCGGTGTTGCGTTTATTTCCCGAGTTTGCTCAGCCCCACGGGCATTCCTCATTGGTGTGGTTTGCTCAAGAAAAGCGTCTGGAAGATTCGTTGCGGGCACGGTTGACGTTGAAAAATTTACTAACCATGCAGCCGGGATGGGAGTGGAATGATTTTGGTCCGGTTGTAAATATTTTCATCAATGCGGCCGATCCGGTGCGCTTCACCATGGATTTGCCTTTTGCTACAACGCCCGGCACGCAATGGGTGTATTGTTCGGCAGCCACTTCGGTTTTTAGTGCTGCCTTGCAAAAGGCTGTAAAGATGGATTTGCGTTCGTTTGGCGATAAATACCTGTTTGCGCCAGCCGGCATGAAATTGTCTGCATGGTATAAGGACCCCGCGGGTCATTGGGTGGGTGCTTCGGAAATGCACATGACTTCCCGCGACCTGCTTCGGTTTGCTTTATTGTATCTCCACCATGGCAAGGTTGGCACCAAGCAATTGTTACCTGTGAGTTGGGTAAAAGAATCTTTGTCCCAGCAGGCTGTGCTGGATTTCTGGGATATTCTGCCAGGAGCTAACGGGTATGGGTATTACTGGTGGCGTCGCATCACCAATGGTCACCAGGCATATATCGCCAGCGGTGCAATGGGACAGATCATTACTATTATTCCGGATCTGGATATGGTGGTGGTCGCTAACTGCCTGTTGAATGGAGATAACCGCGGACGAGAAGAAATCCTGCGCATTCATCAATTTGTCAATCAAATCACAGCAAAGTAATGGCTCATCAGATTACCTCACTTATTCTTCTATTGCTGCTCACCTGCCTGAGGGGCCTATCGCAATCAACGCCGCTAAAACTGCCTGCAAGAATCAGGATTGAACAGGGATGGATATCTGGTGCCATCAATGCGAGCGGCGATGTACATATATATAAAGGTATCCCTTATGCTGCCCCACCGATCGGGAACCTCCGGTGGAAAGCCCCGCAACCTGCCCCTTCCTGGAAAGGCGTTCGTCCCTGTGTGGCTTTCGGTCCCAATGCGATGCAGCCGGTGCCGGTGCCTTCGGGTGCATACGGTAAAGAAATATTAATTCCCCCAGATGGCCCTATCAGTGAAGATTGTCTGTACCTGAATGTATGGGCGCCGGCAAAAAAGGCCAATAAGAAACGACCTGTCCTCGTGATTGTACACGGGGGTGGTTTTACTGGCGGGTCAGGATCGATTTCCTTGTTGGATGGCGAGCAGATGGCACGCAAGGGGTTGGTGGTGGTGTCAATCAATTATCGCTTAGGCGTATTTGGATTTTTAGCGCATCCTGCCTTGACAGCCGAATCCCCCCATCACAGTTCCGGAAACTATGGCATATTGGACCAGATTGCTGCTTTTGAGTGGATAAAGAAAAATATTTCTGCTTTTGGAGGAGATCCTGATAATATCACCGCAGATGGCGGATCGGCCGGTTCATGCAGTGTGCTCACGATTGTAGCCTCTCCGCTAGGCAAAGGCTTGTTGCGACGTGTGATCTCTGAAAGTGGTCCGCTGTTCCAGCCGAAAGAGTGTAGGGAATTGCGCGCAGCAGAACATGAAGGCTTGCAAACCATGCAGGCAAAACAAGCCCGTACACTTTCACAAATGCGTGCCTTGTCGGCAGATTCATTACTCAAAGGAGATCATTTGCGTCTGCCGGTAGTGGATAATTATTTGCTGACCGATCATATCCGGGATTTGTTTGCAGCGGGAAAACAAAACGATGTCGACCTGCTGATTGGATACAATGAAGGGGACCAGGATATGCGGGGACCGGCGCAATCCGCACAAGCATTTATAAGAATGGCAAAAGGGAAATACGGTTTGGATGCAGATGAATTTTTACGAATTTACCCTGCCTCGACTGATCAGCAGGCAGCAGCCTCACAGGTTGCCATCTCGCGTGACCGCGTGTTTGGCTGGGGTAATTTTCTATGGGCAAAAGCACAATCCCGGCAGGGACAACAAAAAGTATGGATGTATTATTTCAGTCGTAGCGTACCTGCTGTACCCGGTAAACCGGAGTACGGTGCTTTTCATGGTAGTCAGGGTGCCTATGTGCTCGATAATCTGCACCGATGGAACCTGCTCTTTACGCAATGGGATAAAACCCTCAGCGAGAGGATGAGCACCTATTGGGTGAATTTTGCTACAAGCGGCAATCCCAATATTGCCTATAGTGAGGCATCAACTCAAAAAAAGGTCAATGAACAAATGCCTTTTTGGCCTCCTTTTTCAGTGGCCCAAACCAAGGTGATGGAGTTCGGCAGTGAAGTGAAACCGATTAACCTGCCTTCTATGCGGGCGTTCAGGTTTTTTGAAGTGGAATAAATGATGCAGACTACAGATGGTTGGTCGGATGGTAAGGATTGCAGAAAAGAAAGCTAGGAATAGTGCAAGAGGCAGTACATTTACTGCTTTGCATTAATCTGATTTTGATAAAGCATCTTTACAAGCAGAAAGAAATACCCCCCTTTGTTGAAACTTAGCTTATACCCTTAAAGATGACCTAAATAATAAGATGTGTACTTGCCTCCTGATAACGCTAAGTGCTCTGACTGCCTGTTTATGGATAAATTGGAAAACTCTGCAAAGCTCTGCAAGAGTTAGCCACTTACCCACAAATGTTACAACAATGGTTTTTATTGTATCAATCTCCTAGAATTATTATATTGAGCTATTCTAAAGATTAAGTGCTCTTTAACTAACATAAGCTGATGAAGCTACTACCAATAGAACTAGAGGAAGCTCAAAACCAACACTTCACTACTACTGCTGAATGCGTAAGGGTGCTGACAATATTTAGTGAGCATTACAAGAAAGTAGGGTTTACTAAACCTTGGATTGCCTATTTTGTGTCAGATGATACAAATGCAATCATAGGTGGAGGAGGCTATAAGGGCAAGCCCAATGACAACCAAGTGGAGATTTCCTACGGGACCTTTAAGAATTATCAAGGAAGAGGGGTAGGAACAGAAATTTGCAGACGATTAGTCGAATTAGCCCTGCAAACTGATCCATTAGTGAAGATCACCGCTCGAACATTGCCGGATAACTATGCTTCTATTACTATACTAAAAAGAAATGGGTTTACTTGTTTAGGAACTGTTCTTGACCCAGAGGATGGAGATGTGCTAGAATGGGAATACAACAAGTACAGCGCCTAATTAAGGTATTGTCTTAAGATTCAAGTAAAAAGGTAGAAATATTTTAATATTTATGTACTATCGGAAAGTGAGCTTCAGGCGACTTGTTGCAGGGAAGTTCATCTTGTGTAGCCCTGCTAGCCGGGGCTACTTCTTTTTCCTCGATCTTGCCCGGCTATAGGTTGACAGAAAATGTTACTTCAATTTTGCTACACATAATCATCGAGACAAGAGGAAAAACTTCTGAATAAATGACTATTAAAAAATATGATTCTCTTGCCCATATATAGTTTCATTAAAGGGGAGATTAAATTAACTTGAATGGAGGCTTTTATAAGCCGTTAATTTTGCTTTAGTTTTTACAAAAGCTCTTAACATTTCGTCCACTATCTTGGGGAAATACCATTTGCACTTTTACCACAATAACCCTCCACACTCACGCTACTTTAAATTTCTGCGCTCTCCTTGTTACAAGGCAGTTCCCTATCCTCAGATAAAATAAAAGAAGCTGCATCCGTTTGAAAGCAGCTTCTTTTATTGAAACCAGATTTATTTTATCAGGTATCCAAACAAACCATCTTGTTCATCTGAGGGCCCGGCAGTAAAATACAAACGGTTTTGATCTATGATTGACTTTGCAGGCGGTAGGGTAATCTCCCAAAGTCCATCAATGGCAACAACCTTATTATTTACTTTCAACTGGCTGATGAATTTTCCATCTGGTGTATAGGCATTGATCTTACCATCACCAAAATTGCCAATCAGAATAGCTGGCTGACCCTTACCTGCTGCGAAAAATGAAGCAGGTACAGGTGCTACACCCCAGGGGGCATTTAATTTCCCTTCGGATGCAAATCTCTTCACAAGCATTCCTTTCCTGGTAAATACATTGACAATACCGTTGCCTACTTCCTTCAACGGACGTCCATTGGGCCCAACCTTAGAATAGGTAACCAATAAATAATCTTCCACGGCATGAATATTGAATGGAAGATACCCTGCAGGAAGATTTGGATCCTTAAAGGGTCTATCGGTAACCGGCCTGAAGGCCCAATCGAATACATCTACCGTTCCTTTGATAACATTAGCCGCAAAAAGATAACTGCCATCAGGTCCATGGCTGAGTGCAAGACCTGTGTAAGCTGCCTGCCCTACATTATTTTTTACAACTTCTATATTGGTTTTCATGGCAGGATTCCATGCCGAAAGAATCCCATCAAGTCCAACAAAAATAAAACTGGCCCCCACACCATTGGAAAGAAGAAAGCTGGCTGTTACGTGATTGGCAACTTGACCAGTTACCAATCCGCCGGCAGGTCCACTAGGAGAAGGAATATTCAGCGCTGGATGTGCCGCATTGCCGTCTGCATCATAGATGGTAGTTACGCCTGCGCCCGGAGCAGATATCCACGGAGCGCCTGTAATGCTGAATGCAAGACCCCATGCATTTAATAATACAGGATCCACACGCTTGGCCTTATAAATACTTTTATTAGCCACAAGATTGATCTGTTTCAGGTTGCCCAGATCCCCTTTAGAACCACCAGGTCTGGGAAAGTAGTCATCGATCTTATCACAGGAAGCTAAAAGAACCATTGCCCATACCGCCATTACACTCCAGGTAATTTTTTTGCGGCTTAAAAATTTGTTCAACATAACATTCATTAATGAGGTTTTTGTGAACGCAAACATATCCATAGGTATCATTGTCGGCAATGGTACAATTGTACTAATTAAAGGTTTGACTTCTCGCTCTGAACAGGTTAGTAGATCACAATTTGTGAGTGGGGTCAAGAATGATGGCGGATTATGCCAATTAAATTATTATTCTATAGATAAAGCAATACATGCACTTGCTACATTTGACTGGAGGGAAATATAGGCTGGAATTATTCTTTGAAAAAGAGACAGAGAACAGATTTAATAGCCATGCTTATGAGTTAAAAGAAAGAGGGAATTTTTATTACTGCCTTTTTTCTAACTTAGAATTTTGATAGTTCTTCAGTTATAGATTTTTTTCTTGGCATCTATCTGTAAACTGAGAGCGTGACAATTCAAATACCTTCTAAAGCCTATTCTTTACCCTCCACATATGGTAGAATAACAATTTCTTTACCTTCAAATCAATAGTGATCATTTATATTCTGGGCTAGGATATAACTTTTAACCTCTTTGGGTGAAGTACAAATTAAGTATAGAAGAAGTTCTTAATACATCCATAGGATTAGGTTTACAAACTACTCTATGATCAATATTAAATTTGGCGTATATAAAATCTGGATAAAAGAAGTCTTTTAAAAACCAAATATTGTCGCAAATACCCCTTTTTAATGTCGTTTTTATACACCTTCTAACCAGCATGGAAACGGTAAATTTGTTTTGTAATCAAAAAATTCAACCATGAATAACAGTCAGACAACACCTAATCCTGACCTGCAACCGCTCAACCGGCTGGTAGGTAGGTGGCAATTGAGTGGTGAGACAGAAGGCATGGTCACCTATGAATGGATGGAAGGTGGCTTCTTTTTACTTCAACACTTTGATTTCACTCTACATGGCCACCGGGTCAAGGGTATGGAAGTGATTGGGCACTTACAACCCTTCAGCTCGAATCCCAGCCCGGAGATTTGGTCACGAGCTTATGACTGCGAAGGTAATACGTTGGACTACGTGTATGAACTGGATGACGATACGCTTATGATCTGGGGTGGCCAGAAAGGTTCGCTCAGTTACTTTCGGGGCCAGTTCAACGCAGATGGCACTGTTAACACTGGCGAATGGGTGTGGCCGGGTGGTGGGTATAAATCAGAGATGAGGAAAATAAAATGAAGCATTCAAAATCAAAGCAATTGACATTTTCAGGATCATAAAAGAGGTAGTTAAAATAATTACCCCTTTCGCTTTACTAAACCAAAAATGGGCGAAAGGGAAAAGATATTGAATTTCATTTTTTCCCTCTCGCCTACATTTGAAGTTTCATTATTGGGAGAAATAATTTAACTTAGAAATACAGTTTAGTAGGGCAAAAGATTATATTCTTTATTTTAAAGTATGTATTGGACTACAGTTATCCCAAAACGTGCTCGACTTTTGTAAACCTGATTCGTATCTTTGATTAGAAAAGCGCAAGCACTATGGGAGATGCACAGAAAAATAATCATTATTATTCCGTTGAGGAATACGAAGCAATAGTCAAAAATTCCAAAGAAGGGGAGCGATACGAATATTGTGATGGCGAGATTATTCCATTTAAAGATGAATATACCACAGATGATCATAATCAAATCATCCAAAATACAGCTGATAGTCTAAAAGGTCATTTTTATCCCAAAGGCTGCAGAGTCTATACGGAAAATGTACGGTTAATTGTGGAGGAGCAAACTCAATTTCGGCTTCCGGATGTGATGGTGACCTGTTCGGATCGAGATAAAGAATCTAAGGATGCCAAACGTGATCCAATCATAGTAGTAGAAGTGCTTTCTCCATCTACCTCTTTTACTGACCTAGTTGAAAAAGTAGAAGCTTATAAATGCATTGTCTCTCTTCAAGCTTATCTGATCATTAACCCTGTAAAGGTTTGGGTAAGAATATATCAACGCGATGCACAAGGCCATTGGCAACAAGAAGCAGATTTAGAATCTATTAATCAAACCATAGCCATTCCATCATTGCAATTAAATATTCCTTTAGCTAGAATCTATCATTTTGTTTTTTAAAACAGGAGTTAATTTTTCTCCCCCTTTCGAGTAACTCAATATATGGGCAAGAGGGGAAAAAATGCAACTTATCACTTCTAAACCAGCAATTCTTCTCCACTTTTGCTCCATAACTCTTCTTCCCTGTCTAATAGTGATTTTTGTCAACCTTATTGCCGGAGAAAACCCAGTTCAATTAATAAATCAAGGTTTGCATATTTTGGTTAGTTAATCTCGTTTAAAGTATACTCTTTTTCAATCAATACTTTGATATGATTGATAATATAGTATAATCTGTATAATTTTTACTAAATTTACTAAATGAGTTTGAGATTCTCATTTAAATAATTTATGCATAGATTCATTTTACTCCTACCATTGCTTCTTGTTTTTCCATTTATTGTTTTTGCTCAACAGATAGACACCGCAATGGTTAAAACTAATGGTACGGTCAATACAATAACAAGATCCGGGAACACTTTGTATGTAGGAGGAAACTTTTCCTATATAGGTAAGCATACAGGTTTAAATGGGCCAGCAGTCATAAACATTAATGATGGAGATTTGATCACGAGTTTACCCAACCTTGATAGAACAATATCTACAATGGTAGACGATGGCAAAGGAGGTTGGTTTATGGCAGGAGAGTTTACTACAATTACAGGCACTTATGGTAATAGTATCATCCATTTATTACCAGATTTTACGATTGACCCTTCATTTAAAACAACCGTTTCTGCTCAAGTAAACTGTTTAGTTCGCAAGGGGGATACTCTTTTTATCGGTGGCTGGTTTGAAACTGTGAATGATAGGCCAAGACTCACTCTTGCAGCTGTTGATACTAAAGAGGGCAAAGTATTACCTTGGAATCCAAATATAAATTTTATTAGTTCTGTAACTGTGTTTTCCCTTTTTGTTGATAATAATACTTTATACGTTGGGGGTAGATTGTCCCATTTAGGAAATAATGCTACTGAACATTTAGGTGCTTATGATTTAAGCACAGGCAAACCCACCAACTTAAGTGTTAAAATAGACGTTGATGGTTATGATCCAAGTGGTTATGTAAATAAAGTAATTGTTCATAAAGGGATTTTGTATTTTACAGGTGCTTTTAATCGTGTTAATGGTAGTTTTAGAAACAGATTTGCTGCCATTGATCTAAAAACGCTTGAATTACTAAGTTGGAATCCCAATCCTATAACTCCCGAGGGTTATTCAGGATATAATTTTGATATCGATGCTTATGAAAATGAAATATTTATAGCTGGTGGATATTTTTCTAATATCGGTGGACAAAATCGTAACGGGTTTGCCTCTGTTGATATGATTACAGGACGTGCTACTTCTTGGAATCCAAATTTAACAGTCGATAAATTAAGGCCAAGTGTAGTCCCATTTAAAATCTATAAAGACAAATTATACCTTTTTGGAGATTTCAATTCAGTCTCCGGTATTCCAAGACATAATTTCGCACAAGTAGATCTTATCAATCGAACTGTCACTAATATAGCATTAAATCCGAGCGCTTCTTGGATAAGAGAATTTTCCTTTTCAGGAAATAAAATGTTTTTACTTGGTGATGTTAATGCTATTAATGGAAAATTTAGAAACAATTTAGCCTCTATTGATGTAGCCACTGGACAAGTAACAAACTGGAACCCTAATCCTAATGATGTTGTACAAACTGTAGTTACAAGTGGAAATCTTGTTTATGTAGGGGGAAAGTTCACTACAATAGGATCTGCAAATCGAAATAAAATAGCAGCTTTTGATGCTTATTCAGGGATTGTTACCTCATGGAAGCCCAATATTTATTCTGATTCAGATGGAATGATAGATGCGATAGCTATATCAAAGAATACGGTTTTTGTTGGAGGAAATTTTTATACGATGGGTGAGCAATACAGAAGTAGATTAGCCGCTTTTGATATTACTTCCGGAAATACTACAGCCTGGAACCCAAAAGTCTATCAATTGGGCTCAATCAATTGTTTGAAAATTAGAAATGGATTACTGTATGTGGGTGGCAATTTTTCTATTCGTGAAGGTAAAAATAGATCTTACTTAGCAGCCTTAGATATTAATACAGGAGTACCTACAGATTGGAATCCTAACCCAAATAGAGAAGTGTTGGCTTTTGACTTTACAGACAATCAAATCATAATTGGAGGTAACTTTTCATCTATTGGCAGTCAACAACGAAATAAACTAGCATCGGTAGATTTAGTTAGTGGATTACCAACAACTTGGAACCCTAATGTCAACAATACAATCAGTACTCTAGCCATCTTAGGTGAAAACGTTTATATAGGTGGTAGTTTTTCTACCGTTTCTGGAGTATCTCGCAATAGATTAGCTGCTGTTAATATTTATACAGGCATTTCTACAACCTGGGCGCCTAATCCTGATAGAAAAATTAATACCATAGTAGCTTTTAATGAAAAAACACTTTACGTTGGAGGAGAATTTGTAACTATTGATGCAAATAATATAAGTAATCTTGCTGCTTTTGGTGCAAGAACATTAGTTTTCAACAACTACATCAAAGGAAATATTTATAGAGAAATAAATCAAAATTGTGTAAAAGAAGCAGGAGAAAACAATTTAGAAAACATTATTGTCAGTGCTGAGCCAGGCTCATACTATGGGATTACGGATAAAGAAGGTAATTATAAAATTGCTGTAGATACTGGAAGCTATGTCATTAAGCAAATTTTACCAGCAGATAAAGGCCAACTGGCCAAGCAAATATGTCCTCTTAATGATACTACCTATAGGGTTAATTTTGAAACCTATAATAATGAAGTTAATAACCTAGATTTCGCTAATCAAATTACTCTTTGTCCTCAACTAACAATAAAAGTAGCCTCAGGTAGAAGAAGAAGATGTTTTAGGGGATACACTACGATTGATTATTGTAATGAAGGTTTAGCCTCAGCAAAGGATGTAAAAGTTTATCTGAAACTTCCTGAGTATGTATTGCCGATTCACATTAATAAAACTTATACAATAGATGCAGATTCAACTTACATCTTTAACATAGGTACGCTCTCTCCTAATCAATGCGGTAGTATCACAATTATTGATTCTGTAATGTGTGGCAATGAAAACATACGAGGTCTAACTCAATGCACGAAAGCTTGGATTACACCTACAAATGGTTGTATTACGCATGACCCTAAATGGGACCAGTCAGATATTACTCTCAAAGCAAAATGTAAAGCTAGCGGAATTGTAAGTCTTGGCATGTTTAATTCGGGAAAGGGAAATATGGCAGATAGTACTTCTTATAGAATTTATTTAGATGCTCAACTCACTTTTACTAACAAAATAAAACTTGCTCAAGGAGACAGTTTACGTTTGGAAGTAGTAGCTAATGGGCAAACCGTTAGATTGGAAATCGATCAACGTCCATATCATCCTAACAGAAAAAAAAGTGATATTTCACTTGAGGCTTGCGGAATAAATAAGGAAGGTAAATTTAGTACAGGCTTTGTTCCACAATTTTCTTCTAGTAATCAACTTTTAGAAGAAGCTACAGAATGCCTTCCTATTATTGATTCATTTGATCCTAATGATAAATCTGTATTTCCAATAGGAACTACAGCTAATCATTATACTCCTTCTCGTACACCTTTGGAATATACAATACGTTTTCAGAACACAGGAACAGATACAGCCTATAAAGTAATAGTAGTTGATACCCTTTCTGAAAATTTCGATGTAGCCACTTTGAAGTTAGGAACAATATCTCATCCCTATAAACTTTCTGTATCGGGTAAAGGTCAACTTATTCTTACCTTTACTTTTACTAACATAAATCTACCGGATAGTAATAAAAATGAACCAGCAAGTCATGGCTATATTAAGTTTTCTATTACACCTAAGAGTTCTGTTACCCAAGGCACAGTAATTGAAAACAATGCTAGTATTATCTTTGACTATAATAAAGCCATTACAACAAATATAATCAGCAACACCATTCATGATCTATCACCTACTATTCCTCCCTCTAATTCAGGCAGAGTGATTATTTGTGGTGTACTCAATCCTGCTGCTTTTGCAGGATCAAATCGAAACTTTTGTAAGCAGGATACAGTCAAATTACGAGCTAATCCATCCATAGTTGGGCAGGGAAAATGGAGAGTCTTAAAAGGTGGAGGATTAATACAAGAACTAAATAATTCATCTACTCTTGTAACGAATTTAAGCTATGGTGAGAATATATTTGAATGGAAACTTCCAACTAGTACTTGTGGTACCGACTCTACAACAAGCCGAGTTACTGTTACAAGGTTTGCTACACCCTTAATAAAAGAAGTGAAATCTGAAAGAGTATGTGGAGAAGGAAGGGTGAGCTTACATGTTAAAGGGGCAGCCCATTATAACTGGTATACAAACGTGAGCTCTACAGAACCTATTTCAACTGATTCTATTTTTATCACACCTGTGCTGACGGTCTCTACAACCTATTATGTAGCTGCTATTGAATCGGGTTGTGAAGGGCCAAGAATACCTGTAGAAGCATTAATTATTCCCATTCCTAAATCACCTACAATAATTCAAAAAACAGCTGATAGTTTGTATTGCCCGATAGAAGCTACAAGTTATGAATGGTTTATGGATGGAGTAGCCTTGAATACACATGATCAAAGTATTAGTGCAGATAAGTCAGGAAAGTATACGGTTAAGATTACGGTCAATAATTGTACATCTGCACTGTCTGAAGTTTTTAATTATGAAAAAATACCAACGGGCATTAATGAGGAGATAGACTTAAAGATAAAAGTCTACCCTAATCCTTCATCTGGAATAGTTACCCTATGGATGGAGTTAACAAATGAAACCTCCGTTGAACTAAGTATTTTTGACTCATTTGGAAGAGAAATACTCAAAGAAAAACATGGCGCTAAAAATTATGTGATCGAAAAAAAGATTGATTTATCAAGTTTTGGGAAAGGTCTTTTTGTTGTGAGAATACAAACCAAACAAGGACTATTAATTAAACGAATTATTATTCAGTAAGGAGAGATAAAATAAATTACCCCTTGTGTAAACTTTATATATGGGCCAGAGGTGATAAATATTCTCCTCTCAATAGTAGACATATAACTTATTGTTTTCCCTTTTGTCAGTATTCACTATTCACTGGAATATCATAGGAGTAATGATAACTTCCCCAATAGTGAAACTTCAATGAGTAAGAGGGGAAAATGAACTTCAATGTCATTTCCCTTTAGCCCATTTTTTATTTAGTAAAGCCAAAAGGGGCTATGGTGAGACAATAAAGCAGGCAAGAAGGTGAGTGTAGATTGAGAAAACCTTTTTCTGTTTTTACGTATATACTATTTGTTTTAAACCTTATAAATATGAACATACGCATTATTTCTCAAACAGAGGAGTTGTTTAAAGAAGTAGAAGATATCAAGGTTGAAGGGTATGGGATAGAAAAGATAGAAAATGTAAAAATGATCGTTGAGCAAGCAATGGAGAAAACCAATACCACCGTGTTCTTGGCTGCAGGGGATCCTTACGAACAAAAAGAATTAGAATCCGGCTTAGATACACTTCTTTCAGGATTTGAGCAGATCAAACATCCTCATTTATTTTAATTAAGTATTTAAATAACTACTCCTGCCCATGTATTTGGTGGCAAAAAATTAGAGAAGCTACTACATAGAAATAAGTATATCAACAAACCACCATAAAACACTGCACGACTACATTTACCAAAAGCTACTAACTTTAAACCCTTTCTACCTCTTTTTTCACTTGGTCTGACCTGTAGGCATCATAGTCTTCCTATTACAGGCATGGATAGATTGGTCTGACTACTTTATTGCTTTTATTTTTCGACAGACTTCGATGCTATACTTAAGTTACCTGAAAGGGGTAGTTAATTTAACTCCTCTTTCTGTTCACTTTAAAACTGTCTAAATTTTAAGGGAGGATGCCAAAACCAACAGAATTAAATCATGACAACTGAAAACATACTTTATTCCTACTTGAAAGTTGTGAAAGAATTAGTTTATGACAAATGCGGTTTAAGGCTTACAAACCTACAACTGAATTTAGAAAGTGTGCAATATGGTGCCTGCACATTTGATGTTAACGGAAAAAGAGTTGAACACAGAGTTTCTAAAATTACTCCAACAAAGACCGGACAATTTGTAACTCTTTGGAAACGAAACAAGAATGGGATAACCAAACCTTTTGACATGTTGGATGATATGGATTTTGTCGTGATTACATCAAAAAGTGGTGATAACATGGGACAATTTATTTTTCCAAAGTCAGTTTTGGCAGATAAAGGAATTATTTCACAAAATGAAAAAGGTGGGAAACGTGGAATTAGGGTTTATCCCTTGTGGGACAAGGTAACTAATAAACAAGCAGAAAAAACTCAACGTTGGCAGACAAAATATTTCGTAACAATTAAGAGCGATGGTTCTGCCGACCTTGACTTGACCAAGAAATTATTTGACAAAACAAACAAAAGCTAAGAATGCAAAACGCAAAGAACCACCAACAAGGGTTTTGCCTCAGCAGGGTTGAGGTGCAAAATTCATCAGCAGTAATTGGTCAGGCTATTTGTTTTTGGGATAGATACCAAGAAGAAAAATTTACTTTAAGTCAGATTCTTTACCTTACGATTGAGTTTTGCTAAAGGGGTATATCTGTTTACTTGATTTTTACTATAATTTTAGTTGATGTTTGTGCGTAACTTACTGCTTAACAGCTACATTCAATCCACTTCACCTCCATACCCCACAACTACTACAGAAACTTCTACCACTTGATCTACCTGAAGCCCCACTCTTATCAATAGAACCCTTATGTCTGCTGGTCTGGTTTCAAAAAAGCTGAATCTAATTGGGAGGGAATGCGTTAGAAAAAGGAATTATTTTATACGTATTGTAGAATATTCCTTCAAAGATGATGCGGGCAGAAAAGAGCTCTTTTTCTAATAGAGAAGCACAACAAATCATTCAATACTTGCCTGATCCTTGCCTGCTTCTCTCTGTGGAGGGCTATATCCTGGCAGCAAGCCAAGCCTTTTACCTCATTACTGATACCGATGAAAAGATACTAGGTGAATTCCTCTTTGATGTGTTTCCTGAAAATCCGGATTCACCTCAGGTGAATGCAGTCTCCTCCCTTCAATATTCTTTTATGGAAGCGGTCTGCAGCAAACAGCCCCACCATATACCCTTGCAGCAATATGATATTCCCAAAGGAGGGAAACCAAGCGATGGATTTATTAGGAAATTCTGGAGGGCGGTCAATGTACCAGTCCTCGATGAGCAGGGGCAGGTGAAGTATATCTTGCATAGAACAGAGGATGTCACAGAGCAGATCAATGATAAAAAACAAATCAAAGACCTGACTGCCCTCACCGAAGAACTATTAATGCAGGAACAGTTGGCTAGACAGGAGGCAGAACGTCAGCGGGAATATGTTTTCAACCTTTTGATGCAAACCCCTGTGGCCATTGCCATTTATGAGGGCAGTAATTTTGTAGTCCGCTTTGCCAATGAAAAGCTGCTGGAGTTTGCCGGAAGAAGCCGGGAGCAAATCCTTGATAGATCTCTTTTCGAAGCTATCCCTGAAATAGCTCAACATGGATTTGAAGTCGCGCTTAAAAAGGTGTATACCAGCGGAGAATCCCTGGTTCAATTCGATGTGTCAGTCAGACTAACAAGACACCAAACCCCAGAGCAGGCCTATTTTCACATTATCTATAATCCTTTCCGCAATTTGCAAGGGGAGATTGTTGGGGTGATTGTTGCCTGTACGGAGATCACAGGGCAAGTTGAAGCCAAAGAGAAACTAGTGCAAATCATGCAGGATTTAAAGGAGCGGAATTTTGAGCTTGACCAGTTTGTCTATAAAACATCTCATGATTTGCGAGCACCGCTGATGACCATCTTAGGGCTGGTGCGTTTAATAAAAGGAGAACCACTACCGGATTCAGTATCGCAATATGTAGATTTGATAGAAAACAGGGTTAACAAACTCGATGGCTTTATCAAATCTACTCTGGACTATTCTCGCAATACCCGCACGGATGTTGAGTATGAGAAAATTGATTTGAACGGTCTTGTCAAAGAGACCTTTGCTGCTTTGGAACTGATGAAGAATTTCGAGCGGCTAGCTATTTCCCTTCACATAGCCGATGGAGATTTTTACTCAGATTTATTCAGGCTCCGCATTATCTTTTCCAATCTGATTTCCAATGCTGTCAAGTACATGGATACTAGCAAAGCGGAGAATTGTCTCAATATTACCATAAAAGTAGATGATAAACTAGCAAAAATTCACCTCTATGACAATGGCATGGGCATTGAGAAGGCCTACCAGGACCATATTTTTGGCATGTTTTTTCGGGCTACTGAGCAATCAGAAGGCTCGGGGTTGGGACTCTATATTGTCAGACAGGCTGTGATGGCCCTGAAAGGCACTATCACCTTTCGAAGTAAGCCCGGAAAGGGCACGCATTTTCTCGTTATTCTACCAAACAGAATGGTGAATTAAACCCTGGATATCCACAAAATAATGGAGAATAGAAAGAGAGCATATTTAAATACCTGTTTCTTATGTTTTAGAGAACGGAAGTTAAATTTACTTCCCTCTCGCCCATATGTTCAGTTTCACTAAAGGGGGAGTTAATTTAACCTCCTAATTCTGTTCCCTGCTATTGTCTTTGAGCAGAAGGTCTTATACCTGCTAAGCAGCAGCGGAAAAATTAAATTCCAATTGTATTTCCTGTGCCTTCTGGCTGATTGCTGTTATAAACTTGCCTGTTAAAAGAATAAATAGTAAAGAAAACAAGGCAAGCAAGGTAAGCCCAATGGTAGGGAGTAATTTCAGGTATCTGTTGTTGAGGTATATGAAAAGAGCCGATGGCATAATTAATAGGCAACTGATATCGAGTATGCGCATGTAGAGGTTGGGTTTTATTATTTATTTGCGAAAATGACTATTATTCCCCCTGTCCAAGAGAAAACCCCCTCTTTCCATTAAATGTATAGAGGTTTTCGGTTTTGATGATTTCCAGACCGGCTCGCGAGAGCACTTCCTGTAGGGAAAGCAACCTTGAATATTCCAGGGGAACATATAAAGGGTCTGCATTCTCTGTTACTGTCCCTTCGGCCACAAAGCGGCATCTCCAGTGATCGGTACAAAAGGTTTCTGCATGCCCTTGTGGATACACTTTTACACCCCGGTTGGTGATCATCTTTAACTTCAGGCCGGCAGGCGTTAACCCCGTAAGCTGATCGCCTAACTGATCGGGTGAAATATTGTCATGGCAAACAAAAATATCAGCTCCGACCAGTTGCTTGTGGTTCACAGGTCTTTGATAAGGTAGTACAACAAAGGGTTTGGGTGCATGGCTGCTATGATTAACCTTTGGAAAATAAGCCGGATATGTATCCAGGTTACCGATCACCTGGTCGGCAAACTGCTGGGTGCCCACCTTTGCTTTACTTACGCCTTGCCGGAAAATATCTGCCGTATGCGAGCCGCTTTCAATCGTAGCCAGCCAAGCGTTATGTATCCTTTCGGCTACCCTGTTTTGTCCGATATGCATCAGCATCAGAATGGATGCCTGTATCAACCCGGACGGGTTGGCTATATTTTTCCCGGCTATATCCGGGGCAGATCCATGAATGGCCTCAAACATGGTGCAATGGTCTCCGATATTGGCCGAGCCTGCCAGACCTACAGAACCTGCTATCTGGGCTACTACATCAGAAATAATATCCCCATACAGGTTCAGGGTAACCACTACATCATACTTTTCCGGTTGATCAGCCAGCAGGGCAGCGCCGATGTCTATAATCTGATGCTCCTTTTCAATTTCCGGATACTGGGCACCTATCTGCTGGAAGGTCTGGTAAAACAAGCCATCGGTGAGTTTCATGATGTTGTTTTTGGTCATGCAGGTCACTTTTTTCCTGCCATACGTTTTGGCATATTCAAAGGCATAGCGGATAATTTTTTCGCATCCCGGACGGGTAATCAGTTTAAGGCATTGCACGACATCGGCTGACTGTTGATGCTCTATGCCGGCATATACATCTTCCTCATTCTCCCGGATGATGATTACATCTAACCTGGGATGTTTGGTAGTCACAAATGGGTGGAGTGACAAACAAGGACGTACATTGGCAAACAGCCCCAAGGTTTTTCTGATCGTTACATTCAGGCTTTTGTACCCGCTGCCAAGAGGTGTGGTAATAGGTGCTTTTAAAAATATTTTTGTTTTTCTCAGCGAATCCCACGCTTGCGCATCAATGCCGGATGTATTGCCTTGCAGGTACACTTTCTCTCCGATCTCGATCACTTCCGGGCTAATAGCAGCACCGGCGGCAGTAAGTATCCGGATGGTGGCATCCATAATTTCAGGGCCTATGCCATCGCCATAGGCAAACGTAATGGGCGTTTTTGGAAGCATATGTATTTTTTTGGTTAAATTTTCAGAAATGATCTGCCGTTACAAATTTGCGCTGCTCGCCTTAGAATAAGATTAGGATAACATTAGAAAATGCTTACCTGAGCGGATACTCATTCAGCAATGCCCGATCCGTACATGCCCTTACAGGTATTCCCTATTCCGCAGGGATTTGCTTTATTACCGGGCAGTGAATTTATCTTTTAGATGGCCTCCCGTTACGCCTGATGTCTGTAGCCCCCTCAGACTAAGGTGCCGGGTGTGTTGCTCCAGGCGGCCGGTTCTTTTGAAAGAAATGATTTCCGTCACCAGCTTTTGCTCATCCAGATGCATTTCTGCAAAAAAATCATTCACGGCATACAAGCGAAGCTCTTTTGTATCGTCAGCATAACTTAAAAGAAAGGGGGCTCTTTCGGTGAGATACTGTTCTCTTTCAGGCATGGAAAGCAGCAGGAATCGAAAATAAGAGATCATAATCGTTATTGTTTTAGAAGTGTAGGTAAGTAAATAGTTGCGATAAGTTAGAAGAAAGGCGTTCGGATACATGTGTTTGTATAATATACCAGTACAGCACCATGCCGACAGATATATTAAAGGGGAAGGCAACCCCCAGGGCCATGGGAATATACAATCCGGGGTCGGCTTTGGGGGCCGCCATGCGCATCGCAGCAGGTACGGCAATATAAGAAGCCCCGGCACCCAGGATAGCAAACATAAAGCGTGTGCCCGGATCATTTGTTACCAGAACACTGGCGAGGGCTACCAGGCTGCCGTTACAGGCTGCCACCAAGATACCAAACAAAGGTAGATACAGGCCATATTTCCGGAATGAAGAGAAACGTCTGGCGGTAACCATGCCCATTTCGAGCAGGAAAATGGCCAGAAACCCTTTAAATATGTCGGTCGTGAAAGGTTTAATCCCTTCTGCTTGTTTGGCATCTGCCAGGTAGCCGATCAGCAGGCTTCCCAGGATCAGAAACACACTTCCGTTAGTAAAGGAATGGCCCAGTATTTTGCCTAAGTCAGTGTTGCCTGCCTGCTGCTTATCATATTTATTTATCAGAAAAACGGCGATAACAATGGCCGGCGATTCCATAAAGGCCATCACGGCCACCATATACCCACTAAAAGTATGCTGATAAGTTTCCAGAAAAGAGGCAGCCGCTACAAAGGTTACCGCACTCACCGATCCGTAGGCAGCCGCAATGGCACCGGCATCAGCCACCCCCAGCCGCTTTCTGAGGATATAGAAAGTATACAGGGGCACCAGGGAGGCAATTGTTAACCCGAACAGAATGGCATAGAGAATCTCCAGGGTAAAAGCACTGTGTGCCAGCTCCTGTCCCCCTTTAAAACCGATAGAGAGCAGCAGGTATAGAGAGATAAATTTGATGCTGGCTGCCGGAATTTCCAGGTCACTTTTTAAGGTGGCCGCCAGCAGGCCAAGACCAAAAAACAGAAGGGTAGGGTTTGTTAAATTACTGACAAATAAGCCAATTTCCATATGTTATATTATAGTTGAGCAAGGGTGAGAATAAGGGTAGCTTTTAAAATAGTATGGAGGGAGTACGCCTGTTGTGCGCATAGAGGCGCTTGTGTAGGGATGGGATTGTATTATTTCTCTTAAGGGTGTAATATAGGTGTATGCGGCTGTCCGTCGCTGGCATTCTCTCAGGCATATATTTTATTTTTTCTCAAAACTACAGCGCCTTTCTTATATATTTTTATTTATATTTATTATGATATACATATACATTCATTTATGCACTATACCCTTCATCAACTAAAGATATTTACTGTGGTAGCTAAACACAGCAGCATTACCCGTGCCTCCGAACAGCTTAACATGACCCAGCCGGCAGTTTCTATTCAACTCAGGAACCTGCAGGATCAGTTTGATATCCCCCTCACAGAAATAATAGGGAGGAAGTTATACATTACAGAATTTGGCAAAGAGCTAGTAACAATAGCCGAATCTATACTCGCCAGCACCGAAGAGATCTCTCAGCAGATGCTGGCAAGAAAAGGGCTGCTGACAGGCAAGATTAAATTTTCGATTGTGTCTACAGGCAAGTACATTATGCCCTATTACCTGGCTCCATTTTACAAAAAGTATCCCCATGTGAAGTTAGAAATGGATGTTACTAACCGCAGGCAAGTCCTGGAAACAATGCAGGAGAACAAAACTGATTTTGCTTTGGTATCTATCTTGCCCGGCCAGCTGGAAGTAGAAGAAGAGTTGCTCATGCCCAATGCGCTCTGGCTGGTAGCCGGAAGAGACTTTATGCCCGGGACAACTGCGGCGGCCGGCGACATATCCCTTCTAAAGGACATGCCTATCCTGTACCGGGAAGATGGATCTGCTACCAGAATCGTGACGGAAGAATACATGAGTACGGTATCAGTTTATCCCTCCATAAAACTGGAACTTAGTTCTACAGAGGCCATCAAACAGGCAGTGATTGCCGGATTAGGGGCATCTGTGCTTTCTATATACAGTTTACGTTCAGAATTGCTCACGGGAGATGTGCGGCTATTGCCTGTTACAGGGTTTCCACTTTATGCATACTGGCGTTTGATCTGGTTAAAAGGAAAGAGGTTTTCACCGGCTTGCCAGGTTTTTCTGACTTCGATCAGGGAGAACAAAGAGTCTGTATTTGATGCACATTTTGCCTGGGCCAGGCAGTATATTAAATAGGCAAGTAAATCTGATGTTACCTGTAGACTAATAATTCGGTGATGCACTCCTATAAGTGTCAGCCGGATATAATTCACCAATCAACTTATATAGAAATAAAATTTCCTGAAAAATAGTTATACCTGTTTCAAAAGTAAATTAATCAGTATTCACATAACACTATTCTACCTTTCTATTAACTCTAGGATCCGGATGTTAAATCCAAGTTGTTTGCTTCTCCTCTACAATTAGAGGAGTTAAAATAACTCCCCCTTTCTTGAAACTTCATATTTAAGGATGGACCCCATCAATTTTTCTTCTATACGACTGTATGAAAAACAAGGAAGCCGACAGTAAAATTTAATCCCTTTAGAGCAACTTAATAGTTGCTTTTGAATTGTCTAGATCGTATTTTCAAGAAGCTTTTTGTAACTGTTATTTCTATCGCAAGTAGGTTGATTAGTCAACTACAATAGATAGGAGGATAAGTTTATATTTACCTAACGTAAATGCGACCATCTTTTTGCTTATACATATGAATTGCCTACTTCAATTCAGCAAACTTATTCCTTGAGCATTACTTTCTGATTCAATTCTTTTCAATCTCTTTCAACTATTGCTATGACCCCAGTTTTACATGCTTGGCCGCTATCGGCTCGGGTGCTGCCAGCCCCCCTCTTTCCCTGCTCCATGCGCACCCGGCTGGCTGGTCTGCTTTGTCTGATGGCCTTGTTGCGGTCAGTGTCCCTGACAGTTGCTGCCGCCTCAGGCCTTACTCCCCCGCCTGCCAGCCAGGTGTCGATTCTGTTGCAAGCCGACTGTCCAACCCTCACCTTTGCTCCCTTGCCTAAAGGTATTGTAGGTAAATTTTATCGCGGCACCGTCAAGCTAAGCAGTGAATATCAGGGTTACTATCTTTATTTTGCCAACGAACAAATTCCCGAAGGCCTATGGCTGGAAGGAGGGGCTACCTTTTCGGGTTTTCCTACCCAGGCGGGTAGCTATGAACTTGATATAATTGCAGTCAATGAATCGAGTGGATGTACCTTTTACGTAAAAGTGCCCTGGACTATTGAAGAAGATCTCTCTCCATGCCCGTTTAGTTTACCAGATAGCTTACCCATGGCTGTGGCCAAGCAACCTTATTTAGCTTCGGTAGCTGCTAGTCCGGCCGGCTCGTATACCTACACAATTGTGCAGGGACAGTTAGGTGAATATTTCTCCTTGGATACCACTATAGGAGTCATTACAGGGGAAGCCCTGCTCGGGGATGGAGTGAGCTTTGAGTTTGTCATCAGCGCAACCGATTCTAATGGCTGCTCCAAGCAAAAAGCCTATACGATTACTACTACTTGCCCTGCTCCACCCACTTTTGCACCACTGCCTAAAGGCCAGGTAGGCGTACCGTATAGTACCTACCTTACCCCAACAGGGGGTACAGGTGGCTACAGATATTACCTGGTGCCTTCTTCCAAACTACCCAGTGGCCTGCATCTAAACGAGTTTGGAGAGATCAGTGGCATACCTGTAGAGGCTGGTTCCTTTTACGTGCATATCCTGGCCAACGGAGCGGCCCTTTGTGATGGCTATGTCTCTGATACGCTCCTCATCAAACCGGCCATAGGTAGCTGCCAGGCAACAGGAACAATTCTGCGCGAAACGTGGGTGAAAGTAAAAGGTTACGATGTGCGTCAGATTCCGATCAACACTCCACCTACGGCTACACGTCAGTTAACCAGCTTTGAAGGTCCTTCCAACGTGACCAATGAATACGGTGACCGCATCCGGGGTTACATTTGTCCACCCATGAGCGGCAGCTATACATTTTGGATTGCTTCCGATGACAACAGTGCTTTATTTTTAAGTTCGGACCATCAAGCTAGTAACAAGCAGCGCATTGCCTGGGTAAACGGAGCGACACAGCCTCGGCAATGGAGTAAATATGCATCCCAGCAGTCAGCCCCCATCTATCTGGAAGCCGGCAAGAAGTATTACATTGAATCCTTGCACAAGGAAGCCTATGGAGGTGATCACCTGTCAGTAGGCTGGCAACAACCTGACAATTCTGCCATCCAGGTCATCCCCGGAGCAGTGCTCTCCCCTTACAGCAACTCCATAGCCAGACTTGCCGTGCAAGAGCAGGCTCCGGTAGAAGTAGTAAGGGCGTATCCCAATCCATTTGAAGACAAGCTGACCTTGCGCTTAGGTAGAGAAGGCAAAAGGCAGCAAATGCTGTTACTGGATGCAATAGGCAGGGTAGTATATGAGACTACTGTTAAGGTTACAGGGCAAGAGTGGGAACTGGATTTATCGGCACAAGACTTGAAGCCTGGCATCTACCTGCTCAAGCTGCAAGCTGAACATGGCCAATCACAAAGTATACGGGTGATCAAGAAGTAGGACTTACTCCTTAGCCTTCTTATGTAGGCTTGTCCGGCTATGGGTTGACAAAACAGCTCTTAAATAAAGTGATAACAATGAGGGGGCAAAAGGGGAGAAAAATGCTAGTTTAGAAGTGATAAATTGCAATTTTTTCCCTTCTCGCCTCATTGGTTCAGTTTCAAGAAAGGGGCAAATAAATTAACTGCCTCTGTTTGCGTATTCACCTAATTGATTGTTAAATACATTTATCATGATTACAATTATACTTTAGGGCAAGTAAATATTTCTACTAAATATTATTGCATAGTATTTTGATATATCATATATCTATGTATATTTGGGTATGAACTCTACTGAACTTCTCAAAGGTACTTTAACTTCTATTATTCTCAGGCTCCTGGCTGATCATGGCAAGATGTATGGCTATGAAATTACTCAAAAGGTAAAAGAGTTATCGGGCAATAAAATCCTGTTAAAAGAAGGTTCTTTATATCCGGCTTTACATAAATTATTGGTCGATGGCCTGCTTGAGGTAGAGACTGTTTATGTAGGCAAGCGGGTCAGGAAATATTATTTTCTCACCGGGCAAGGTCATGCTCAAAAAGCCGCGCATTTTGATGAGTTGCAGGCGTTCTTAGCTACTATTCAACAGATTGTTTTTCCTCCCCTTAAAGCCTAACTACTTTATGCTATCTCAACCCATCATAACCGACCAACAATTTGAATTCATTAAAGCTGAGATTGATAAAAGTTCTCTCTCTGTCGAGCAAGTAAAAGAGGACCTGCTGGATCATTTCTGTTGCACGATAGAAACCTATTTGATGGAGGGCCTTAGTTTTGAGGCAGCCTACCAGAAAACTTTCCTGCAGGTGTGTCCCGGTGGGCTTAATGAAATTAGCTATGAGCTATTTATTGCCTTGAACTTTAACAGAATGATAAGCATGCAAAAACTAAAATATTCACTCGGACTGCTCCTGTCAGTTTGTATCAGCATCGGTTCTTTGTTTAAAGCCATGGAATGGCCAGGGGCTAATTATTTGCTCTGGTTTGGATTAACCGGCTTAGTAGTGCTCTTTTTGCCCCTGCTTGCTTATGATACCTATAAGCAGAAGGATAAGTCGGTGATTGAAAAAATAAAGGACGCCTTAGGCTTTGCTAGTGCAACCGTTTTGGGAACAGGTATCATGCTTAAAATTGGCCATCTAACCGGTGGAGGCATCCTTCTGGTGGGTGGAACCATGCTATTTACCTTTGGCTTTCTGCCCTTCCTGTTTCTCATCCTATACAAAAAAGCTATACATCAAAAATTTCCTAAAGAAACGCTTCCCATTTAAAAAATAGCAATCACTATCCGGTCATGTTTTAGATTGTATGCGCCACTTTATATCTATTTCTCTGAGCTAGGAACTGACTAAGTTACCCTTGTTCATTCTGATTGCTTTCCATCATAGTTTTCTATTCATTTTATCTTCCATGCTTAAGGTAAATATAGAAGCAATATAGTATTGCTATTCAATCACACCCAACATGAAAAGAAGCACCTGCCTGTTAGTTGGCTTTTTGCTAACGGTTCACTTATCTGCACAAGACAATATAGAAACTACATTAGATTCTATCTTCTCCAAACATACCCTTGCAGGCAGTCCCGGATGTAGTGTAGGTATTGTTAAAAACGGAAAGCTGCTTCACATTTACAGGCGTGGCTTAGCCAATTTAAGCTATGATATTGCTATTAGAGAAGGAACCGTTTTCAGGGTGGCTTCTATAGCCAAACAGTTTACAGCTGCTTGTATAGGGTTACTGATTGTAGATAAGAAACTCAGCCTGCAGGATGATGTGCGAAAATATATTCCAGAGCTTCCCTTTTATGGAAACGTAATTACTATCCAACACCTTTTAAACCAAACCAGCGGTATCCGCAATTATAATGTACTTCAGGATATAAAAGGATATAATCCTGAATTGGAAGGGGTAAGCAATAAAGAGGTGTATGAATTGCTTTTCCGGCAGAAAGGGATTAATCATGTGCCCGGAGAAAAAATGCTTTACTCTAATTCTAACTATGTGCTATTAGCCTTAGTAGTAGAACGGGTTTCTGGAAATAGCCTCCATGAGTTTGCTGCAGAGCGTATCTTCCATCCTATGGGAATGAATAATACTTTTTTTAAAACCTCCAATAGGGAAATTATAAAAAACGGGGCATACAATTACTATAAGGATGCCAAAGGCTACAAACAGGCGATGGCTTTAAACATAATTACCGGGGCTGGTGGACTTTACTCTACAGTAGAGGACTTAGCCAAATGGACTACCATCTTTTCTTCCACGGATTCCCTCTCCAAAACGCTGGCAAGCTTTCTGACAACAAAAGATACATTGAGTGATGGTAGCTTTTCAGGGTATGGGAGAGGGGTGTTTGTCGATGCGTACAAAGGGTATCCTACAATCCATCATTCAGGGATGGATCTGGGACTCAAAGCTCAGATGATTAGTGTTCCTTCAGAAAATCTTTCCCTGATTATACTTTCAAACCTGGAAAGTATTAATGCCATAGATTTATCCTATCAGATTCTGGATTTGCTGCTCAAAGGAGTACTGAGTACCCAAACAAAGGGAAAGATTTATATCCATAAGAAAACAGCACTACAACATTTTACAGGGGATTACCAGGAAATAAACTCTGACTTAACCATACGCATATTGGTGGAGAATGACACTTTGAAAGCGAAAAACAGGCTTTCAAGGCTCGCGGTTCCTTTAGTGGCAAGTGGCAAAAATGAATTTGAGCGGATAAATAATGCAAGTGTTACCCATAAGTTTAATACTCAGGAGGAGAGAAAATGGGATATGGCTGTAGATTTTGCAGGAGCCACTTTCTATTTTGAAAAGGTGCAATTGGTTGAGGCAGCTTCAGTAAAGGCAAATGAGTATGTGGGCGAATACTATTCAGCAGAGATGGGAGTTACCTACTCATTATCAGCTCAAGATAATGAACTCCTTGTTTCTTTTCCCTACAATCCAAAAATCAAGTTGACTGCCGGTCAACAAGATGAGTTTGGTTCAGGAAACAGAACACGCTACATATTCCAAAGAAACAAACATGGGGAGGTGATTAGTTTTACAATCGCTTCTGAAGGAACAGTCAAAGACATTTTATTTGAAAAGGTAAGCAGTATTAAGAGAAGCGTCAACAAGAAAATCGAGTAATACTATCGCTGTCTGACTATTCTATAGATAGTGAATATTGCTGAATAGTAGAACAACTTGCCTGATTTTCAGGCAGTGAAACACCACTACAAACGATTTCATTTATCTGCATCAAAAATCTATCATTTATGCGATAGGCAAGCTTGTAGTTTACAAGCTAGTTACATATTCTCCTTCAAAGAATTAAAAAAACATCTGCACATCAATCAATACATTTATTGATGTGTAGTAATGCTCTTTATTGTTTTGGCAGGGAGATAAAAAAATTACCCCAAAGATGAACAAACCTCATATTCATTTCATGCCATCAAGTAAGCATCCATTTTTGAACCTTGAAATAGGTAAATGCGCCTTAATCGCACTCCTAATTTTATGTGTATCTCTTGTAAGCCAGGCACAAAAGAACCCTGCTTATCCATCTGCTCAATCAAAGCAATCCTGGCCCGGTAGGACAAAAGGATATTGGAAATTACGTACAGATTATTTAACTGCTACTACCATAGTATGGTTTTATAATGAGTATAATGAATTACTATACAAAGAAGAACTGAACAAAAAATATATAAAGCCTTCCATTCAAAATAATAGAAGGTTAGACAGGTTACTATCGGATTTATTGCAGCGGAAATTAGTAGCTGCTAGCGGGATAAAAGCTAAGGAACTGGAAGTAGATAATAAACATAACACTGCTGATCTGGTAGCTATCATCCAACAAGCAGATACGATTGCCTGGGCAGCCTCTGCTAGCCCTATTTCAAAAGACTTACATACGGCTGCATTTGTTTCAGATAATTTAATACACATCCATTTGTCAATAGTTAATCCTAAAAGGGAAGAAGTGTTGATACGAATAGTAGAGGACACTTTTAAAAGTAATCTTCATTTGATTACTTCACTGGATTCTCCGGTTTACAAAGAATCCATTACCTCTCATCTATACAAACGCACCTTGGATGTGTCCTTTTTAAAAGTAGGTCAATACAAACTGGAAATTAAAAGTAAGGACAGTTCTAACACTTTTGTTCTACTAGTCAATGAAGCACAACAAGGAAAGAAAATAATGCTCCGTTCCTCCACTCTAAAAGAATGGTAGTGTATTAAGTGTAAGGCCCCCAGTTTATCGGACAGAAGCTAAGCAGAAAAACTTATTTGGGTTAAAGTTCGCTGCCTTTCTTGTGAGTTTCAGGAAAGGGGTAGAATTTGTAACTATCACATTCTTTACTTTCAAATTGTCTAAGTTCTAGAGAGGAGGTCAAAACAGTTTGAAAGTATCAAAGAAAAGGCTAGAGGTATGAATGCAGCTTTCAGACATTTGTGGAGTGATCAAAAAAATTACATGTCTTTGCTTATAGAGACAACAAGTTGATGGTTACGTTGATGTGGTTTTTGCTATGGATTACAAACAAATTATAGTATGAAAAAGCTACTTCCTCTCTTAAGCCTTACAGTGTTTATGGCCATTTATAACATTGACTGCTCAGCTCAAGCACTTGCCGCTAATATCACGGAGCATCCTGCTACTAACTCCAAAAAAGATATAACTGATTCAGCTAGTAATTTAGCGGCTCTTGTTATACAGTCTCAGGAGAATAAATTCAGTGTAGGAGTACACGTTGAAAACCGTGAGGAGGGTAAGTTTACAGTTATGCTAAAATCAGCAGCTTCTATATTACATAAGGAAGTGGTAAATGATAAAATGTATGCACGTAAATATGACATGTATAATTTACCTGTGGGGGACTATTTAATTGAAATCGTGAATGAAAAAGAAGCCTTTACAAAGAAAATTACTATAAGTAAAAAATAATGGCGCTAGGATATTAACAATTTTATAGTTTGGGATAGAATATTAGGCCGCTGTTCTTACATTTGAATGCCTTCCTTTTTGGAGGGCATTTTCATTTTTAAGAGTTATACTTATAAAAATTCCTTTGCTTCATCAACCTATGAATGTAATTTGAAAAAACTTGTAGATGATTGGATAAATCTTTTTCTCCTATGGTCAAGAGGGGAAAATAATTGTTTTCAATTACTTTCTATGAAAAGTTTTGTTTCTCCCTTTTGCTCCCTGTCCTGATTTGTAGAAATATGGGAGGGTAAATTTTTCTGTCAATCTATATCCTGATAAGACCCCCTATTGGGTAGGTGGTGGTTAAAAAATATACCCCTTTCGGGTAACTTTGAATTGTGACAACTTTGTATACTTTATAGATACAAACCTATGACCTAAGTAGAGATAGACATAGATTTAAGCTTTGCTTGATCATTGTTGATCTTTCTGCAAATTATCTAACTTGGTGGCTGCTATAACTAGGTGATTTATGGAATTACTCCATTAGAAGTTATATCGACAGTTATTGCTTCCAAAGAAGAAACTAAGATATACTCGTTAAGCAGACTAAACAAGGATACAGATTAAACTTTAAGAACTCTCCACCAGAGTTTAAATTACATGTAGCGGTTTGATTAATAATACCGGCTAAGATGAAAACTTTTTTTCAAACCTGTCCATTTAAAAAGCAACAGATTGTTTCTGGCAGCTATTCCATCCTCTTTATTTTTTATTTACCTATGTCTCTTTGTTTGCTTGTTTTCAGATCTTACCTTAAGTAAATATGAAGTTATCTTACATTGGTATTTTTTTAAGGTATTTTTTTTATTTGAAATCTAGGCTAGTTTCCATCTTTACTTTATAAAATGGAGTTATAGGGCTGTTTTTTTAACTATATCTCTTTTTAGCGATGACCTTTTCAAGAAAAGGACTTTTTCATTTTTTCTTGAAATAACTTTTTGTTATTCCTCCTAAATTTCTCAGAAGGCTAACATAGTGGTAGTAGCCATAGGGTACTCTTTCAATTTTTTAATGACAAACAATTTATGAAGTTTACTATCAAGGTAAGGTTAATACTAGCCTTTCTCGCTTTGACACTGCTTTCAATGGCCATATTTTATCTTGGCACTCAAAACTCTTCTTCTCTGAGTGAAAAAATAAATGAAATGGTCGATAACCGCGCTAAGAGAATCATCTATGCCAATAGCGTAGCCACCGATATGCAATTTATTGCTGCCAGGGCACGTGAATTAGTTTTGGTTTCTGATCCTGAGTTAATAGAAGAAATTCTTGAGATGATCGAACAAACCCAGCAAAGGATTGATACGACTATGCAGGCATATATGCTCCTTCAAGATGAAACCGGGAGAGCTATTTCTGCTTCTTTTCTTGCTAAACGTGCCGAGCATAAAAAAGTATTTAAAAAAATATATAAGCTGACAATGGCCAATACCGTGGCTTCCAAAGAAGAAGCCACACGCCTACTTATTAGCAAATGCCGACCCCTGGTATTTGAATGCTCAGCTATCCTGGATACGCTAGTACAACGCAATGTAGTGGCTTTAGCGGAGGCAAAAAAACAAACCGATACCCTCTATGAGGAAGCAAAAAATAATATGCTCCTACTCATTGGCTTTGGTGCTATTTTTTCTGCGCTCATTGCTTTTTGGATCATTGCTTCTATTTCTCAATCACTTGCTCAGGCTAAGCAAGCCGTGAAAGCGGTGGCGGCCGGAGACTTTTCAATTTCACTTACCAATATCAAGGATGATGAAATTGGAGAAGTGTTGGAGGAAATCAAGGTGATGATCCAAAAACTTCGCGGGAGTGTAAGTTTAGCTAAACGGGTAGCTGCCGGAGATCTAACGATGAGCGCTGAGCAAAACGGGCAAGCGGGCGGAGAACTAGATAGCGCCTTACAGGAAATGGTTATCAAGCTGCGCACTATTGTCGAAGGCATCATGCAGGGAACTGAAAATATAGCAACGGCCAGCCAGCAAATGAGTTCCACTTCCCAACTTGTCTCTCAAGGAGCTAGCGAACAAGCGGCTTCTGCTGAAGAAGTTTCTTCTTCCATGGAACAAATGGCTTCCAATATTCAACAGAATACAGACAATGCAGGGCAGACAGAAAAGATTGCTCTGCAATCCTCCCAGGATATTGAAGAAGGTTATAAGTCCGTGAGTCAGACAGGGCAATCGATGCGAACGATTGCAAAAAAGATATCCATCATTGAAGAGATTGCCAGGCAGACCAATCTACTCGCCTTGAATGCAGCGGTAGAAGCAGCCAGAGCAGGTGAACATGGCAAAGGATTTACTGTGGTAGCAGCCGAAGTGAGAAAATTAGCCGAGCGAAGTCAGCTGGCAGCCAATGAAATCAATAGTTTATCCCATAGCAGTGTAGAAGTGGCAGAACGTTCAGCAAAATTACTTGAGCAGATTGTCCCTAATATTGAGCGAACTTCCAGATTGGTACAAGAGATAGCTGCTTCCAGCATCGAGCAAAATGCAGGAGCCACCCAGGTCAACAGTGCCATTCAACAACTCAACATGGTCATACAACAAAATGCAGCCTCCTCGGAAGAAATCGCCACTTCTTCAGAAGAACTATTCTCCCAAGCTGAGCAGCTCAAAGAAATGATCTCTTTCTTTAAGCTTGATGGGGAAGGAAAAAGCAAGCTCACTTTTCAGGGCATCAGTCTAAAAAGTAAAGCAGCAACCATCCCTTATCCACAAAAAGCAAAGCCTGCTAGTAAAGAAACAGCTGCCACCCCTGCAAACGGAGTACAGCTCAATATGAAATCAGATGCATTAGATCAGGAATTTGAGAAATATTAAAGACCAAACTTTTACAAACAAAAAGCCTCAGCTTGACTGAGGCTTTTTGTTTGTAAATAATAGAGATTGCTTAAGCCCCGGACCAGGTGGATAATCAACTTCTAGCGTGATAATAGCAAAAAACTACCTTGGCAAGCGTAACTATTGAGACTGTTCCAAAAAGTGTGTAAATATTTTTCTCATAGGTTTAACTTGACTCTATCCGGATACAGGATAGCAAATTGCGCCAGGATTCGCTGCCAATGAGCCACAGGCATGGTCCATTTTTTACTTACCTGCTCCAAAGCTAAATATACCGTTTTCAGCACCGCCTGATCATCCGGGAATACTAACTTATTGCGGGTATACTTGCGAATCATACTATTTAAACTCTCAATAATGTTAGTAGTGTAGAGCAAGCGGCGGATTTCCTGCGGGAAGTCAAAGTACACACTTAGCCTGTTCCAGTTAGTAAACCAGCTTTTGACTACTTGTGGATACTTTTTACTCCACTTCTCTTCCAGTTTCAATAAGTGTGTTTCAGCTATTTCTCTAGTGGCTGCCTGGTAGATAGGGTATAAATCCTTAGCAAACTCTTTGCGCTCATCAAAAGCCACATAGGCTAAGGAATTACGAATCTGGTGACAGAGACATACTTGTACCAAACTTTGAGAGAAAGTAGCTTGGACAGCTTCAGGCAACCCTACTAAATTATCGGTAGCAGCCAATAAAATGTCTCTTACGCCCCGTCCTATTAAGTCCGTAAGTACTTGCAACCAAAAGGAAGCAGACTCAGTGGCCGACAGCCATATGCCCAATACCTCCTTTTTGCCTTCCGGATTTAAGCCAATGGCTAAATAACAGGACTTACAGATTACTTTGTGTTCATGTCTGACATGAAAGCGTAAAGCATCCAACCAGAGCATCAAATAGACCGGTTGTAAAGGTCGCTGCTGCCATTCGGTGACTAAGTTGACTATGCGGGAAGTAATCCGGGAGACAGTGCCCTCAGATAACTCTACTCCATATAATTCTTTGATTTGTTGCTCGATGTCTCTGGTACTCATTCCCCTACTATACAAGGAAAGTACAGCGTCTTCCACTTTAGCCAACGCAGTTTGTCTTTTTTTCACAAGTTGTGGCTCAAAACTGCCTTCCCGGTCCCGAGGTACCTGCACATCTAATTTGCCATAGGTGGTCTTGAGTTGTTTCTCTTTCTTGCCATTGCGATAGTTGCCATCAGCAATAGGCTTGCGTTCATAACGGCCATAGCCCAGATGCTCATCGAGTTCTCCTTCCAGCATCTGATTTAAGGCTTGCTTATATAAATCAGTAAAAAATTGAGTTAAGTCCTGTTCACTCTTAAATTGGGAGAGAAATTCCTTGGTCAGAATAGGTTTATCAGGTTGCATAAGTAGTATGGGTTAGGATAATGAATGTAACTATTTTTCATTTTCCACACTTCCTGTAACACTCTCTAACTATTTATAATTGAAGCTCTTATTAGCTTTTCATATAGTTACCTTTGCTCTCAATCCTTTATCAATAGGCAATTATGGAGAAGCGCTACTGAAAAAAGTGTAGGCTTGATCTTTTGTTTAAGGAATAAATCTTTGCCTACATGGAACAAGACCCCCCAATTAGCTGTCCCCACCAAGCTTTTTTTGCTGTCATCTTTGCCTGTATGGCCGCTGATGGATATGTAAATGCCCAAGAAGTAGAGACTTTTGTAAAAATACTCTCTAAAAGAAAACAGTTTGAAGGGCAAAGTGGGGTAGAACTTTTTAAATTTTTATTTAAAGTTCACCAACAAGTAGGGGGTAGCAAAGCTTTAATTCAACAAGCAGCGCCACTTGTAGATCCATCCGAACGAAAAGCTTTATTTGCTGCAGCCATAGAAGCTATGCAAGCTGATACAATATACCATGTTGAAGAATTAGCCCTGATTGAAACCCTGCAAGGCAGTCTCGGTATTTCTGCAGAAGAGGTTATGTTGGATCTTACTGTTTTGGAAAGGATTGCCTCAACATAGAGAGAAAATAAACCTGAAGTTGAAGATTAACTCCTGCAGGAATACAAAAGCATTTCTGCAGGGCTTATTTGTGTTCTAATGCCCTTACTCCACTTGAGGTGGAAATTAGGATGAGCAAGAGCTTAACAAGCGTTTGATGTAAGAAAATGAAGGCTTTCATTACTTTCTTTTTCTCATGCATTTACTTTTTGTGTCTGTAAGGCATACATAGCTACCAAACCTAAGTCAATTGACAGGTAAGGTTTGGCAATAATTACATCAAAACTTGTTTGTATGCAAGAAACCATCACCCGTAAAATCTTTGGTCAAGCTATCAGCTATCAGCTACAGATTGAAGAATGCCAAAGGAATCAGTATCAGATCTACTTGTCTTGTCTTCAACCTAGATTATACCAGCAGATGCTGGGTAGTAGTCCGGCTTTACTCCAAAATCAGCTAGTAACTATTGTCAAGGATGCCGCTTATAAGTTTACTACACAGATAGAGTTTCAAGAACCCTTCTTTATTGATTGTTCTCAAAATGAGGTGTGCCTGCAAGCAAGATTTTCTACCAGATGATCCTTTGGTAAGTGAACTTGAACAAGTAGTTGGGAAGAGAAATTGACTTTTTTATACACTTTTTGCTTCATGATAAAGCCTTTCGCATAAAAATGTGAAAGGCTTTTTTGCTAGGTGTAAAACTCTCTTTTCCTCTTATAGGGTAAAAAAATTATCTATATGTCTAAAATTGCTATCAATAGTTGGCATAGATTTATGAAACATATCCTTTTCCCTCTTGCCCTATCTAATAGTATATTCAATATTAAAAGTGCAGTTATAAGAATTCCCCCCTTTGTTATTACTCTAGAATTGAGTGCTAAATTCGCTCAATTGGTATCCTATACTTTTAAAAAAACTCGTGCTGCTAAATGCAATAAATCACCTGAAGTTTTCTGGTAAAACAAAATCATTAAAATACTTCTATTTAAAGCTTGCTTTTTAAGACAGCACCTCGATTGTGCGTTTTTTTATCTCTCCAACCTTTTTTGGATATCTTTTATCCAGCTTTCAGGCTTTGTTTTGTCCAAAATGACATCAGGTGTAAAACCTGTTCTATCTATAGGATTGCTGTCTGTCCAGCTTGATTTTACAATTGGTATACTCACCCTAAAATTAGCATAGGGTAGCATCTGAGAAGAAGCACCTTCATAATCCATCATACCAAAAGTATTCACTCCGTAAGTTGTAGTTTTAGCACTTTCCTTTGATAGATAAAAGAAGTATTCTGTTGAGCTTCCACATAGATTGTCTACTACTAAGGCTATCTTTTTTGGATTAACTGTTATTGAGTCTAATGGAAAGGCCACACTAGGAATAGAATAGAATTGTTTTTTGGTTGTCGGTAACTCTTCATAAGCTTTCTTATAAAGTTTGAGTGTAGTTTCGGGAAAATACTTTTCATATTCAGCCGGAATCGGATGAATCACATAAGGTTCTATGTCTTTCAATTTTGCTTTTACATTCTCTGGAGATACTCTTAGAAATCCGTTTTGCTGAACGATGGGTTTGGTCATAAAGTAACCAAGGAAGGATACCCAACCAGTACTTCCCCCACTGTTACCGGTTAAATCTACAATCAGGTTTTCACTAGAACGTATGATGGAATCATTCTGCCCTACCAACTGTGCGATTTTATCATCATTATTTGCAAAGGTGGGAATTTTTAATACTGCGGTTCTTGGCGATAGTTTGTAAAAATCAATTCCCCTGTTATAATTCTTCCAAGTGCTTAATTCGCTTTTCTCAAGATCATTCATTTGGTTTGGAAATATTCTTCCAAATAGTTTATCGCTCCAGCCTTGTAACAAATTACCTTTCAGTTTAATCGGATAATCCGTTGATGAAAAACTATTGTAGTATTTCACATTTAATCCCCCTTTACCAGAGCTAATCGTCATATAGACAAGTCCTAAAGGGATTTTTGGGTCTTTGGTTTCTAAAACAATGGCTTTGAAGGTATTATTAGAATATTTTTTAATACCAATCACTAAACTACTATCTTGATCTGTCCAAATCCCTTCTAATGGGTGTGTAGTTTTTGCATTTAATTGTTTTTTAAAAGCATCCTTGGATAGTTCTATTATTTCAACATCAAAGTCGTTTTCATTAGTATAGGTTAAGGAAAAGTGGCTGTCATAAAAGAATTTGACAAACTCCCTCAAAACAAAAAAACAAGGCTTTGCTTCGGTAAGCGTAGCTGCTTTAGTTTTTAAATCTTTCTTTAATATCAAGTATTCATTTATATTTTGAGCGTTCACTTTATTTGGGAATCCAGCGTAGTTAACTTCTGTGTTAGCAATCAAAGTGTCTAAATTGCTTAAACAATTGCATGGTGTAGTTTGTGCATAAACCGAATTATCCCTAAAAAGTAAAAAAAGGAACAATGTACTTATCAAAATTGGACTATGGGACATTATTTTCGTGATTGGCAATATTTTATCTAAGTATATCATACTTTAATGCTTTATTGATGTCAATTTATTCTGAGGATGCTTGTTTAAATAATACACAGCTAGAATCAGTCCAGGAGTTGACTTCTGAACTGGTCCTCCAAAACCGGTTGGTGCTACTAAAAAAGAGAGCAAAGCTAGTTAGAAAATTTTTGGATCAGAGGTGGTGAGTTATTCTTTGCTTTTTTCCAGATATGAAATTTTAGGAAAGGGGAGGTTACTTTAACCACCCTTTTCTGGTAACTCTTAGTTGTATTAGTTTTCTATCCACTATCCGTTCGTAAAACAGGGGCCTTACAGGATGTAGAAATTTCTCCGCATGAATTTATTCAAAGGCTAGCAGCAACAGATGAATATTTTCAGCTCATTAGGGCAAGGCCTAAGCAAAAAGAACAAATAAAGAATGATTTTCCAGAAGATAAGACCAGGAAGCAAGTGTTAAAGGAATGGGAATCACTAGATACTAAGTATCGCAGTATAAGAAGTAAATCTCATTAGAGATTAAGCTTAGAATAGGGTGTGCCTTCATAAGTAATAGTAGACATTAATAATGACAAAGTGGTTATTCATCAAATTATTCTAAGGCATTTTTATCCGACCCCATTAATGCCTTCAGCTCGGCTTGTTCTTCTCTACTCATATGCTGATCCATATAGGCTTTCATTCGTAAGCGGTCTTTCTCAATCATTGCTAAGAGAAAACCTATTTCGGTCTGCCCTTGCTTATAGCCTACTGCTTGCATCTGCTGCCGAAATTCTGAAGGCAATTCTTCCAGCCATTCAAGCCAATCCTGCTCATCAAATTGGCTTGGACGGGTCTGGCGCTGATAGCTGTAAATAATATTGGACTCCTTCCAGATTAATTCCCAGTGCCGTCGTGATTCGGCGGGGCTGTTTTCAATAAACTGTTTTTGCTCTGCGGTAAGAATTTCTGGTGGTGGTTTTACCGTTTTCATAAAACATGAATTTTCAACTCATCTCATACTAATAAAAAAATATAAAATTACAAAAATGAAGTGCAACCTATATGGCCTCAGTATTGCTAAAGGCCTTTCTACTGCCTGCCATAGTTCTTCAGGATGACAAGGTGGAGTTCCCCTTTAAAAGTGAGGGATGGAAAGAGAGCAAATTTAACATTTAGATTCTGGAGTTAATTGAGAGGGGTAGTTATTTTAACTCATTCCTGCCAATTGCTTTTTTATACTTATCACTTCTTGGGATATCAATCCATATATTTACCAGATTCAAGTTTAAGAAAATCATTTTTCTAGGTTGTCCCAAACAACTTTTACATTTTATTCACATTCTTTTACAAACTCTTAACTAGTGCCCAGTAAAAGAAAATTAAGTTTGTTTAAACGCTTTGGTGCTAAAAAAGAAAATGATGAACTACGTATATGCTTTATTTTTGCCCTTTATATTTTATACTTTTTGTCAAGGACAAAACCAAACAGACCGAACAACAGAAATTGTCTATTCCCCACCCAAAGATACAGTCACTTCCTACGGGCCTACTCTAATGGTTCGTAATATAAAGCAAGATAGAAAGGGCAATATTTTGATTGCCGGCTCTAACTTCTCAGTATTTGGTGATGCTTTTCGATACGATGGAACATCCTTTACTAATCTGACCAGTGAAGTGGGTTCGCACAGATTTTGGGATGTGCTGGAAGATCGACGCGGGAATCTTTGGTTGGCTTCTTTAGAGTCGGGTGTCTATTATTACAATGGACAATCCTTTCAACATTTTACAACCAAGCAGGGACTTGCCAATAATTCGGTTAATTGTATTTATGAAGACAATATAATACCTCGATTAGTTTAGACCACTTTTCTTGTTTTCTTAGTTGAATTAAGCTGCCATTTTATAAAGATTAATGGGCTTGTTTCGGTCAATTCCCTGGTGTGGCCTTTGATTGTATTTCTCCATCCAGCCACTGATGCCCTGGTAGAGGGAGATGCCATCAGTGGCCGGGTTCAGGTAAATATGCTGGTATTTAATGGTCCGCCAAAACCTTTCTATAAATATATTATCCAGTGCCCTGCCTTTGCCATCCATACTGATACGGATAGATTCACTTTTTAAATATTCTACATACTCTTTACAGGTAAACTGGCTACCCTGGTCGCTGTTGACAATCCCGGGCTTACCATGCTCAGCTACCGCTGCTTTCAACACCTGCAAGCTAGCCTCAGCATCCAATGTATTAGACAAGCCCCAGCCCACAATATAGCGGCTATACACATCTATCACAGCCGTCAAATACATAAACCCTTTAGCCATCGCAACATAGGTAATATCTATAGCCCATACCTGGTTTGCCCGCTCTACTTTTAAGTTCCTGAGCAAATAAGGATAGATATACTTTTTGTCCCCTAACTGCGTCAGTTGCTTTCGGGGGTAGATAGGCCGGATGTTAGCCAGCCGCATCAATCTTCTTATCCGCTCGTAACCTGCTTTATAACCCTTTTCCTCCAGCATCGACTGCATTGTCAGCACTCCGGCCGTTGGTTCTTCTAATATATGGGCATCCATGAGCTGCATCATTCCTAAATTATCTGCATTCTCTTGTTTAGGCTCATAATAGAAAGAGGCCCGGCTGATAGAAAGTAAACGGCATTGCTGGCGAAGGCTAAGCTTTGCTTGAGGACTAACCAGTGATTTACGCTCCATTACAGTCCGGTCTTCTTCAAGCTTTTTTTTAAAAAGTCGCGTTCCATCTCCAGTTGCCCAATCTTAGCATAAAGCGCATCTAAGTTTACCTGCTCTTCTTTTTCTTTCCCTTCTGTGGAAGAGAATACCAGCTCCGAATTAGTTAAAAATTCCTGCTTCCACAGCGATATCTGGTTGGCGTGTACCTCAAAGCGGGCCGACAAAGCCGCTAATGTTTCCCGCTCTTTAAGCGCTTCCAATGCCACTTTCGCCTTGAAAGCAGCTGTAAATTTTCTCCTCGTTTTTTTCATCTTTTCCACGTTTAATTTGTATTGCTTTTCACTTTAACGCGTGGTCTGATTTTACCGAGGTATTATACAAAGCCGGCATGATTTGGTTGGGCACCGCAGGTGGAGTAAGCCGTTACGATGGGAAAACGTTTCAAAATTTTACAACAAAAGACGGACTTCCCCATAACGATATTACTACTATCATGGAAGACAAAACCGGCAAACTATGGATCGGCACCAGAGGGGAGGCTTTCGTTTATAACGGAAAAAGATTTACCACTTTAACCCATGATGGAAACGCTTTTCAAAACGTTTTCTCGATCATCGAAGATAAAAAGGGCAATGTTTGGCTTGGTCGCGATGGTCTTTGGTGCTATGACGGCAGAACTTTCACCAAGGTATCTGATAGGGGTGTGTATGCCATCATTGAAGATAAAAAAGGAAATATCTGGACTACAGGTCAAGTAAAACCTGATAGGAGTTTATGGGAACTTTGTCGCTATGATCAAGAGTCCTTATATACTAAAAAGCCCACGGTAACTCAAATCCTGTCAAGAGGACCTGCTTTATTGGGGCTTCTTGCAGCCAATGATGGAAGTATTTGGGTTGGAGCAACTGGTGAATTGTATCGGTATGATGGAGAGACCCTCATCAACTTTACAAGTAAAGAAAGTCAGAAATAACCGGGTGAGAAATGAATAAAATCTCTCTTTGATCAAGGTACCTATGGATCGTGAGTTACGCTAGATTATCCATTAATTTACCCTCTCGCACATTTGTTCAGTTACTCGAAACGGGTATATTTTTTAACTAACATATTCTTTACTTACAAATTGTCTGATTTATAGGGAGGAGGTAACTTAACACTGCTATAAATATATGCTGTTTCTTTTTGACTACTTCTGAAACTATTATCCAACTGAATTGATGTTTTGTATAATACCGAATAGTATAAAGAACCTTCCATAGATGTTATATGTTGATCAAGTATGGGAAGAGTAACCAAAACTGAGCTCATCGAGAGTGCCGAGCAGTTGCTGAAGATGAGCAAAAAAATAGCCCATCCGCTAGCCGGAGCCAGACTGCGGGCTTTTTACCTCTACAAGAGTGGGCAGGCTAAAGCGTATGGACAAATAGCTGCTGCCGTAGGCTATGAGCGTCATGCAGTGGGCCAGTGGTTCCGGCTTTACAAACAGAAAGGGCTGCAAGCCTGTCTTCAGATAGATCCGGGCGGCCACAAAAGGGCATCACAGATTGCAGGTAAAGTACTTGAGCAGTTGAAGGCAAAGCTTGCTGATCCAAACAACTATTTTACTTCTTATAAGCAAATCCATGAGTGGTTGCACACGGCGCATGGCATTGATCTGAGCTATGAGCATGTACATTGGTTTGTCCACCGACAGCTGGGGGCAAAGCTGAAAGTGGTTAGAAAGAGCAACCTGAAAAAGGATCTAGCCTATGAGCAGAAGTATAAAAAAAACTAAACTTGGTGCTCACTTTCCTCTTACAGCGCTACTATGCTCCTTTGGCTGCCAAAGGGGTAGTCAGCCATTGGAAGGTGTACTATCAGGATGAGAGCCGCTTTGGTTTGATGACTGTTTTGAGAAGAGCCATCACCCTTGCCGGCATAAAACCGGTAGGAGCCTATCAGCACCGCTTCATCTACCGCTACTGCTATGGATTGGTAGAACCGCTGACAGGAGATCACTTCTTTATTACTGCCCCACAGGTTAACACGCTTTACTTTGAGTATATGCTTGAGGAGTTTAGCCGCCATCAACCGCAAGTGTTCAAGTTTATCTTTGTAGACAAAGCAGGCTATCACCGGGCAAAAGCCTTGCAAGTGCCCCAAAATATCCGCCTGGTGTATTTACCTTCTTCCAACCCTGAACTCAATCCGGTCGAAAGGCTGTGGGGGGATATGAAAAACAAAGTAGCTTTTCACAACTTCAGCCATGAACAAGAACTGGAAGCCTGGATCACTAATACGGCTAAAAGTTATGGGCAAAGACAGATCGCCTCTCTAACCGGATACCCTTACATTTTAGAAGCCATCAGCAAGATTACAACCTCTATAGAATAGCCTTCGCCCTATTTGGTATAAAATATAACTTACAGTTAATTAATAATCACCTTGAATACATGTTGTTGTATTAAATTAAAATTTAACTTCAGTCACAATCCTAGTGATCATTAATAATTAACAAGCGCTATTTATTTTACTTATGCATTATAAACTTCTACCAATTAATGTTTTTTACTTCTTTTTATTAACATTTTTTATTTATCTCCCTGTAAAGGCACAATTCGTCTCAAAGTTTGGTAGTTATGGTACAGGTAATGGCCAATTTGATTTGCCAATTAGTGTAGATGTAGATGCAGCTGGTAATATATACGTAGTGGATTATCAGAATCACCGCATCCAAAAGTTTGATCCCAATGGTAAATTTCTATTAAAGTTTGGTCGTTATGGTGCAGGTAATGGCCAACTTGATTATCCTACTGATTTAGCCGTTGATATAGCAGGAAATATTTACGTTGTTGACTGGAATAATTATCGTATCCAAAAGTTTAACTCTAATGGTCAATTTCTGTTAAAGTTTGGTAGTCAAGGTAATGGGGATGGACAGTTTATTCGTCCTAGTAAGATTGCTGTAGATATAGCAGGTAATGTTTATGTTACAGATGGTCCTGGTCCTAATAACTGTATCCAAAAATTTAACTCTAATGGCAAATTTCTTATGAAATTTGGCACCTATGGTACTGGGGATGGACAGTTTAATGCACCTACAGCAATAGCTGTAGATGTAGCTGGCAATATTTATGTTGCTGATTATTGGAATTATAGAATTCAAAAGTTTAATGCTAATGGTCAGTTTCTCTCAAAGTTTGGCAGTAATAGACAATTTGCTGAATTAAGTGATATAACTATAGATGTTGGAGGTAATATTTATGTTGCTGATTATATTATTAAAAAATTCAACTCAGAGGGCCAATTACTATCAGGGTTTGGTTACCCTGTTACTGATGGTACCGGTGATGGAGAGCTTAATAGCCCTAGAGGTGTAGCTGTAGATGTAGCTGGCAATATTTATGTTGCTGATATGCGTAATTATCGTATTCAAAAGTTCTACATAGGTCCAGCTATCAGTAAACCAAATCATATAAAAGGGAGTATTTTTAATGATAAAAATGCGGACTGCGTAAAAAATGCAGATGATAACGGATTAGCTAATTTAGTTGTTATTGCTCAGCCAGGAAATTATTATGCTACTACAGATTCATTAGGCAATTACACTTTAGCTGTAGATATAGGTAATTATACAATTCAACAAGTAATTCCTTACGATAAAAGTGCTTTTATCAAGCAAATCTGCCCAATAGAACCGAAGACTCACTCAGTAAAATTTACCGCTTATAATGATAGTGTAGTAGGAAAAGACTTTGCTAATCAAATATCCATCGTGCCTTATCTCTCAGTGAGTGTTTCTTCTGATAGAAGAAGGAGATGTATGACTAACAATACTACTGTAACTTATTGTAACAATGGCACTGCAGATGCCACTAATGTGAAAGTATATGTAAAGCTACCAGAATACGTGTTACTAAGAAGTGCTAGTTTACCCTATACTCAAGATAATGATAGTAATTATGTTTTCAGCATTGGTTCGCTAGCTGCTCAGGCATGTGGTAGTATTGAAATTCAAGATTTAGTAATTTGTGATAACTTTGAAATTATGGGACTTACTCAATGTACCAAAGCATGGATTACGCCTGCCAATGATAGAACTGCTTCTGATGCTTGGGATCAATCAGATATACATGCAAAGGCTAGGTGTACAGATAATGGCAGGGTACGCTTAGGTATGTATAATATGGGTAATGGTAGTATGGCAGATAGTAGTTCCTTTCGGATTTATTTAGATACACAACTAGCCTTTATTGGTAATTTTAAATTAGCTAAAGGAGATAGTCTAATTCTGCAAGTACCAGCTAATGGACAAACCGTGAGGCTAGAAGCAGATCAACTATCTAGTCATCCTTCCCGAAAGCAAAGTTTTGTCACTATTGAAGCTTGCGGAATCAATAGTAATGGCACTGTGAGTGTAGGCTTTGTTAATCAACAAACTCAAGAAGAGGAAGAGCCTGAAATAGCCACTGAATGCTTGCCTATAATTGATTCTTTTGATCCCAATGATAAGGCAGTTTCACCGCAAGGAATAGGTAATGAACATTATACTCCTACTAAGAAGGCCTTGGATTATGTGATCCGTTTTCAAAACACTGGAACCGATGTTGCTTACAAAGTAGTAGTAGTAGATACTCTTTCAAATTATTTAGATATTAGCACTCTTCAAGTAAGAGCGGTTTCCCATGCATATAAAATGACTGTGTCTGGAAAAGGAAAGCCAGTACTTACTTTTACCTTTAATAATATTAATCTGCCGGATAGTACTAAAGATCAATTAGCGAGTAATGGATATATACGATTTAGTATTAAGCCAAAAGAGGGGCTACCAGAAAAAATCATTATAAAAAACTATGCAGACATTTTCTTTGATTTTAATAAGCCAGTCCGTACAAACATTACTTTTAACACGATTTATGATATACCATTGGTTGTGGTAGAATCAGCCAAATTAGATCAAAGTATTGTTTGTAAAACAACCAATACAAGTATTCAAGCCGGTATAAGCCGATCTATTTGTGAACAAGATACCGTTGTAACGCAAGCCATTGTTCCTTTAGTAGGGAAAGGCCGATGGAAACTAATTAGTGGAAGGGGCTTATTTCAAGATATAGAAAATGCAACAACTATAATTTCGGGTTTAGCTTATGGAGAAAATATATTTGAATGGAGTATATCTGCTAATTCATGTGGTAGTGACTCTCTACGTGCTCAGATAACTATTACACGCCAAAAGAAACCTAACACTCCGATAATTACTCAACAGGGCACAGAAAACTTAGTATGTAATATAGTAGGTAGTAATTATGAGTGGTTCTTCCAGGGAGTAACAATAGATAAACATACCCAGTCTATTCAAGTAAGTCAAGCTGGTCTTTATATGGTTAAAGTAAGTAATCAACAAGGATGTTGGTCCGATGCCTCAGCTGCTTTTAAATATATACTTCCATGTTATACTACTAATACTATTGTAAATGCAGGAATTAATCAAACACTTTGTGAACAGGATTCTATCATCTTGCAAGCCGTGCATCCTATGCATGGTAGAGGTAACTGGAAACTGGTAAGTGGCCAAGGAGAAATTCAAGACACTCAAGCAGCTAACTCTTTAGTAAAAGGTTTAAGTTATGGAGAAAATGTGTTTGAGTGGAAAGTTTCTTCTAACACCTGCATAGATTCTTTGAAAGCACTAGTAACCATTACTCGTATTCAAAAACCAATTACTCCGGTTATTACTCAATTAGGTGCTGATAGTTTAGTGTGCAACGTAGTGGCTGATAGTTATGAATGGCAATTAGAGGGAGAGGTTCAAGCTATGAATAGTCAACGAATAAAGGTTGATAGCCCAGGCAAGTATACAGTGAGGGTGAAGAATCAACAAGGCTGTGTATCTGATCTTTCTGCTCCATTTAATTATGTTCTTACTTCAACTGAGTCTTACCTATCAACTCTAATAAAAATTTATCCTAATCCAACAAATGATAAAACGACTATAATCCTTCCTGCTGAATCAGGGCAGAAAGCAGAAATATCAGTTTGGGATGCTTTAGGAAGAAATATTATGATTAAAAATCTAATTTCTAGTACCAATCAGTATAAAGCGGTTTTTGATCTTTCATCTGAAAAAACAGGGATTTATATAATTAAGATTCAAACAACTAAAGGGATTATTTTTAAACGCATTATTAAAAACTAAACTCAATCATCAATTTACAGTTGATATTAAAATTCAATGATTAGATTAGTTGATAATTAAGATTTAAAGAACTAGCAAAGTTCTTAATCTCCTTACAAGAAATTGGAACTATTATGAGTTACGGCAAAGGGGAAGTTAATTTAACTTAAACTATGGCATCTCGAGGCTTTACCTTAGCATTAGCCAACGGTATTCAGTTGCAGTTGGCACATTGCCCATAACTTAGGACGAAAAATACAAGACTACTATGAGAAAATTTCTAACAGTTTTATTTGTGATACTATCAACCCTCACATTTGCAACATCCAAAATCAACAACAACGCTTATAAATCCGATACGATCTATTCCTACGACGAGGTGGACACTAAGCCGACAGTAGAGAAAGGAATGGAGTCATTATATAAAAAATGGAATTCTGTAGTGAAGTACCCTGCAAAAGCAAGAATAAACAATATTGAAGGAAAACTTTTTGTTTCTTTTATTGTAGACGAGATGGGCAATATCACCGATTACAAGGTTGAAGAAGGGCTCGGATATGGCTGTGACGAGGCTGCAATCAAGGCTTTGATAAAGACTAAGCTACAATGGACGCCAGGAATAAAAGATGGAAAGCCTGTCAAAGTCCGACTGGTTTTACCATTTGCATTTAAGCTTACTTAAAAGCTGAGGTACACCACACAAACTATACCCCATAACAGTCTTATTGTTAGTTTTAAAAGGAAAACAGCAGTGGCTGTCCTCATCCTAAAATATCAGACATATGAGCAGCAAAGGGGTAGTTACAAATTCTACCCCTGGGTGTTGCACAACGTAGCAGAGCACAAAATAAAGGATATGAATTTGCTTTTGAGTAAGGATTTGAATATTGGCTATAGGATGAGTAGAGCAAGCGAGCAGTTTCTGCAGGTTGTAAGCGGTAGCTGCCATGAGCATAAACTTATGAGCGGCTTGTTTTCCCTTTGCATTGCTTCTCTTCATACCATAGTAGTTGAGTAAACTGCCAAAAACAGGTTCTACCGTAGACATCCTGAGTCCTATCATTTTTTTACCTTCTTTACTTTCTACCCGTTCCTGAATGCGTTGATGATAGTGGCGGTAGACACTAAAGGTGAGTGTTTGCCGCCTTTTATTGCCACAGCATGCTTTTTTTAGCGGACATACACTGCAATCCTTCACTCTGGCATGATAGTAATGAGTAGCAAAGCCTTTTTCTATTCTAATCCCATGGTAGTAAAGCAACTTTTCATTGCGACAGATATAGGCGTTTTGTGTTGGATCATAATGGAAACCTTCTCTTACCGGCTGATAACTACCCGGTAAAGAAATGAAGCCTTTGATATGGCGTGCCTCTAAAAAAGCATAATTCTCGCCTGATCCGAAGCCTGCATCAGCTAGCAGATATTGAAAGGGTAATCTATATTGCATAAGCTTTGCTGAAAGCTTGTCTACGATTGCCGTCAGATGGCGGGAATCTTTTTCATCTGCCAGGTCAGCTTGCATGTGAGTAATCACATGGCGATGCGTGTCTACTGCCATTGTGGATAGATAATACAGTCGGGAAGGTTTACCTGTTTTTTGAGTAAGTTTAGCCTCAGCATCACTCATACTGATATGAGTTCGATTATTTCTAGGGCAGCTTTTAGGCTTAGTGGTCTTTTCTATCGAGGGAAAAGGTGAAACTTGCCCTGTAAGTTCGGCAGGTGTACTTAGATTTGCTTCCCCCTGAAGCAGTTGCCATTCCAGCAATGCCTTTCGCTTCAAACTATCTGTAGAGGCATTAGCTTCCACTAAGGCTGCGTCCACAACTTGGGTGTGCCCACTAACCATACCTGCCGCTACACAGGCAGTAAGAATAGACTGAAAGCAAGTTTCAAATACCTCTGCCGGTAAGCGCTTGCGTGTGCGGGATAGGGTACTGTGGCAAGGCAGGCGCTCACCCACATTATAGTTTAAAAAATGAAGGATATCTAAGCGTAATTGACTCATTTCAATAAGAGCCCGCTCTGAACAGATATTTTCATAATGAGCTACTAGTTGTAGCTTGAAAAATACCACTGGATCTATTGATTTCTGCCCACACTTGCCATAATAAGGGGCTACTGCCTGATAGAGGAACTCCAAATTCAGCAGTTGCTTAATTTGGCGGTAAAAATTGTTCTTGGGAACATAAGTTTCCACTATCAGTGAAGGGCAAGTGTTGGTGAACTGTTTTCTTTTGCCTACCATTCTTGAATTTATCAATCAGAAGGAAGATTTCAAACCAGCAGTTGTGCAACACCCAGACCCCTTTCCTGTAACTGCTAATATGTCTAATTTCTTGGGAGGAGATCAGATAACTCTGCTTATCCTAAAGCTTTACAAGAGTTAACTACTTACCCACAGCTATTTCAACAATTGGTTTTTTATTGTATCAATCTCTTTGTTTTGTTACATTGAGCTAATCTAAAGATTGGGCGTCAATTCAAAATTTATATATGAAATTACTTATCTATATAGTTGGATCGCTGCTTCTGCTGTCTTGCAAACCTGCCTATGATTTGCAAATCACCCATGCCAATATATTCGACACCAAAAAGGGGATTGTACTTGAAAACAAAACAATCCTCATCAATGCCGATACTATAGTAGCGGTAGTAGAAAGTAATAAATCCGTTAAAGCAAAGAAAACAATAAATGCCAGCGGTAAGTTAGTCACACCTGGCATTATTGATACCCATATCCATCCCATGCATTTCTTCGGTGACTACGATGAGGCACCCACTTACCTAGCAGAAGATTCCTTACCCTATTTGAGAAAGAAATTTTCGGACAACTACCTGCCTTATGGCGTTACAACCGTTATGATAATGGGCCAACCTGAAACCTGGCTAAAGCCCATCCTTACTTGGTCAACCCATCCATTACCTAAGTTTACAAACATATATACTACAGGCGGAGCCCTTATTTCCAAAGAAGAACGTAAGACATACATAGGTCATATTTCTGTTGAATCTCCTATGGCTGCCCGACAAAAGGTTTTAGACTATTATAAGATGGGCATTCGGCACGTGAAACTATACTGGCGATTGAGAAGGCCTGAGTTTGAAGCTGCCTATAAAACTGCTGACAGTTTAGAGATGCAGGTGTATGGACACATTGATAATGGCATTATGAGTATGGATACCACACTCGCCATTGGACTCAACAATTATGAACATCTATTTACTATTATGCATAGTATTGCCTTCAGCCAAGAAGAGGAAAAAAAATTCGTTGTCGGACTAGAAGCCGTTTATGGAAAAGGAATGTTAGATTCTATTCCTTTTTTGGAAGGAATTATGAATGAAGCTCGCTTTATTGTTGACAATAAATCAGAAGCCCTTGATTCCCTTTTAACCCGTCTGACAAAAGAACGGGCCACTTTCTCCTCCACCATTCATTTGTTTGCCGATAAGTTTGGGCTCACCTACTTTGCCGATCCGAATAATAAGCTAGCTGCCCAAATAAGTAAAAACAAGATGCAGCACAACAAAGATAATTTTAAAGCCTTTATGCAAATCGTAAAAAAAGTACAAGAGAAAGGGATCAAATTACGAATAGGCACTGATGTACCAAATGGGGGGAAAGCAGTTTTATCGGAACAACTCCTGTTGTCTGAATATGGATTTTCTATTGCGTCCATTATTGAGATTTCTACCATAAATGGAGCCATGTCTTTGAAGATGGAAAATAAATATGGTTCTTTAGAAAAAGGGAAAAAAGCAGATCTAATTATTTATGAAAAAAGTCCTTTCGAGGACTATAAAAACTTTTTATCAAGTAGAATTATAGTAAAAGACGGGGTTATTTTAACAAATCCTGCTTCCAAATGATTAAAAAACCGGCTGCCTAGCACCATTCACCCTCGCCAACCGGCCTGCCGATGCACAAAGCTTCAGCATGAAGGCTCGGCGGGGTGTGCGCTTGGTTGGTTAGCACCTACTGTAAAGCAACAACTAGAACAGAATTTATTATGAGTAACCAACAAGAAACAAAAGTTGTCGCCATAATGTCCATGTCCTTAGACGGCTTTGTTGCAGACAGCAACCATGGCGTAGGAGAAGTATTCGACTGGTATTTTGCTTCAGGTGATGTAGAAATCCAGACAGGAGGCGCGGACAACATGACATTCAGGGTATCTCAACAGAGTGCAGATTACATACGAGATCGCACCTTTGAGCTTGGTGCTGTACTAACGGGTCGAAAAACTTTTGAAGTTGCCCACGGGTGGGGTGGAACCCATGCCTGGGGTCCAGCCTTCGTTGTCACTCATAAAGTCCCCGCGGGGTGGCCTCGGCCAAATTCAAATGTAAACTTCATTACCAATGGTCTTGAGACAGCCGTCAAACAAGCTAAAATTGCAGCCGAAGGGAAGAATGTTGCCGTTCATGGTGCCGACATCATTCAACAATTAATGAATGCAGGGTTACTAGACGAAATTCAGGTTGATATAGCCGCTGTCATTCTTGGCTCAGGTGTTAGATTATTCGAGCATCTGCAGGGAACACCCATGTTTCTTGGTAATCCGACCACAATTCAGGGCGTTGGCGTCACACACTTACGATACCCTGTGGTCAAGAAGTAGCTCAACCAAATTAGGTGATTGACTACAGGGTCTTCCCTCAAAATTGTGGACATTGAGTTTAGACCTATTTGTTAAATTTAATGTTGAATGATTATGGTTTTGATTGCCATGGTCCAAGTTAAGAAATATATCCCTTTGTTAAAACTTCATATTAAGACAAGAGGGGAAGTAATAGAAACTATTATCTTTCCCTTTTGTCCATTTAGCTTCAAATGTTATTATCTATTGAACCTTGCACTTCGATAGGTGAAAGCCAGTTTCTACTTATTGTATAGCTAAAGCAAAGTTACTACCTGATTTGTGTTGACAGTGTTGTAACAAGCTAATTTAGGGATAGCGTTGTTTGGATTCTGAGTTTACTTGATTGGGTTACTTGGAAAAAGCTTAGCGAAAAAGTAATGGTACAAATTCATTTAGATACTGCCGCCAATTGATCCAGGTATGTCCTCCTTCTGTTTCCTTGTACTGATACTTGATTTTGTGTTTGTCTAGCAAGGCTAGCGTTTTTTTATTGGCCTCCATGACAAAATCATCCTTCCCAATTTCAACCCAGAAGAGTTTTTTACTTTTGTTAAAGTTGGGGTCTTGTAATACCTTGGCATATTTGGTCTCCGCCTCATCAATACTTGGTCCAAAAAAACCAGAGCTAAATACGCCTACATAATTAAACAGGTCCCCATGACTTAGGGTGATGGAGAATCCGGAGCATGCTGACCCCTTTTGAAGCCCCGGATTCCGGCAAGTAAGTAGCTAAAAAGCTGCAGATTATGTCATTCCGGCAGATATTGACCCCACTTTTGAGCAGCTATAGCTACTAATTCCGGACTCTACCAGCCCTTGCAGGAAAGATTCCGGACGATGCTGACCCCCTTCTGCTCGTAAAAGACTACAGGATTTGGTTCTTTGGTGATCACTTACCAAACAGAGCACCGATGGCTGGAAAACCAAAACCTATGAGTCAGATCAAACAACTACTGCTGCTGCATCAGCAAGGTAAAGGCATTAAGTTCATTGCCCGCAGTCTTTCCCTGAGCAAGAATACGGTCAAGGCGTATCTTGCCAAAACAGCCCTGCTGCCATTAAGCGTGGAGCAACTGCTGTCCCTAGCCGATCCGCTGCTGGAAGCAAAATACCATGCCGGTAATCCTGCCTACAAAGACACCCGCTTTGACCACTTCAAAGAAAAGCTCGACTACTTTGCCTCAGAACTCAAGCAGGTAGGTGTCAACAGAAGATTGCTGTGGGAAGAGTATAAAAAAGAGTATGCCCAAGGCTACGGCTACTCCCAGTTCTGTTTCCACCTCTCTCAGCAGTTATTGGCCCGTAAACCTACCATGGTCCTAACTCACAAAGCGGCTGAAAAACTATTTATCGATTTTGCCGGAAAAAAGCTTTCCTACATTGACAAAGACACCGGCGAAGTGATCTATTGTCAAGTGTTTGCGGCTTGTCTGCCTTATTCTGACTACAGCTTTGCCATGGCTGTTCCCAGTCAAAATATAGAAGACTTCCTGTATGCCCTCCGGTGCTGTTTAGAAGAGATCGGTGGTGTGCCAAAGGTGCTGGTACCGGATAACTTAAAGTCTGCCATTGTGAAAGCCAGTCCCTATGAACCGGATGTTAATCGTGCCATGGAAGATTTTGCTAATCATTATGGGGCAGTGGTGATTCCGGCCAGAGTGCGTAAACCACAGGACAAGGCCTTGGTAGAAAACGGGGTAAAGCTGATCTATAACAGGGTCTATGCTAAACTGCGCCATCAACAGTTCTTTGATCTTTCCTCCCTCAATAAAGCCATCAAGGAGAAAATCCGTGAACATAATCAAACCAGGATGCAAAAGAAGCCCTACTGCAGACAAGAAAAATTCTTAGCCGATGAAAAACACCTACTTGGGCCACTGCCAGACTATAGTTTTGAACTCAAGTATTACCGGGAGTTGAAAGTGGCCCAGAACAACCATATCTACCTGGCTCAGGATAAACATTACTACAGTGTACCCTACACTTACATTGGCTTGCAGGTAAAAGTGATCTACACCCGCTCGATGGTGCATATCTACAGCAAAGGCGAGCAAATAGCTTTGCATGTGAGAGATTACCGCATGGGCAGCTATACCACTATCAAAGAACACCTGTGTTCCCACCATCGGCACTACCTGGAACGTAGCCCGGAATACTACCTGAAAAAAGCCCAAAGTAAATCAGAAGAGTTCTACAAGCTTTTGGAAGGACTCTTCCAGCAGAAACGCTATCCTGAGCAGCTATACCGCACCTGTGATGGCTTGTTGCGCCTGGCAAGCAGAAGTGATGCAGATAGCTTCCGCAAAGCATGTTTGATTGCTATTGAACATGGCAATTACACCTACCGCTTTATGCGCAACCTACTGGAAAACAACATGGTGCATGACCAGGAGCAGATTATAGAACGGTCCTTGCCGGAACATACTAACATCCGGGGCAAAGAGTATTATACCCAATTTTTATCCACCCTCAACTAATCTACTCCTAACTAACAAAACAGATGATGCAAATCCAATCCCAACTCAGTCAGTTGCAACTCCACGGAATGAGTCGCAGCTGGCAGGCACTGCTAGAGACAAGAAAATGCCATGAACTCTCCTTGAGCGAGGGACTCGAACTACTGCTGCAGGCAGAAGAAAATGAGCGAAAGGAACGAAAGTTCCGCCGCTTGCAGCGCAATGCTTTTTTCCGCTACCAGGCTTCTATAGAAGAATTGCAGCCGGGTAGCGCACGTGGCTTAGATAAATCCCTGCTCAACGGGCTGGCCACAGGAGAGTACTTAATCAAAGGGGAGTCCATCCTGATTAGCGGTGCTACTGGAGCAGGCAAAAGTTTTTTAGCTTCTGCTTTAGGACACCAGGCCTGTGCACAGGGATATTCAGTAGCTTATTTTAATGTAGCTAAACTGCTGCTGAAAACAAAGATGGCCCGGGTAGATGGCAGCTTAATCAAGTTCTTTGAGAAGCTATCCAAAACCCGCTTACTGATTTTGGATGACTTTGGCTTAACCCCTTTAGAAGCAGGACAGCGATTAGACCTGATGGAGATGATCGAAGACCGCCATGCCCGTGCCTCTACCATTATTGCTTCTCAACTACCGGTCAGCAGCTGGTATGAAGTAATTGGGGAAGCAACTATTGCCGATGCCATCCTCGACCGGCTGCTGCATACCTCTTACCGAATAGAGTTGAAAGGTGAAAGTTTAAGAAAAAAACACTAACATTGTCAGACCATCGGGTTCTTTGAACCACTTCCTTTTTGGTGTGTCAGTATCGCCAAAGGGGGTCAACATCACCGGAATATCCAGGGTGACATCCAACGTTTGAAAGCCACCCATCGAGAGTCCAGCAATCGCTTGATTTTCACGGCCAGTAAGTATCCGGTAGTTTTTCTCCACATAAGGCATCACTTCTTTGAGAAGCTCATCAGCAAACATAGTCCGCATCTGTGTCATCGCCTGAGGGTTCATCGCTCCGGGTGTGCTACGAATGGGCATACTTCCATTAGGCATCACTACGATCATGGGTTTTGCCTTTCCTGCTGCCAGTAGGTTATCTAGGATGAAATTAGCACGGCCTACCGTGCTCCATCCTGAATCGTCGTCACCTCCGCCATGTAACAGATAAAACACCGGGTATTTGGTGTTACTTTTCTCATACCCTGGGGGTGTATACACATGCATTCGCCGGGGCATATCAAGGGAGGTAGACTGATACCAAACCTGGCGCACCTCTCCATGTGGAACAGATTTATTATCCTGGAAAGCTGTTTCTTGCCCGGATACAGCCATCATATTTTCCAGGCTGTTGATCCCCTGCTTAATTACCGGATTTTTCGGGTCCATGGTGCGAACCCCATCCACTGTAAGGGTGTAGGTGTAATAATCAGGCTTGAGAGGGCCAATGGTTACAGACCAGACTCCGATCTCTCCTTTTTCTAATTTCATACTAGGGGATCCACCAGGAAAATCACCACTTACTGTAACCTCACTCGCTTTAGGCGCATAAATACTGATTTTTACCCGATGGTCAGACAAGACTTGTGGCGATTTCAAGGTATCGTTAGGTGTGGGTTGCCGCTGTGGCATTTGACTATAAGCACTCGGAGAGAAAACTGAAGTTTGAACTTGCTACCTTTAACTGGAGGATAAATCATAGGCAGATTTAATTTACTATTAAATTTGAACGTATGAAAAGACACGTATTTGATCAAGCATTTAAACAGATGGCCATTGAGTTATCTTATGTTAAAGGATCAGTTAAAGTAGCTGCCCAAGAATTAGATATAGATCCTGGAAGATTAAGTAAGTGGAGACAAGATCAAAACCTGGAAAAGATAATACCAAAAGAAAAATCTTCGCTCACGGCAGATCAACTAGAGATTAGACGCTTACAAAAAGAACTCAAGGAGGCTCAGTTAGAAAGAGATATATTAAAAAAGGCGGTCAGCATCTTTTCCAAGAGCGATGGAAAATATTTCAATTCATAAAGGAAAACCGCTTATTGTTTCCCATTGAAAAGATGTGTAAAGTACTGCAAGTAAGTACGAGTGGTTATTATTGGTTAAAAAATCCTGTTGGTTTAAGGACCCTAAAACAAAATATATTATTAACTGATATTAGAAAAGTGTACAATGATAGTAAAAAACGATATGGAAGTCCCAGGATTACCAGCGAGTTAAGAGACTTGGGTATTAGTGTATCGCGTCCACGAGTGGCCAGACTGATGAAGAAAGCTAATATCAAAAGTATCATTAGGAAGAAATACCGGGTGCAGACTACAGATTCTGAACATGAATATGCTATAGCTGAAAACCACCTCAACAGAGAGTTTTCTGCACAGGCAATTGGGCAGAAGTGGGTGTCTGATCTGACTTATATTAAAACTCAGGAAGGATGGCTATACCTGACAGTTGTATTGGACCTGGCTGATAGAAAGCTAATTGGGTGGGCAATGAGTGACACAATGAAAGCTAGTGATACTACGATAACTGCCTGGAAAATGGCAATCAAAAACAGGCCTGTTAATCAAAATTTACTGTTCCACTCCGATAGAGGGGTGCAGTATGCTTGTACCGATTTTAAAGAGCAGCTTAAAGGTCTGCCTGTATTGCAAAGTATGAGCAGAAAAGGTAACTGCTGGGATAATGCAGTAGCCGAAAGCTTCTTCAAAACTTTAAAAACAGAGTTAGTCTACCATATGGATTATCTCACAAAGCAACAGGCGAAGCTGGCTATTTTTGAATATATTGAGGGATGGTATAACAAAAGAAGACGCCATTCTGCCTTAGGTAACAGAATTCCCGAACAGTATCAGTTTTATTTAGAAGAAAAAAGAATAGCTGCCTGAAAATTCCTCCAGTAAAATGTTGCAACTCCAGCTAGTATAAACAAGCAAGCAGCTAGGAAGAATGGGAACCATTTTTTCTGTCTCATTGAAAGTTAAGATTTAAGGTGAATTAGTTAATAAGTTTCTTACTATGCCATAGATTAAGTGCGAAGACAGAACTTACAAACCAGTGCTAAGTAAAGATATCATAAAAGAGCAAATTATCTCTCATATGAGTTAAGGTTAAAGAGGGTCAAATATAAAGTAGGTGATTGTCTGATTGTAAAATCTATTTTTGAGATTCTGTACTTCGCTTGTGAATAGAAAGATTAAATGTAAATTATGCATCAATGTTTACAGTTACCCCAAAGGGGCGAATAAATTAACTTCCCCAATTTTTTGAACCAACTCAATTTTAGTGCTACCTTGAGTTTTACCCTAGCTGTATGAAGTACAGGCTGATCTTGTAGGTGCATACACATGATCTCAGGGTGTAAGGGCTGCCCTAAGCCGTAGTCTTTGAAAAACTCACTGATCGTGTGCAGAACTGGAATGTGTGACATAGCAGGTGCCTATTGTATATTAATTGGCAAGGTATAGTAAACATAGATAATTTTCCTTTCCTTATTTTCTCCCTTTATAGGTTTACAAAAATCTACCTTTAGCTATTTCCATTAGTTCCAACAAAAGGCTCCTATTTAATAACTTACATTTGTAAATATCATGGATTCCTCCTTTTGTTTTTAATCCGAGTCCTGCAAAAAAAACTGTAAGTAGAAAATTAACATTTTTGTCAACATTGAGCCAGCCAAAACCACCCAGGTTATATTTACACTCCAATAGGTAATTATCCAACAATAACATGTATAATTACTATTTTTTGCATAACATTTTTATAAAGGCTGTTTGATTCTGTGTGAAGTGCCGCTATTGCTGAAATAAACACCAGAGTTAACTACTTTGCTCTCCTATTTTTGCGCTATCAGACTAGTATAGACAGCCTTAGGGCCGTTCATTTCCACAGACACCAAACCAGAATGCCATTTTTGTAAAAATTATGCGAACCTACCGTTATAAAACCGCTTTGCTTATTGATGATAATGAGATAGATAATTTAATCCACACCCAACTTATCAAAAGTATATCATTAGCTGAACAGATTATTATTAAAAGTTCAGCTATGGAAGCATTAGAATTTATTGTCCATAGTATTGCCCATTCTCTTTCCCTACCTGATATTATTTTTTTGGATATCAACATGCCACTTATGGATGGTTTTGATTTTTTAGAGAGCTTAGAGCTTCTTCCATCAAAAGTGTGGAAGACAACCAAAATTGTAATGCTCTCTTCTACCATAGATGCCGGGGAAATACGCAGAATACGGGAACATCCTTATATTAATACCTTTATTTGTAAGCCACTTACACCCCTTGCCCTAACACAACTTTTATGAAAGTGCCTCCTTACTTTATTAGCTAACAGACATTACCGGCACCTTTATAACAATTACCTCTGGCTTGCCCATACCTGGCAATATTATCATTCTGCCATTGATACCATTAATATATTAGGGAAATACAGAGAACCTTATGGTACCAGCTTCTTGCTCTCAACTAACATTTCATGAGATTACTTCTTTGGAGAAAGTTGAGAAAAGTATTGCTACCAGCCTTGCCAGTATTGAGGTCGACGAAAAACAGAATTGGTTATTTGTATAAGCCATTGAATTGTCCCTGCCGGAAGAAGAAATGCAAATAACTCCCTCTTTAAATCCTATTCCTTCTAAACAAGTAAGACAATACATTGCCCTTTGTGAAGATTAAAGGCATTCTGTTTACTGTAGAGAAAGGGCATCTTGGGATAATTGATTGAACAGGCCATCTCTGAACTTTTCGGGGGTTAATCCGGTGTGTTTTTTGAAAAATTTTGTAAAGTAAGAGTTATCGGCAAAGTTCAATTGATAGGCTACTTCCGAGATAGTTAATGATAAATTAGTTAATAAGCGTTTAGCTTCCAGCATAATACGGTCCCGTATTACTTCTCCGGCTGACTGCCCTAAGACCTCATGACATAGGGCATTTAAATGTCCAGGGGTAATAAACAGGAGTTCGGCATACTCTCTTGGCAATTTTAAAGAAGTATAATTTTTTTCAACCAGCTTTTGATAGTTCCGCAGCAATGTATAATTATAAGCTGTTGCCTGATGAACGGGGCGTTCAAAGCTTAACCTGTCCATCTGTATAAAAAGTTGTACTAATAAAACCCTGACCATATCCTGTCTTAAATGCTGAACAGTTTCACTTTCATGGACAAGCTTTTCAAACAGGTCAAGTATTAGAGGGTGTAAATTAGTGGACAGATCAATTACAGCCTCAGCTACATTACCATTAAAAAATGGAAATTGATCCAGGTAATCTGCTTTCAGCAGTAAAGATTGAAAAAACTGGGTAGAAAAATTTACCACATAGCCATCTACTTTGCCTTCAAAACTCCAGCTATGTACCTGGCCAGGCCCCATAAAATAGATTTGATAAGGCCTAACCAGAAAACGTTGAAAATCGATGTCATGGCTGCCGGCTCCTTCTGTAAATAAGACTATATGGTAAAAAGTATGTTTGTGTGACAAAAGCAGGTTTTGATGTTTGTCCAGAAAAGGTGCCAACCGGCTGATAAAAATATCTTCTTGTTCACATCGGGATAATTTACAAATATCAAAAATAGGGAATTGTGCCTTCATCATTTTGCAATTAATTGTAACACACATTATTTATAAATACTTACTAAAAGGATAGGAAAGCCCAAAGGAAGAGATAAAAGTATCTATATCATTGAAGTGAATCCAATCGCACATTGCCTTTTTTATCCCGCTCATTTAAAATAAGCATTTATTACCATATAAGCAATAAATGGTACCATAGTTTAGCCACTACACTTGCTACCTTTACAAGAGCCAATCAGCTTGTTTATTCTGGAGAATAAAATCATAGAAAATAATCAGTTCAGGCAACCAGTCTGATAGCATACCAACCATATAAATTCCATAAATGATGAAAACTATTCAGGTTCCTACAAGAGAACAAGTAAACGAAGAGGCGCAAGCATTATTCGATCAATTACAAAAACGCCTGGGCAAAGTTCCTAACTTATATGCGACCATAGGTTATTCTGCCCATGCTTTACAGGCTTTCCTCCAGTTTGAAACTTCCCTGAATCAGGGTGCATTTACTGGTAAAGAACGGGAAGCCGTTGCCCTGGTGGTTTCGCAGGTAAATGGGTGTAATTATTGTTTGGCAGCCCAAACTATGGCAGCTGTCAAAAGAGGGCTTACCCAGGAAGAAACTTTACTCATCAGGAGTGGCCGCGCAAGTGATCAGAAAATGAATACCATTGTGCAACTGGCTAAATCGATTGCAGAAAATAAAGGCAAATCGGCACAAAATCTATTAGCGCAATTTTTCGAAGCCGGCTATTCTGAAGCAGCCTTAATAGAGCTGACAGGCTTAGTGACTGTAAGGATATTTACCAATTATGTATATGCCTTAACTGCGATTCCGGTAGATTTTCCGGCCGCTCAGCCATTGCCTTATGCTCTTCAGGAGCAACCCCAGTCATGAGTGTAGCTGTTACCGGAAATTGTGCGCTTACGCTTGACTCTTAAGATTTTTTTTCACTTCTCACTCTTTTACCGATGATACCTTCAACATATCATAATGGCGAGCTGGAAATGCAACAGAAAGCAGGCGAGCAAATCGCTGCCTACCACAACAGCCGGATGCTGGTTTCTTTTATCACCCATGGCGCAGCCAATTATATCGGGAAGCAGCCCTTTTTCCTGGCCAGCAGTCAGGATGGACAGGGGCGTATCTGGACTTCTGTGATTTCTGGCCAGGAGGGATTTATCAGCGTAATAGATGAAGAAACCATCCAATTGATTCCAGAACTTGTTCATTCTAATCCTGCCGACGTTTTCTGGCAAAATATAAAGCTACACCCTTTTACTGGAATGCTCTTTATCGAACCTGCCACCCGCCGCAGATACCGGGTGAACGGACAAATTACTGCTGATAAAGACCGCTTACTCATCTCCGTACAGCAGGCATATGCTAACTGTCCCAAGTACATTCAGCGCCGCAGCGTTATCAGAGGAAAAAAGCCTGTTTACCAGAATGGCATTACCACAGGAAGGGTTCTTACTGATGAATGGATAAGCTGGATTAAGGCTGCCGACACCTTTTTTGTGGGCAGCAGCAATGGTGGGCAAGCATTGGATGCTTCTCACCGTGGCGGCAATCCCGGTTTTGTGGATATATTAAATCCTTCTACCCTTCGCATACCAGATTACCAGGGAAACAGTATGTATAATACCCTGGGCAATTTTCTGAGCTACCCGCAGGCAGGTCTGCTTTTTGTTGATTTTCAGGCTCACCAGACGCTTCAACTGACCGGCAAAGCAAGTGTTACCCAGGAAATACCCACCAGCCATGAAGATACCGGCCGTTACTGGACTTTTACCATAGACGAATGGGTGTCACTGGAGAATGTTACTGACATAGCTTCGACGTTTATAGACTATTCTCCATTTAACCCTTCTTCAAAGGATGAATAATGGGATTTATCGTCTGTTATTCCATAATCTATAAAAGACAGGCTGAAAGATGGCTTGCTAACAATCACACCCAAATAAACATACGGTTATACTAACATGGTCACTTTATATTATTCCCCAACTACAAAAGAAATTTCTACCTGGCAGGACCGCCTGGAAAGAATGGCTATTCAACACGAAGTAATACTGCAACAGGAACTTTTACAGCCGCAACTTCAGGATGGAGACGAGTTTGTACAGGGCACGGCTGCTATCGACAATTATCTGGAAAAACTAGAAGTATTTGTTAAAAGCTGGTATGAAGACCGTTGTGATAAATATGAATTTTAACAGGAAAAGTAATAGGTTTTGCACATCAGCCAATATTACCAACAACTAATAACGAACTACCCACAACAATTTAATAGAAGAACTATATATGGAATTAATAAAAACAAAATTTGGATTTCATTCTACCGCAGATGAGGTAATAGAGGGAATCGACTTGAGCGGTAAAAGAGCCATTGTTACAGGTGCTTCCTCCGGAATAGGCATAGAAACAGTAAGGGCTTTAGCAAAAGCAGGTGCCGAGGTGACACTGGCTGTGAGAAATGTAGAAGCCGGAACTAAAGTAGCCAACGAAATAATAGCCGCTACCGCAAATAAAAAAATATATGTCGCACCGCTCCATTTAGACGATCTCACATCCATCAATCGTTTTGTAGATAGCTGGCAGGAGCCTTTACATGTATTAGTCAATAATGCCGGCGTAATGGCAATACCAGAATTGCAAAAAACAGCTAGTGGGATAGAAATGCAGTTTATGACTAACTATCTCGGCCATTTTGCCTTATCGGTCGGATTGCAGGATGCTTTAGCGAGTGCTGGCTCTGCCCGGATCGTAGTGGTTAGTTCAAGTGGACATTTGTTATCGCCGGTTGTGTACGACGATATCAATTTTTTATTCAGAGCCTATGATCCCTGGCTTTCATATGGGCAAGCTAAAACAGCCTGTATTTTATTTGCCGTAGGTGCTACTAAGCGTTGGGCTGAAAAAGGAATAACAGTGAATGCTCTAAATCCAGGTGCCATCTTAACCAACCTGCAAAAGCATGTAGGAGGAAGATTACGATCTGCTCCGGAGTTGCATAAAACACCACAACAAGGAGCGGCTACCTCCGTTTTGTTGGCTGCTTCACCATTACTAGAGGGTTCAGGCGGACATTATTTTGAAAACTGCAACCAGGCAATTACAGTTCCAAAACGGCCTGATAATTATGAAGGGGTTGCCATGTATGCGCTCAATGGGGATAATGCTGACCATTTATGGGATCTATCCTTACAATTCCTCGATCAATTGAATTGATTCAACAGCCTTCAGAAATATATGCTACAACCATTTCACAGCCAACCTATTAACAGATAGCACAGCAATTTGAATATAGTAATTAACGGTTTTTGCTATGAAAAAGAATAAAATAACCTTTTCAATTCCTGCCAATGAAAGTAATGGCAGGAAATATCATTGGGGCCGCTTACAACAAGAATGGAGAGATACTCTAAACAAATCAGGTGAAATTTATTTTGAAATTCACCGCAGGGATGAATACCGTTTAAAAAGCAATCCACTTATTGCTCCATTCCGGCAGGATTTATATATTATTTTCTTAATTACAGGTGGAGAAGCGGTTCATAATTTTGGCAACCAGGACTATTATTTGAAACCAGGCATTTTATGTTTTGTATCTGCGGGCATATTTGTTTCGAGACAGTCAACGATCAATGAGCATGCGGGCTATCTTTGCGGATTTACTTCAGCATTTTTTAGCCAGAATCTGTCAGATAAAGACAGCTTACTGCACTATCCTTTTTTCAATACCGAAGCAAGCGTTTCCCTGCAATTAGATACAGATCAAACCTCTTATTTCTATAATCTTTTCCGAGAAATGGAAGAGGAATATCATTCAACTAATGCCAATAAAGAGGAACTGATCCGTGCTTTATTAACCATATTGCTACAAAAGGCCCAGCGTTTAGTTATATCTGATCGGACAGATTGCCTGGTAGACAACAGCAATGCAGGTCTTCGGTTAACAAAAGCATTTACAAAGCTTTTTGAAGCAGATTTTGAGCCTTTGAAAAAGCTACATGGGATTACAACCAAACACTTATCCCAATACGCTTCAAATTTGCATGTAACTCAAAACCATTTAAATGATACTATAAAAGCTGTATCAGGAAAAACGCCTGGAGAACTCATCCGGGAGAGAATTATCAAAGAAGCTTCTCAATTGTTACTCCATACGCAGTTAACCATTGCAGAAATATGCTTCCTTTTGAAATTTGAAGATCCTTCTTACTTTTCCCGCTTCTTTAAACGCTATACCGGACTTACCCCCACTCAGCATCGAAAGCAATACAAATAAATGAGTAAAAGTCAACTGGACTTCCCTCGTAAAAGTGGAAGGATGGAAAAGAGTATATTTAACTACTTAAACCATCCTAACTATGCCTACTAAGAAAGCTTACACAAAAGAATTTAAAGAACAAGCCGTTCAATTAGCTCAGAAAAACGGTAATATTAGTGAGACAGCCCGAAACTTGGGCCTGCATGATAGTATCCTTCGCCGTTGGAAAATGGACTTAGAGCAAAATGCAGAGAAGGCTTTTCCAGGTAAGGGCCATAGCCAGGATGAAGAAGTACGGCAATTACAACGGGAAAATCAACGCTTGAAAGAAACGGTTGAGATTTTAAAAAAGGCTATGGGTATCGGATCTCAACCAGGGCTTGATCTGGGATCCGCACCAACCGCTCCTAGCAAGGTACCAGTTTATCCGGGAGCATCGTGATCAGTATTGTTTGAAAAGGCTCTGTCAGACAATGGAGATATCCATAAGTGGATACTATGCTTGGATCAAAAGACCAGAAAGTGTGCTCCAGCAGGAAAATAAGCAAATTGTGGAGCAAATTAAGCTTATTCACAAGCAAAGTCGGGAAACCGGACCCAGATGCACAGCCTCTGTCGCAGGTCCATGGTAGTCCTCGTATTTATCATCATTTACAGGAAAAAGGTATTTCTTGTTCAGAGAGCAGGGTAGCCAGGCTGATGAAAAAGCATAAAATTACCGCTAAAAGAAAAAGAAGATTTATGGTCACTACTGATTCCAAACACAATTTGCCAGTGGCTGAAAATATACTTAATCAGGATTTTAAAACCACTAAACCCAATGAAAAGTGGGTAAATGATATTACTTATATTTGGACAAAAGAAGGTTGGTTATACTTAGCAGTAGTGTTAGACCGGACCTGCCAATCATGAGCATCTGAGGTCCATTTTCCAGAAAAGTAGTAGGCTGGGCGGATCTCAAATAAGATTTGATCTTAGATCCAGGATTCGAGTATGGAAAAAGGGTTAGTAATCAAATCCTTAACCATGGCTTTGCATAGCCGAAAAGCGGAAAAAGGACTGCTTCATCATTCAGACCGGGGTAGTCAGTACGCTAGTCATGATTATCAGAAACTGCTCAAAGATAATCTGATTGACTGCTCAATGAGCCGGAAGGGGAACTGCTATGATAATGCAGCCATGGAAAGCTTCTTTGCTACTTTAAAACAAGAGTTAGTTTACCATCGTCAGTATCAGACTCGAAAGGAAGCTAAACAAGATATTTTTGAATATATTCAGGTGTGGTATAACCGTAATAGAAAACATTCTTCATTAGCTTATTTATCGCCAGAACAATTTGAAAACAAATACCAGTATCAAATGGCTGCCTAACCTTTTCCAACCTTCTACTATTTTAGGGGAAACCCATATTCTGTGGGCATCCCCGCCTTGCCATTGTAGTGGTAAGTAACCGGTTTTACCTGCAAAAGCAAATTCAGGCCATCAGTAAACGTCTGCACATTCTTCTTCAAACGCTCATCTGAAGCCACTGTCCAGCTGCTGCTGCCAGGCTTTGCAGCTGAGTTTTTCGATAGGTGCAGCTGGAAGGTGGGAGCATCCACACCAATGCCTACATTCACATCCGAGGTAGCCTCATTTTTGCCTGCTATGCTGCCTAAGACTAATGCGTTGGAACGTGATACCAGGGCTCTGTGGCCAATGGCCGTTGCATTGGTTAAATTCTGAAGGTTGGAAGGGTTACCAGCTTCAAAGCCAAAGTAAGAGTTACCATTGCCGGTAATATTTTCGATTCCAGCGCTTCTACCTACAAAAGTGTTCTCTCGGCCAATGGTATTACTTAAACCGGCACCGGCACCAAAGAAGGCATTGGAAAAGCTGGTGGTATTGTTTGCACCGGCAGCTTCACCAAAAAAGGCGTTGAAGCTGCCGCTTGTATTGTCTGTGCCGGCAGAAGCGCCAAAGAAGGCATTGCGAAGGCATATTGTATTTTTTCTACCAGCATTTTCACCAAAAAAGGCGTTTAAGCCGCCAGTGGTATTATCTGTACCTGCAAAAGTGCCAAAGAAAGCATTAGCAAACCCATTGGTAATCTTAGAGCCAGCCGATTCACCAAAAAAGGTGTTGCTGTTGCCGCTCGTATTGCTGAATCCGGCAAAAGCACCTACGAACGTATTTCTAGAACCAGTGGTATTGCTTGCACCGGCACCCGGTCCAGCGAAGAAATTCTTAAGCTGGGCGGCTGCTGGTTGAGTAAGTAGTAAAGTGGCAGTCAGCAGGCTAGCAAAGAATCGAAATGTACTCATAGAAATTTGTTTTTATGATAAAATAGGTAGCTCAATTGGGAATAAAGGTAGATCGCTCCCTCTTTCTTAGTGAGAAGCAGACGAGGGAAGTATAATAGTTTGATAGTATTAATCAAGTTTGTAATACTTTTCAAGATCTTTGTCTCTGCCCATCCATTTGGCAATTCTGGCCAGTAGTCCCAGGAGTCCGTTCATTAGGTGTATACCTCCTGCAATTTTGGTTTCTGACAGCTCTACTAGCAGGGCTAGATGCCAGATACTTTTGGGCATTCCGTTTGGGTGTATCAGGCCATCAGTGGCTAAGCCATAACCGGCCTGCAGTGCTTTTTCAAATCCTTGGTTTCCCGGTTCCAGAATTACATCACACATCAGGGTTTCTTTAGAGGTATTAGACCAGGCATGCAGTGTATTAGGAGGTACTGTAGCTTTTTCACCAGCTTGCAATACGAGTTTTTGCTTATCCATTTGCAAATGGAGTGTTCCAGAACGGACGATAAATGTTTCAGAAAATGAGAGGTGGTAATGCGGATTTACTTTACCTCCTGAATACACTTCCAGTAAGCCATGTGTACGCTTACCCTTAGTTTCCTTACAGGTTTCCAGGAAGGTCACATAGTCTTTTTGTACCGGATTATAAAATCTCCGTTGAAGCGTGTTTGTTGTCATGATAAATATTGTTTGTATATGAATGTTTGTTCCCTATAAAAAGCGTTTGCAGCAGGTATTTTAATGGAGACTTGGTTTTAAAACATTCCTTTCAGTAGCCATCCCAATCCCTAGTAAAAGCCAGGGCACGCCCCATCCCATAATGGCTACTAGGTCCGGGTGGCCGGTAATGATCAGTAGAGGAAACATCACAAGGAATGGATAAAGCCCTACAGAAAGTGGCAAAATGCATTTGATACCCGGCCAGCGTTTGCTAGCCAATACCTGAATCCCCGTAACTACCATGCCCAGTCCAGATAGTAAGGCACCCAACGGCAGGAACACTCTGGTATTCATATTGAGCCAGTAACCGAAAATGTAATTGATTGAATAAGATAATGCCCCGGCAGCGGCGATCGAGACGCCGATACTTTTCCACTTGTTACCGCCTGCAATTTTCCACCGGTACAAATTCGATAGGATCACAAGGATACCCATCTGGCCGATTGTCCATAGGCCGCCTAAAACGGCATTGAGGGAATGGCTTTGCGGGAAGGTTGACCAGACAACAAGCTCTGTCAGATAACAAATGCCTGGTAGAAGGAATATGGATTTTGAAAATTGATTGCTTTTCATGTTTGTTTTTGTGGGATTGTTTGAAAAAATATTCAACGCCTGCCTATTGCAGGCATTGAAGTATGGACTAAGGCTATAGGTCCGCATAGCGGCTGCTTCCTATAGAGGTGGTAGCATCCCATCCCCCGGAAAGCGTTTGCCTGGCACCAGTGAGTGGATTCACTTTGTACAAGACAGATCCTGAGACCAAGTAAATTACTCCGCCAACGGCCGTCATCCCTTTCACATTGGTGAAACTACCTGGTATGGGTGTATAGGTGCCAGTTATTAGATTCATGCGCCTGATACTACTGCCTGACAGGATATAAAGCTCATTTGAACTGCTGAAAAGCGCTGCCATACCGTTAATATTGTACCAGCCACTGCCATAGCTTCTGTCAACCAGGCCAGTGGTCGTATTCACTTTGTACAGGGCATCCTTCCAGATCACGTACAGGGCGTTTTTGTGGTAAAACACGGCCTGGGTACCCGACCAGTTTTCTAAGGCATTTACCCCACCAAGCCGGGTCCGGTTGCCAAACCGGTCTATTTTCCACAAACGCGTACCATGCTGGGCATAGCAATATCCATAAGGATCAGCTCCGGTGAGGCCAACCGACCCACCCCAGTAATAGTTGCCCAGTTTTTGTTTTTGCCCATTGAGCCGGTTGACTTTCCATAATGACCCGTTTTCTATGATGCGTAACTCATTTTTGTCTTCAGCAATGCTCCTGGCAGGTGCCAGCATGCCACTTCCAAGATTGACAAATGAACCATCTTTGGGGTTTACCCCGTATAAACTGCCGTTCCAAATAATATACAGGTTGGAATACATGGATTTTACCGTTCTTGCATCTGAGCTGGAGGGGCTTTGCCGGTTGAGCGTCCAGAGAGAACCGTCTTTTTTGACCATGGTAGGTAAATTTTTCGGGTCTTTGCTGAAGTCGTAGTTTCCATACAGCATGATAGAGTTGAAATCAAAGGGATCGAAATCAAACCCATCACCCTCATAATATTGCCAGAAGTTGTTTTCCTCCTCCTTACTTATGATGTTGTGCCAGTTGATGATTATATGAGCATCCCGGTCGGCCCGGGCATGTTCGTGCCACAAGCCAATGGTATGCCCGATTTCGTGCATCACTGTACCAGCCGATACCCCGCTTTGTACCCTGATCTCCTGCATCCCGCCCTGTCTGCCCAGAGCCGAGGAATTGCCACTTGCCTGGACAAACCGCACATAATCGGTCTGGTTGGTACGCGGAACAAAGCGAATGGGTGTGCTGCTCTGCCATGCATTGATGGCATTACTGATAACACTCTCATTTACCCCGGCACCTATTTGGTAGGGGATAATAAAATCTATCCAGCGCCTGTCCGGATTGGTCATGCCAGCGCCTTCTGTTTTTGCATTCTTGCCGGGCTGAGCCAATTGTTCAGGCGAATTTGGGCCATTGCCAGAAAGTTGTTCTGGTGAGAGGATGATGTCCCCTTGCCAGACAGCCTGGCCATTCTTTTCCATATACCGGATGGGCTGCCCCTCCAGCACCCCTTCTTTTACAATACCGCTAACCCCGGGATAGGCATCTTCAACATTTCGTAGAATTGTGTCGGCAGGCGTTTTCATCTCCGCTGATAGAGGCACTGCCTTTTCCAGTTCCTGCTTACATGAGGTCAGCAGCGAAAATGATACTAAGAGGCCTGTTGCCCATGGGGGCAGATCATTGAATTTCATAAAATTTTTAAAGTTTTTAGTTATATAAGAGCCTTTTTGTAAAGGTGTTGATGGAGCTAGATTCTAGTTCAGTAATGAGGTGGCAAAGCTAGCCTGTCCCCTCACTGTAATAAATAGTACTTTAATCCTAATTCTTGGCTGCAAATTGGTCAAAAGCAATTAGGCTTGGCAAGCATGTCAGAGTTAGCCAGTGGGTCTTTTCAGGTGATTGATTGGCTAGGTTGCTTGGTGATGTAAGCCTTTTAGGATCAAACTTCTTGGGGTGAGTGTATATCCTCACCTCTCATACTGGCACAGGGTGTCTGATTTCAAGTCGACATTGTGATAGACCACTATCTTCCAGTCACTCCTTTCTTTCTCAAAAACCTGAAGGAGCCTGCTATAGAGCCGTCCGTGGGAATCAATATGTACCCCTGTTGGTACTCTATCTTTTGAGAGCCCTGAGATATAGGCCAGGGTTTCTACAATAGCCACCTCAGGTCTTAGAAGCCGGAAGGATACTACTTCCTGCTGCAATACTGTGTTAGCAAATATTCCCTGAAACAGCTCCCTATGCCGGTCAAGAAATTGCTTTTGTCCGCAGAAGAACATACCCCCGATATTTGTAAAGGTGCCACTCTGTGTGAAATGCTTTGCATAAGCAGGTGCATCGCCGCTGTTCCAGGAAAAGACTTCCTGTTCAAGAATAGCCCGGAAGGCCAGTGAAACTGTATCGCCATTATCTTTTACTCTTGTAGCTAAAAACAGAAGTATGGATATCAAAGCACTCCTCATGGGTAGCTTGTATTAAATTTCAAGATCAGATCCGCTAATGCTTGCGGCCGGGAAAAGAAAGGAGAATGGCTCGTGGACAGCGTTACAATTTGATTCACAGGTACATTTGTAGCCATCTGGAACATATCTCCATTCCTGGCCTCCAGGCAAAGGATGTAATACTTAGGAATAGCTCCATAAATAGCATCAGACAACTGAACAGGCGTAGCAAACGGTGCCACTGGTTGCCTGCTAAGATTTGCTTTGGCAAACGAAATATCCTCTGGCAAACAGTCGTGATACAAAAAATGAGCAACCCTGGCTGTATCCAACCTAAAAGTAGTCCCCTGTTCATCGAAGATAAAACTACTGGTAAAATCAGGTTCCCCCGTTTCCGAAGGCGGTAAAAATTTGGCAGCCAGCGAGAAAACGGATTCTCCATTACCAGGCAGGAACGCATCCAGGAAAATTAATTTCTCCACTTTACTAGCTCCCAGTCGCTCAGCTGCTCCCGCAATGGTAACGCCTCCGGAAGAATGACCCACTAAGATAACCGGACCGGTTTGCGCATGGGCAACATCCACCACTTTTTGCACATAATCGTTTAGTGTAACCTTTTCCGGGTGCGTCTTATCCTCACCGTGACTAGGCAGGTCAATGGCTAGAACCCGGTGACCCTGAGCCTCTAGTAGTGGCACTACTTTCTTCCAGGCCCACCCTCCGTGGCCGGCTCCATGCACCAGCAAGTAAGTCTTGGGTGAAGTTATTTTATTGTTTGCAGGTTCATCCTTACAGGAGACGAGCAATAGAAGAGACAATATTATTCCTGTTGCCCAAATGGGCAGAAACGTTGTTTTCATAATATGTGGATTTTAATAATTGATTAAATAAGCCCTAGGATGTGAATACCGGGCAGAGCAGGCTCACCATGTTGATTTGGGCGATAGAATTTGCCATAATGATTCGGATAGTAACATGCGTATCTCGTGGCTCAAAGGTGTGAATAGATTAATTTATCCCGGTAAATATCTCCACTAGTTTCTCAGGCATAGAGAAAAAAGGGGAATGGCTGCTTGAAAGTGTATATACTTGCTGACAAGGCACATGGGTTGAGAGGAATGTTTTGTCCATGTCCTGGCTTTCGGTGCAAAGGATATAATATTTGGGTATCACGCCATAGACCTGATCAGTCAAATGAAGGGGCGTTGCCAATGGGGCAATGGGTTCTTTTGACAGCCGGGATAGAGCAAACGCTTTGTCTTCTTCCAGGCAATCGTGACAGAAAATCTGAGCAGCCATTTCCCGGTTTACCCAGTTGGTTTTGTGATCATGTGAAATAATAATGTTTTCCACAAGGTGGGGTCTGCGTGAATCTGAGGTCAAACGTTGAAGCGTAGCTTCCACCAGTGCAAAGAGAGAATCACCGTTTCTGGGCAAAAAAGCATCCAGGTAGAGTAAAGCCTGAACTTTTTGGGGACCTAACTTTTCTGCTGCTTGTGAAATGACGATACCTGCCATCGAATGTCCGACCAGGATTATCTGTCCTTGTTGATCAGTAGCCGTTTTCACTACAGCCTGGACGTAATCTTCCAACGTAATATCAGGTAAAGGCTGGGTATCTTGCCCGTGCCCTGGCAAGTCGATAGCGATTGCTTTGTGACCTTTGGCTTGCAATAACGGGATCACTTTATTCCAGCACCAGGCACCATGCCAGGCGCCGTGAATGAGCAGGTACGTTTTAAAGGATGGAGAAAATGCTTCTTTTTTCATGATTTAATTAACTTAATGATTAAAAATAGATTGGCTTTGTGTTCAAATAATTATAAGGCAAATATGGGCGGTATTTACTAGTATCAGGTGGTAAAAAAGGGACAAAAGGCTGGTAAAAAAAGGACATTGTCACACCGGGTAAGCCCAAGACCAGGCGCTGCTTTTTAGAGTTGGTCGATAAGGTCTAGTATCTGCTCCGGCGAGTTGCTTGCCAGAACGTGAAAGTCATCGGGGGTATGATCTGTAAATTCTTTGTACTAACCGACAAGGTACTGATAATCGAAATAGCCGCATGTTACAAAGCTATTTGTAGCCAATCCAGGTTTGACGTTAGCGGTTTAATCTTAAAATAGCTTTGCAATTTAGGACCATATATGTTGCAAATCTTCGCCAATCCAGTATTGCCCTGAACCATTTCTTCTATTACAAACTATCCTTCTGTATAACTCATTAAGAAACGCTATATAATTTACTCCAAGTAAAACAACCCAATGAAGGAGGTATTTTTATATTGGTTTTTTCCATTTCTTTGAATATTGCGGTTTCCAGGTCCGGTAGCCTAAGAGCCTCGCTGTTGGGGCAAGAATGAATGAAAGAATTTTTTGGGCCCGTATCGGTATATCTGCCCTATAAGTTTTGTAATAATCAACAAATAGCATGGCCTGTAGAAAGAATTCTATTTTTGACCTGGCTTGTGCTTTTTCCGTGAAGAATCCATGCGTTTGGGCAAGCATCAGATCATGCCTGGCAGCCGGTGAAACTTTATTAATAGTAACAAGTTCCACACTCCCCTTATTGACCGGTTGGTGAGCAGTGCCCCTGGGAATTGTCATTGAATCCCCTGGTCCAAGTACATGCTCGGAGCCGTTGCAGATCAGGGTAAGCTTTCCCTGTATCACTTTAAAAGTTTCATGATAGTCACTATGGATATGGGCGCTGGGCACGGCTCCGCCCGGTTTGAGATGGAACTCCCGTAACGAATAGGCGCCGCTGGTCTCTATTCCGCTTTTTAGAAAGATGATTTGCTCACCGGCAAATGGATTGGTAATAACGTCTCCCGAAACCGGGTACATGGTGTCATTGGGAACGGGTTCAGGGAAAACATACCGATGGAGCAACTGTCCAACCAAGATATATACTACTAGAAGGCAGAGGATCACAGAAAAGGGATGGTAGATTTTTTTAGTAAAAGCAGCACTGTCACTGAACCGGTACGTTTTAGCCGGTTGAGAACAGGTTTTACCAACTTGAGAAAATGGATCAGGTGTCATAGCTTAATTTGCTTCATAATTAAATATATTGACTTAGTAGTCAAGTAAATCATGAAGCAAATTTGAGAGTTATATACCAAAAGCAGGTGGTAAAAAACGGACAAAGGGCTGGTAAAAAAAGGACATTGTTACTCAGGTAGCAAAGCTGACCGGGCACGGCTTTTATAGATCTCATCGGTTAGGCCAAGTCTTTGCTCAGGGGAGTTGCTTTCAAGCAGGTGAAAGTCGGTGGGGGTATGATGGGTGAATTCTTTATACTCTTTCACTAGGTGCTGATAATCGAAATAGCCGCATTCCAACGCTATTTGCAACCAATCTTTATTTGGATACGCATTCTTTGTATGGATTGCTCTAGTAAACCGAATGATTCTCAGGTATGTCTTAGGATTCACACCGGTCCGTTCAAAAAACTTCCTAATGAACTGCTTGGATGATAAGCATGCTTCCCCTGAGAGATAGTCTAGAGAAACTTTGCCACCTGAACAAATCATCCACCTACTTACTGTATCGAGTCGGTGCATCTCTTTGCGGGTGTTGCCTGCTAAGGAAGTTATAAACCGGTCAGCGATCTGTGTCATCTGGTTGTAGCTAGTGGCATTTTGCAACTCTTCAAGGATGAAGCGAATATGGCTTGAAAAGATAGCTTCTGCATCCAGGTATCTACCGGTTAGCTCAAAGGATGGAATGCCGAAAAGCCGAAATAAGGCAGTGGGCTGAAAAGCAATGTTAAAGGTCATAAAATCTTTGCCCAGCAGATAGCGATTAATAACCGATGTCTGCTGACCTGCCAGAACTACAGGAAAGTGATAATCTGTTGTTGGACCACCCCCTAATTGAACAAGTTCGCGTTCCCGGAGAAAGAAATGAAGACATACCTCCGGCCTAGGCGCATAGGCTTTCAGGATAGGTTCTTTAGCCTGCATAAAGTCAAAGTGAACGATTCGGTAACACTGCACGAATTCGTTCAGGGAGGGATGAGGCTTAAAATCTTGCAAAATCATAGTAAGCGTAGTATAGAAAAGCAAATGTTCAAAAGCATTTTCCAGACGTAGATTCAAACACCAAAGTGTCTTTTTAAGATGTCCAGGTGAGCACGCTGCATTTGACTTGTAACTTTTTACTATAACTATGTCTTGTTATAAGGCTTTTACCCTACCTACAATACCTGTATTTCTAAGGACATATTGTATGGATTGGTGGTATATAAACAAAAGTTGCCCATCCATGCTAAGTAAGCGGGCCAACTATGATTTACTAAAAGTGATTTACACAATTAGGTAGTAAGGCATAGCCTCAAAATACGGTGGCTGATACCATAGAAGTTAGCTTACTCATATTTATGTCTGTTATCTAGTTGATCCTAGTGTGTGGTTACATTAACTTCCCCTTTTTGTTAACAGTATTTTTTAGCAATCCCAGATAAAACCGGACAACTATTGTCCGTTTTCGTACGCTTCTTATAGCTGCTTTTCTTGAATGAAAGTTCTTATAGGGTTCATTGAGGCCCTTTTTCTGTATTGGCCTCTTATTTGTTATACATTTACATAAGAAATCATTTTACTATCCCCATCCCTATTATGAAAGGTACTTACTTGGGAGAATTCGAAGAAGTAGTTTTGCTAGCCGTAGCTCTTCGCTACGGTGAGGCCTATGGAGCCGCTATTGTGGGTGAACTAGAGAAGCAGATGAACCGCTCAGTCAACTTAGGGGCGGTACATTCAGCCCTGAACCGGCTTCAGGAAAAAGGATTAGTTACCTCAGTAATGGGAGGTGTTTCACCCGAACGGGGTGGCAGAAGAAAAAGGCTCTATCAGGTAACACCTGCCGGAAGTGCTGCCCTGCGGGAAATTCATCAGTTACGTAACCAGATGTGGGATCTGATACCCAAAATCGCCCTGCCATGATACAAGATAACACTACCCCTAAGCCACCTCAATGGGCAAGCTGGCTGCTGAAAAAGTTCTGTGCCCCTCATTTGCTGGAAGAAATAGAGCAAGACCTGGAAGAACTTTATGAAACACGGATAGAAACTGTGGGTATCAAACAAGCCCGATACAGATACGTGCAGGATGTAGTGAGTTTACTGCGTCCTTTCATTTTAAAAAGAAAACCTTCCCTTTATCCATCGCTTACTCTTTTTGATATGATCACCAATTACTTCAAAATTAGCTTGCGCCAGCTGCTTAGAAACAAGGTTTATTCTTTCATCAACATTGGCGGACTATGTGTAGGCATGGCTGTAGCGATGCTGATTGGCTTGTGGGTCAATGATGAATTATCCTTTAACCAATACCACCAAAATTATGATCATATAATTCAAGTACTGGAAAATGAAGAACTAGACGGAGGCATTGAAACCTTTTCTTCCTTACCCATGCCCTTAAGCCATACACTTCGCACAGATTACAAAAGTGATTTTAAATACGTAGTAGCTACTACCTGGCACTGGGAAAAAGTTATCTCGTATGGGGATCAAAAACTCACCATGACTGGCCGCTTTGCTGAGGCTGGGTTTCCAGAGATGATTACCCTCCACATGTATGCAGGTTCCCCTGCCGCCTTAACTGATCCGTCTTCGGTGCTAATTTCCCAATCGCTTGCCTATACGCTTTTTGGAGAAAGCGACCCAATAGATAAAATGATCACCCTTGGCAATCAGTATACGCTGCAAATAAAAGGGGTATATGAAGATTTGCCTCGTAACTCCACCTTCCATGGGATGGATTTTATTGCACCTATTGAAATACTTTTTCCAGGCAAAGAAGCCATGAACAACTGGCAAAGTTCTTCTTTTCAGATTCTTGGGCAGCTTCAGCCAAACAGCAACTTAGCAGCAGTGTCCGCCAAGATTACGGATGTACTCTATCAGCACAATCAGGATAGAGCTAAACCTTCGCTCTTTTTACACCCCATGCATAAATGGCATTTGTATGCCTTCAAAAACGGTATATATGAAGGAGGACGAATTGAGTATGTGTATCTATTTAGCCTCATCGGTGGATTTGTGCTGCTATTGGCCTGCATCAACTTTATGAATCTCTCCACCGCCCGATCGCAGAAACGGGCCAGAGAAGTAGGCATCCGCAAAGCTATTGGTTCATTACGCAGGCAATTAATTAACCAATTCCTGAGCGAATCGGTGCTGGTAGCCTTTTTTGCTTTTGTTTTATCGCTACTGCTGCTACAATTGGTTTTGCCCCCTTTTAATGACTTAGCCGATAAAGAAATACGTGTGGTATGGACAGATGCCTACTTCTGGATAGCAGGCATTTGTTTTACTTTGCTCACCGGTTTACTGGCCGGAAGTTATCCGGCACTATATCTATCTTCTTTCAATCCGGTAAAGGTGCTGAAAGGCACTTTTGGGGTAGGTGAACGGGCAGCCATTCCCCGCAAGATACTGGTAGTAGTGCAATTTACTGTATCGGTTAGCCTCATCATTAGTACACTTCTGGTATATACACAAATTGAATTTGCTAAAAACCGTCCTATTGGCTATAACCGTGAGGGTTTGGTCAATATGCCTATAAGCACGCCGGAGATGGAGGAACGCTACGAGGCCATCCGGAATGAACTTTCAGCCTCAGGAGCCGTTGCAGAAATTGCCTTATCTTCCTCTTCCATCACTGAGGTTTCCTCATCGGCCAATAATCTGGACTGGCAGGGAAAAGATCCAAACCGGCAAGCCCTTTTTGGTACCGTCCTGGTTACACCAGACTTTGGAAAAGTAGTCGGATGGAAAATAAAGGAAGGTCGCGATTTTTCCAGGGCCTTTTCTACCGACAGCTTAGCCTTTCTGCTCAATGAAGCGGCAGTTAAACTAACAGGACTGAAAAATCCGGTAGGAGAAACCATCCGCTGGCATGATAAAAACTGGAAAGTGATCGGGGTAGTGAAAGATATGGTTATGGAATCACCTTATGAACCCGTCAGGCCAATTGTTTTCTTCATAAACAACCGGGAAAGGATGTTCAATAGCATTCATATCAAACTTAACCCTTCGCTTAGTAGCAGAGGTGCGTTAAGCAACATAGAAAGGGTGATGAAAAAGCACAATCTAGCTTCTTCATTTGAGTACCGGTTTGCGGACCTGGAATATGCTAAAAAATTCGCTGCCGAAGAACGCATTGGCACCTTAGCTGCCTTTTTTGCTACCCTGGCTATCTTTATCTCTTGCCTGGGATTATTTGGCCTGGCCTCCTATACGGCTGAGCAACGCAGGAAAGAAATTGGTATTCGTAAAGTACTCGGGGCTTCGGTATTTAATGTATGGGCTTTACTTTCTAAAGATTTTGTAGGGCTAGTCATGTTCTCCATACTCATAGCCTCTCCGCTGGCCTATTATTTTATCGATAACTGGCTTGAAAAATATGAATACCGTACTCCTGTTTCTCTGTGGATCTTTGTAGCGGCAGGTTTTGCTGCATTGGCAATTACACTGATTACAGTAAGCTTCCAGGCGCTTAAAGCTGCGTTAATGAATCCGGTTAGAAGCTTGCGGAATGAATAAGGCTTGATTTTTTGTTTTAGTATCAAGAAAGGGGCAGTTAAATTAACTCGCTATCACTTTAGATCTGCATTCAGAGGCAAACTTACAACCGCTCTTGAGGGAGTGTCCACTTTTTCTTGCGAAGTACCCTTTCAACTCAATATAATTTAGTATATCTTGATTAGGCTACTTTCCATTCTCGACTCTAAAAACCACCAGCATGATCCAAAACTATCTACAGATTTCGCTGCGCCTGCTCGGGCGAAATAAGGTCTTCTCCTCCATCAATATCGCAGGACTTTCTACCGGCATTGCCTTTTGTATGCTCATTTTCCTGTTTGTTAGGCATGAATATTCCTTCGACGCTTTTCATGAAAAAGCAGATCGCATCTACCGCCTACAACTCACTAATTTACATGCATTAGCAAAGGAAAAAGCAGAAAAAAAAGGGTTAAATAATCATAACCCTAAGATAGGAATGTTTAGCAGCACCTTCATTCATTTACCTTTGCCTTTTGGTCCGGCTTTGAAGGAAGAAATACCGGAAGTAGAAGCCTTTGTGCGTTTGAGTGGAGAAAATACTGCCATCATAGGGAATGGCAATAAACCATTTAAAGAAGTTATCCACTATACAGATGCTAATTTTTTTGAATTTTTCTCTTTTGAGTTAATACAAGGCCAAAGGCAGACTGCCTTATCTCAAGTATCAGCGGTAGTGATATCAGAAAAAGCAGCCATTAAGTATTTTGGTAAACAAAATCCGATAGGCCAACCTTTGCATATCACCCAGCAGGATGAAAAAAAGTCATTTATTGTAAGTGCAGTAGCCAAAGATGTTCCTACAAATTCAAGTATCAATTTCGATATCCTTATCCGCATAGAGCACTTACGTGGGTATAACCAGTATAAAAATACCATGCAGGGTGCCGGTCCTATCACCTTTTTGCTTTTATCTCCCGATGTCTCTTTATCCTCGTTTTCAAAAAAACTACAAGCCTTTGTAGACCATCATTTTACTGCAGACAGCGATATGTACCGTCGGATAGATAAAGTTCCTGAGCATGTTCGGGTGCTACAGTCTGGATTTACTCCTTTAACGGAGACACATTTTGATACAAGCGTGCAATGGCCAAAAGTAAACAACCCGCTGTATGCCTACATTCTAACTGCCCTGGGCCTGCTGATTTTACTGGTGGTTTGTATTAATTATATTTCCCTTACCCTTACAAGTGCTGCCTCCAGATTAAGTGAAATCGGAATCCGCAAGGTAATGGGTGCCAGCCGAGGGCAAATAATTGGGCAATTATGGGCAGAATCCCAGCTACTGGTGTGGATGGCCGTGCTATTAGCAATAGGCCTGGTATATCTGTTTTTGCCCTTCTTTAATGCATTTACCGGTAAGCAACTCTATTTTAGCTTGTGGCAAGAACCCCTGCTGGCAGGTGTGCTGCTGCTTATTGCCTTACTTGTAGGTATCGTGGCCGGCGGATATCCGGCAGTTATATTATCGGATTTCCGGCCGGTAAACATAATAAAAGGCTCACGTACTTACCGGATCAATCCCTGGTTTTCTAAAATTTTACTCTTGGTTCAGTATAGCATGTGTCTATTCCTGGTGAGCAGTTCTCTCATTATGTATAATCAGATGCGCTACATCAGTGAGAAAGACTTAGGATTTGACAAAGAACAAGTACTGATACTAGAGAATTTTGCGGGATTTGAAAGTCAGTCTATACAACTAGTAGAACGATTCAGGCAATGGGCGAGCCAATATCCATCGATTGTTTCTGTAAGTAGCACCAGTTCAACAGTTAATAAACCAGTGATGGGTTTTGGGATGAATATTAATCAAAAGCAAACCGTAATACATGGAGTTTTTATAGATGAGTACTATCTTCCTACATTAGGAATTGAACTAGTCGAGGGTAAAAACTTTTCTCCAACCATCAAATCATATCAGGAAGGAATAATCATCAATGAAACACTGGCTAATCTCCTAGGTAGGGATAGCACAGGTAAAGTGAAACCATATATGTCTGGCGATAAAATAATAGGTGTGGTAAAAGATTTTCATTATGCATCTTTAGAAAGCGAAATCGCTCCTTTATCTTTCTCCTACAGTAAAGAATGGGCTTATTATATTATAGTGAAAATGCGACCGGGAAAGATCATTGAAACAATTCAAGCCATAGAAAAAACCTGGAAAAAACTTGCCCCTGATCAGCCTTTTGTGTATACATTTTTGGACGAAAATCTAAAAGATCAATATACTATCTACCGCAACTGGACAGGAATCGTAGGCACTGCTACGGTATTTGCTGTTATTACCTCTTGTTTGGGCTTGTTTGCCTTATCGGGGCTTTCGGCGGTGAACCGTACCAAAGAAATTGGTATACGCAAAGTATTAGGTGCTTCTGTTTCTCAAATATTTATTCTACTCAACCAAAATATGATTCGTCTCACCTTACGCTCATTTGTGATGGCTGTGCCTATAGCCTGGTATGTGATGAGCCTATGGCTGCAGGATTTTGCTTACCGCATCTCTCTTTCCTGGGAGTTATTTGCCGTGGCTGGACTATTAGGTTTGTGTGCTGCCTTTTTTGCCGTATGTTTCCATTCTCTGAAAGCAGCTAACACCAATCCAGTTATTAGCTTACGAAATGAGTAATACTTGTTTATACTACCTATGTCCATGAAAGAAGAGCAGGTAAAGCAGTATGCGTACCATCAAAACATATTTCTCATCATTACTAATGGAGTTATGGAAAAACACAATAATAATCATACGTAGATTGCATATAGGTGTTAAATTAAAGAGAGAATAAGAGTAACATATTCTAAGCCAAAGGCCAAGATCAACCACATTCTCACAGGAAATGAAGGAAGAAGGCCTACGGTGCCATTGAGAGCAGATAGGTTTTTTCGATCAATGATCGCTTGTTATCATTCACTTGTTTGCTTTCAGTAGAGGTCCAAGTGGTAGAAGCAATCAGCTTCAAGGTCTCTTCATGCGAGAGGGTACTGATTTGATTGTTTTGTTCCAATTTAGCTTTGTAAAACCTGTTGGCCGGGAAAAAGTAATGAACCGTTAATTTTTTAAAGGGTAACATGCAGGGTGAACTACGTGGATAATGATTGTTGTGGATGAAGCAGTAAATAAACGAACATACTCGTTTTCTTTTAGTCTACAAAATTCTTATTTGTCAATAGTGACAACCTATAGTTAAATTATTTCCCCCTTTGTGTTAACTCAAAAGAAAGGCAGCGAATGACCTCCTCCCAATTAATAAGACATATCAACATATTATAGGTAAAGACAAAGTGTTAATTACTTTAACCACATTTTCTGCCAACCTATTGCAGGAGATACCTCTTGCCTCACTTGTGGAGTACTGTTATTTGATTTGTACGGCTGCTATGATTTTTTCTTTCAAGTACGCACATTTGTTTTTGCAGTGGGGGTTTACTTTCCATTCCATGTTTTAAAGCCACTCGAATTATGCTATATTGAGCTAAGTCGCCTCGCACCCATCTAAAGAAAAATAGCATGAAAATACATTTGAAAAGTTTTACTAAGCAGGGCCTTTTTTATTTGTTGATGGTGTTGACAGAATTGATTGCAGGCTGCAAAGATATACCGGATACAAAGATAGAGACAGGACCCATCGCCCCGGAAGATGTGATCGCTACATTTGACCTGGAACCGGGATTTAAAATTGAGTTAGTTGCCTCAGAGCCTTTGGTTTCGGACCCTGTTGATATGGAGATTGATGAATATGGCCGGATGTATGTGGTAGAAATGCATGGCTACCCGCTTGATAAAACCGGTATTGGTAAAATAAAAATGTTATCAGACGTTAATGGAGACGGCAGAATGGATAAAAGCGCTGTTTTTGCTGATCAGCTGATATTGCCTTTTGGCATTATGCGCTGGAAGAAGGGATTGCTGGTGGCGGATGCTCCTAACATGATCTATTTTGAAGATACAGATGGAGACAGCAGGGCCGATATAAGAGATACCCTCCTTACCGGATTTGCATTTTCAAATGCCCAAATGAATGCAGGCAATCCCATATACGGATTGGATAACTGGATCTATCTTACTTCAGAATCAGGAGGCACCTATCAGATATACAAAAAGGAATTTGGTGATCTGGGAAGCGATATTTTTTTTCCAGGTAAGCCCGGTACGACACGAATTCCGTTGGAAAATACAGGTCGCACCGTACGTTTTCGCCCAGACCGACATCAGCTGGAACTGACATCAGGAGTTACCCAGTTCGGGCATGACTTTGATGTGTGGGGCCATCATTTGCTTGGCGATAATTCCAATCATATTTACCATGAAGTGATGGCAGCTCCTTACCTGAAGCGCAATCCGGATTTGCTTATTTCAACTTCAACCCAAACCCTTACGGATCATGGTTCAGAAGTATTTTCAATTACACGGAACCCAGAGCGCCAGATCCTCTCTGCCGAAGGTGTTTTTACGTCTGCCTGTGGAAATACAGCCTATACTGGCGGAGCTTTTCCTGCACCTTTCAATGAAAATAGCACCTTTGTTGCTGAACCAGTCAGTAATCTTGTGCATGTGGACGGCATAAAGAATAAAGGCGCAAGTTTTGTTGCCAGCCGTATCGGACGTGAAAGAAAAGAATTTCTCTCTTCGACTGATTCCTGGTTCAGGCCGGTAAATATGTATGTAGGGCCGGATGGCGCACTCTATGTAGTGGATTATTACAGACAAATCATTGAGCATCCGGAATGGATGTCAGAAGAAGCAATCCAGGCAGGCGGACTTTATAATGGGAAAGACAAAGGCCGTATTTATCGCATTACACCAACTAGCGCTCCGACAGCTGCCTGGACAAAAGGGCTCCATCTCGGTGATGCCTCAAACGAAGCGTTGGTGAAAGAGCTTGCTAATAGAAATAGATGGTGGCGGTTACATGCACAACGATTACTGGTAGACCGTGCAGATCAGCAAGTTATTCCGGCTTTGGTACAAATGGCAAAAAATCCCGCTTCTGCCCAGGGGCGGCTTCATGCGCTATGGACTTTGGAAGGTATGGGAGTGCTTACCGCCGAAATGATAAAAATGGCTTTACAAGATGCCATAGCGGGCATTCGTGAAAATGGAATTAAGTTGGCCGAGCTTCATATATCCTCTTCTCCGGAACTGGAAAGTGCTTTGCTCCATTTGCACAACGATGTTGATCCCAAAGTAAGGTTTCAACTCTTATGTACCATTGGGTTCTTTGATACAAAGGAAACCGCAGGAGTAAGAGATAAATTATTATTCGAGAATTTACAAGACAACTGGGTACAGATTGCGGCCTTATCCGCTGCTTCCTCTCAGACCAATTCTTTGCTGGAGGTAGTGATAGCGCGGTACAATCCGGAACAACTCGCCTATGCTTCCCTTGTTCAAAGGCTGGCATCCATGATCGGCTCTAGCGGTGGAATTGAAAACATCCGTCACCTTATTCAAAACGCTGCTGTTGCCAACCCAGAAAAAGTAACTTGGCAGCCGGCCTTATTAGAAGGTTTATCTGAAGGGCTAATAAGAAGAAAAAATGCTTCTTCAGAATTTAATCAGCAACAAGCAATCCTGATTAAAGCCTACTTTGAGCATTCTTCTCCTTCCGTAAGAAAGGCTGCCTTACAACTGTTAAAGGTAATTGGTTTACAAGATCGCTCCCTGACTAAAGCAGCCTTAAAGAAAGCCCTATCCGCCGTGCAAAACAGAAATCTGCCGGATGAGCAAAGAGTGGAAGCAATCAATTTTCTCTCTGCTGCCAATCCTGTTGCCCATGTAGAAATGTTAAAAAAATTAATTATTCCACAGGAGCATTCATCAGTTCAATTGGCCGCTTTACATACACTTAGCCTTATACCTGAAAATGTGGTGAATCAGTATGTTTTACAACAATGGCCTGTTCTTACCCCTGAAGTAAAGGATGCTGGCATCAATACCTTCCTGACATCACCAGAGCGGGTAAGCATTCTACTAGATGCTATTGAATCGGGTAAGATTCAAAAGGCAAGCATCAATTTTTTACAGGGAGTGCAACTGATGACGCAAGGGGATGATAAACTTCGTAAACGTGCCCGTTCAATTTTTGCCCACAATGATGAGCAGAAGGTCCATAAGGAATATCAGAAAGCCTTACAATTACAGGGAAATTCAGTTAAAGGAAAGATAGTATTTACACAAAACTGTGCTCTTTGCCATCAATTTAAAGGCGAAAATGGGAATTCTTTTGGACCCGATCTGGGTACGGTGAGTAAATGGCAGCCAGAAGGGATTATGGCCAACATTTTGGCTCCCAATCTCTCCATTGCTGCTAATTATGAACTGTGGGTAGTTGAGCTAACTAGTGGAGAATCCATACAGGGAATCATAACCAGCGAAACGCCTGCTGCCATACAGCTTAAGAACGTAGGAGGGGTGGAAAAAATGATTCCACGTTCTGATATTAAATCATTGAACACACTAAACATATCTGCGATGCCTGCAGGTTTAGAAAAAAGTATTAGTCACCAGGATATGGCGGATTTACTTGCTTTTCTTCGTCAAAACAACTAATCATAGAATGAGTCTTTTAAAAGATGCATTATCATTTTAAGACAAAAGGCATTGCCATAGCTAGTATCATTGCCTCATAATATTGTATGTTTCTCACAATATTCAGCAATGAAAAATGGAGGTGTGAAGTTTATACATTGATAAGGATAAACCGGAGGCGGCATTCATATCTTAATTGATCAATAACCTATGGTAATGCTGTAAGCGTAGCGGTTCATTCTGCCTTTATCATTAGTAATTTTGCTTGTTATTTTATCAAATTTACCCAAACAGTTCTCAACGCTTTAGTAAACTTATCGCAGGTATGATATCTTGGCCTAAAATCAAATCTAAAAAAATGTCCACAGCCTTTTCCAGTGTGTTTATTATTGTTACTCTTTTGGTTTGCCATAGTTTTTTATTTTCTCAAAACGCCAAAAAAGATAACAGTACCATGCAGGTAGGGGTTGCACAAATTGATATAACTCCCCAAACTCCCATACGCCTAGCCGGCTATGGAAGCAGAAAAAAAGCAGAGTCGGAAGGAATCATTCATAGACTGAAAGCAAAGGCACTGGCTTTTGGCAGTGATGCCCAGCGTCCATCCATTTTTATTACCGTAGATCTGATTGGAATTCCTGGGCAGATAAGAGAAAAATTAGTGGATCAACTTTCCAAAGAAACAGGTGTTGAGGCTGCCCAACTTGTTATTTGTGCATCACATACCCATGGAGGACCTGAAGTTGGAAATCTGCTAAACATACTTCAATACAGGGGCGCCACCTTTAGCGACTCTCTTTTGCAACTAGATCAATTAATACATATTTCACAGTATACCGACCAGCTTAGCCAGAAGCTAAAAGAAGTCGCTTTAGCTGCGCTGAAAAACAGAAAACAGGCATTCGTTGCCTGGGGTCAGGGACAGGCAGGATTTGCCCGCAACCGCCGCACAGCAGGTGGACCAGTTGATCCCTCCCTTCCTTTACTTAGGGTTACAGATCTTAACGGCAAACTCAGGGCAATTTTGGTAAACTACGCCTGTCATGGGACTACCTTGGAAGGCAGTGTGAACGAAATTCATGGGGATTGGATGAGTGAAGCACAACGTTTGATAGAAGCAAATCACCCGGGTGCTGTTGCGATGGTTTCTATTGGTTGCGGCGCCGATGCTAATCCAGAACCCCGTGGCCAGCTTGAACATATCAAGCTACACGGTCAGGAGATTTCAGATAATGTGAACAAGCTGTTGAGCGCACAATTGCAACCGCTAACTTCGCCACCATCAGGCCGTATAAAGTGGATTGAACTTCCCTTTGCCCATGTACCTACTGTTGAGGAATTGATTAAACAGGCCGAGGATAAATCAGTTAAAGGGTATTACGCCCGCCTTGCACTTGATCGAATAGCCAGAGGAGAAGCCGTTCCCGCAGTTCAGAAATACCCCGTGCAAACATGGACTTTTGAAAATCAACTGGCCATGATTAACCTGGCCGGTGAAGTAGTTGTGGACTACTCAATCAGGCTCAAAAATGAACTCGGGGCTGATAAATTGTGGGTTAACGCATACGCCAATGATGTACCGTGCTACATAGCTTCCAAACGGGTTATTAAGGAAGGAGGGTATGAAGCTGAAACAAGCATGTATTTTTATGATAAACCATCCCCCTTTGGAGAAGAGATTGAAAATATAATAATGACGGCTGTCCATGACCTGCTTCCGGCAGATTTTAAGATTCTTAGAGATACGATTAATCAACCTGAAGTGATTCAACCTTCAATAGATGGGTTTTTAATTTTATCTGCATCCAAGGCAAAAGCTATAGGACCAAACATTAAATTTATGCCTGAATGGAAAGCTTTTGGTTGGTTTAATACAGAAGACCAAACGGAATGGAATGTGCAGGTAGGAAAAAAAAGCCGGTATGATGTGTACCTGGACTGGTCTGTTTCAGATGCCGAAGCTGGCAAGTCATTTGTTTTTGAAGTAGGTAATCAAAAGCTAAAGGGGAAGATAGGCAAAACTGGGTCATGGTTTACCTACAAGAAGGAAAAAGTGGGAACCATCACATTATCGGCCAATCTCCAAAAAATGGTTTTTAGATCCGGTTCAAAATCTGAGAAAGGAGCCATGTTGGATTTGCGCCAAATACTGCTCCTACCTGTGAAGTAAACTGCCTTACTCCCAATAAATCAGACACATTAGTAGTTTCAGCAAATGGGGATTTGATAATACCTGAATGTATGTCTATTTATTATATTTATACTTATAATAACTTTATGGAACCCCTTTCTAAGCAAGTTACATTTTATCTAGGAAGCATATAGTTTCTTAATTTTGCTACATACACGCTCTTGAGGGAGAGTGGTCAAGCAATATCGGCCACCTAGTGTTTACAGATATTGTATGTCATAAAGGGTAGTATTCTAAAATTAACATATGTACAAACTATTTTTACTCTTATTACTAATTACTTCCTGTAAAAGTAACAAGCCAAAAGAAGTAAATCAGTTTGACCCTTTTCATTATGATCCACAAGCATATGAAAAAGTAAGACTCAACTATATTGTAAAAGGTAAAGGAGATACCACCCTATTCTTTATTCATGGCTGGAACCTGGATCATACTTACTGGCAAAACCAGGAAGGCGAATTTTCCCAATCCTACCGTTTAGTGCTCTTTGACTTGGCAGGCTGCGGCAGGTCTGGTAAGAATCGCAAGAACTGGACAATAGAAAGTTTTGCCAGAGATATAACAATGGTTATCAACAAGGAACATCTAAAGAATGTGATTCTGATTGCCCACTCTATGGGGGGTGAAATTGCGCTGGAGGTGGCTGCCAATTCGCAGAAAGTAATTGGGATTATGTATGCACCCGGTAAAACAGCCTTGATTTGTGATGAGCAGCTTTCCTAACTTTAGGAGAAAAAACAATGACACAAATCAGAACCCAAAAGGAAATGTTTCCGCTGGTAGCAGAGTGGCTAGCAAGCGGCATCAGCCAAAAAGAGTTTGGCCAAAGACATGGATTTGCGCTACATATTATGCCCTATTGGGTGAGTAGGTACCGGAAGGTGCATGGATCAACTCAACCCACACCTGCTGCAAGCACAGGATTTATTCAATTACCCACCTCTCAAGCTACTATAAGCCCTATGGAAGTGGCTTTACCCTCTGGAACAATCATCCGTTTCTCCTCCCTGATTCCGGTCAGTTACCTACACGAGTTACTCACTTCATGTTCGCGTTAACAGCCTCGCAAAGATTCTTTCTCTATGGGCAGGCAGTGGATATGCGTAAAAGTTTTGATGCCTTAAGTGGAATTGTTTCTACAGATATGGGTAAAGATGTCTTGTCAGGGGATGTGTATATTTTCATAGGTAAAAGCAGAGATAAGATTAAACTACTAGTGTGGGAGAAAGCAGGCTTTGTATTATACTATAAGCGTTTGGAAGCAGGCACTTTTCACCTGCCCAAAAGTGGGCAGTATAGTTTATCTTACAGCGAATTGTGTTTATTGATTGAAGGGGTGGAGGTGGAGGTCAAACAAAGGCATAAACGCTATGGGGTCCTGTAGAAAAAACAGCTACACCTGCTTGACAGCTACAGCAGCAAGATTTATCTTGTAGAGATCAAGTAGGATTGATATGTCTGCTACGCCCCTGTTATCTACTGTCCAGCAACAAGCCTTATTAGAGGAGAATGAGCAATTGCGAGAGGAAATCAAAGAACTCAAACGGCTTATCTTTGGTAGTAAAAGGGAACGTTTTGTGCCACAAGTTAATACTGCACAACTGAGTCTAGAGTTAATTTCCTCAAGCAGTGAACCTGCTGTAGTGGTCAAGCAGACCATCAGTTATGAGCGGGCAGTCAAACAAATAGCTAAAAAAGCCATTCGTGGCGGTTTTCCTACACATCTGCCACGCATTGATGTGATCTTACAACCCAAAGAAGATGTATCAGGTATGCGCAAAATCGGTGAAGAAATCACCGAGGAGTTAGATTTAAAACCGGCTTCCCTGTTTGTCCGCCGCTACATCCGCCCCCGTTATGTGAGCAAGGAGGAGACTTTTCATATAGCTGTTTTACCTGCACGCCCGATAGAAAAAGGTATGCCCGGGGCAGGTTTGCTCTCCCAAATTATTGCAGATAAGTTTGTCTCTCATCTGCCTTTCTACCGGCAGGCACAGCGCTATGAGCAGTTGGGCATGAAAATTCCTGCCTCCAGTTTGGATGGCTGGTTTGAAGGGGCTTGCGCCTTACTAGAACCACTCTATCAAGCCTTGCGCTTACACATCCTTGCTTCTACTTATCTGCAAGCAGATGAGACACCTATCGCTGTCTTAGATAAGCAAAAGAAGGGAGATACCCACCAAGGCTACCATTGGGTGTATTACTCACCCGAAGAGAGACTGGTGCTGTTTGAGTACCAACCCGGCAGAGGCAAAGATGGACCGGCTAAACTGCTAAAAAACTACAAAGGCTATCTGCAAACAGATGGCTATGTCGCTTATGATCAGTTCGAAACAAGAGAAGATATCGTATTAGTGGGTTGTATGGCCCATGCCCGCAGATATTTTGAGCATGCTTTGGATAACGACAAAGCAAGGGCAGAAAAAGTACTGCTCTGGATTCAGCAGCTATATGCGGTAGAAAGAGAAGCCCGGGAGAAAAACCTCTCTACAGCAGATCGTTATTTATTGCGCCAGCAAAAAGCTCGTCCGGTAATGGATCTGCTTGGAGAATGGTTAGTAGCAGAGCACAGTAAAGTACTTCCCAAAAGTGCCATTGGCAAAGCGATCTACTACCTTGTAGCCCGCTACAATAAGATCTATTTGTATTTAGAAGATGGTAGACTAGAAATAGATAACAATCCGGTGGAGAACGCTATTCGGCCTGTGGCTCTTGGACGCAAAAATTATCTCTTTGCTGGTTCTCATGCCGGAGCACAACGGGCGGCTATTGTCTACAGCCTGCTTGGCAGTTGTAAACTGCAAGGCATTAATGCCCATGACTATTTACAAGATGTCTTGCAAAGATTGCCTAACCAGCCTATCAACCAACTTAAAGAACTACTGCCTTCCTTTTGGAAAAAAATTAATTCATCACCTCAATTACAGATATAGCCTGCTACTTCACCGAACGGATACGGGATTATTGGGGTAGATAATCTTAAGAACGTAGGTATGATTATTACAGAAGAAGATAAAAAAGGAATGCCGCCTTTTATAACGGAATTTATGGCCAATTACCCGGCAATGGCCGAAAGCATGGCAAGAGCCTTTACCGTTTCAAAAGACAGCGCTGTCGTGCATCGGATCGTTAATAGCTACAAACAGGCTGATCCTAACATTGCTGTACCAACACTAATGAACCTATACCCAAAAGCGGCCGAGGCAAAGCGTAAGCTGCAAACCCTACCCTTTGAAATGAAGTTTATTATGAGCACCAATACGCCTTATGACGAAGATAGTTTGAAGAAATATTGTAGGCATGGATACCGAATTGTAACTATAGACAGTGCAGGACATTTCCCTATGATCGAACAACCTATTGGGTTCAACAAAGCACTGCGTCAACTATTAGTTACAAAATAAAGTAAGGCAGTGAACGCTCGATCATTCCCATTAACTTAAGGCCATTGATATGGGAAGTTAACGATGGGCGGCTGTATTAAGCCCCATTTATCAATTGTATTTTCATGGTCTTCCTTTAAAAATGGATACAGAGTTAAGAGCTCAATGATAGTAGATTTGTAATTCAATCAAGAGCTATGAGTATGTTTTAGAATATATTTCTAAGTTAAAAATCATGCCCATTTAATTCACTCATAATATGCCTTGTTTTAAGGGAGGAGGTCAATTTATTTATTGACTCTAATATATGCTAGAATCTGATCTTCTAAGTTGATCATCTCTGCACTTAGCTGCATTCTTTCAATAATTGTTAAAGTAGGCCATTGCTCATTAATGTGAGAAGCAAGCCGATTATAGCGGCTTTTTAAATTGCTTAATTCTGTATTATCCTCTCTTTCGAGTTGGAGTAGCCTAAAAAGTTGATACCTAGCCATGAGATTCGAAGCGGGCTATGGACCACAAGCCGAACTGCGATAAGTTTTGCGCTTAGGTCTACTTGGATCCGTTTGCCCAGGTTAAAATTTTGTGTAGGTATTTATTTCTTGCTGGAAGTACTTTAGTTTGGTTAGTCCTTCCCGGATTTGCTGCCCGGAGAGAATCTGATAGAAGCCATTTAAGCGGATGGCTACACGGTTATATTTACTTTTTAAAATAGATAATCTGGGAGCATCCTGCAAGCTTGGTTGTAGGAGCTCAATATAGGCTTGAGCTTTCATTAAAATTCTATCAGCTAATCAGTTACAGATACAATATAACAAAAGTTAGAGTCTCATCAAAGGTTTGTAATCAGATTCTTATACCAATTTATAGGACTTTACTCAAGGTTTTGCCCTGTAATAGATTGACAAAATTGCCTATTTTAATATCCTCTTATACATGAGGGTAAAATTTGTATTCCCAATTTGTATTTCATGAATTTACTTCCCCTCTTGCCCATACAAAAGTTTCAGGAAAGGGGGATTTAGCATTACTTAAGCAATGTATGATTATTTGGGAGGAGATCAGTCCTGACATAGACTATCTTACAATTACACTTAACTTAGTGTCCATTATTTCGGGGCAAACCCAGTATTTCTGTCAACCTGTTTGTTTAGAAGAAGATCCTTAACCTATGGTTTTGTTCAATCTACCTTTAATCATCGGTTTTAGAAAAGCTCCCTCGCCTAAACTCAGTAGGAGACAACTTTGTCTTTTGCTTGAACAATTTATTAAACGATTGGGGATGCTCAAAACCTAACCCATAGGCTATCTCAGCGGTAGTTAGGGTGGTCTGGTTGAGCAAAACTTTTGCTTTTTCTACTAGCAACAAATGTATATGCTGTTGGGTAGTTTTACCTGTGAGCGAGCGGAGTATATCTGAAAGATATCGTTGGGAGACCTGCAACTGCCCGGCTACCTCTTGTGGAGAAGGTAAGCCGCTCACTAACCCATCCTGGTTATCTAATCGATCATTGAGATACAGGTTCATGCGGTTGATCAGCTCATGATATACCCCCTTGCGGGTGATAAACTGCCGGTTATAAAATCGGTTGCTATGAGTAAGCAGCAATTCTAGCTGCGAAACTAGCACTTGTTGACTGAATGAATCAATATTATTTTCCAGTTCCGTTGCCATTGCCCGGAAAAGTAAGGCAACCACATCTTTTTCTTTTTCGGAAAGAAATAAGGCTTCAGTTACCGCATAGGAAAAAAAGCCATAGCCATGAATGGATTGTGCCAGCCCATGATGGTCTAACAAGTCAGGATGAAAAAACAGGGTGTATCCTTCATGGTCGCAAGGATCGCCTGAAAGTTGTACCGGCTGGTGAGGGGCTAAGAAAGCCAGACCACCGTTTTTGAAATCATATTGTCTGGGGCCATACTTGACACTACCATTAAAACTTTTTTTAAAAGATATCTTGTAGAAATCAAGCTCAAACCAATGTCCGGCCTGGGTAAGATCAATTGGCTGTTTATCGTAATCGATCAAGGTGATCAACGGATGCAGCGGTGCCGGTAGACCAAGCTCTTGCATCAGATCAGCGATACTGCTAAAGGTTAATCTAACATCAGTGTTCTGCTTCATGATTGTTTACTCGCTACTTTACTATAAATATATAAAAGATCGTATCAGTTTTGAGCAGTGGGTCGAATTACAATATCGCCCACATCCACCTTGTCTGGCTGTTCAATGGCATAAGCGACCGCCCCTGCGATGGCGCTTGCCGGAATGGCAATCTGATCAGCTTGTTTTTGAATAGTTGTTCTAAGGCTTTCGTTTTTGATGTTGCTTACAAATTCCGTATTCACATATCCTGGTGAGATTCCAGTAACACGCCAACGGCCTTCTGATTCTTGCCGCAACGCTTCACTAATGGTGCGTACCGCATTTTTTGTGGCTGCATACACCCCCATGGTTGGGACGATACTGATACCGGCCGTGGATATAATGTTGATGAAGTGGCCTGAGGCTTGTTTTTTAAATATGGGCAGGGCTGCTGCAATGCCGTAGAGGGTACCTCTCAGATTTACATCGATCATTTGTTCCCATCCATCAAGGTCTAACTCTTCCATCCGGTATAGCTGGCTGATACCTGCGTTGTTAATCATCACATCCAACCTGCCAAATGTTTCAATGGCCAATGCGATAAGGTTTACTAAATCATTCCGCAGAGTTACGTCCATCTCCATATAGGCTGCTTGCCCGCCATTTTTCCTAATACGATCTGTTATCGCCTTTAAACGCTCAGTTCTGCGTGCACCAAGTACCACTTTGGCACCATGGGCAGCTAACAGGTCTGCCATTGCTTCCCCAATGCCGCTGCTGGCACCGGTAATTACGATAACTTTATCTTCTATTGCGCTTTTCATATTTGTTCTTTTTATAGGACAAAGTTCTGCATTACAGAAGACAACACTGTAGCCGCAATAGTCAAAAATGTAGTCGAAGTAGCAATTATCAGGGTTAACAGTGGTTTATATGAGTCTTTTATGCCCGGAATGTTAGAAGTTCAATGTTTCTCATCCTAAAGGTTTCAAACTAAACCAATAGAAATAAGATGAGTTCCCACTTAAAAATGGAGTGTAAAAAGTGTGCAGATTTAATATCCTGATCTTCTTAAGTAAAAAGAAAGGGGGAATTAAATTAATCAGCCTTTGGAGTAAGGCCACAATTGATATAAATTTTTACTCCCATTCCATCTATCATTAATGAAAGAGTACAATAGATTACAGCTTAATTATTCAAACCATTGTTCCCATCAAGCGTATATCTACACTTAACCTATAACAAACCACTATGTCAACTACTAAATCAGCGGCCGCCGCTCAAAGTGATTCTTCCGAGGAAAGTGCTTTGAAAGAACTTTTCATCGAAGAACTCAAAGATATTTACTGGGCAGAAAGTCACCTGGTCAAAAATATGCCCACATTAGCTAAAGCAACTACCTCTGCACCTTTGTTAAAAGCCTTTGAAACACATCTGGCTCAGACAAAAGAGCAAGTTACCAGGTTGGAACAAGTCTTTGAATCCATCGGGGAAGAAGCCTCTGCCAAG